>CAZTBS010000013.1:0-46200 GCA_964612125.1 uncultured Leucobacter sp. | reverse complement strand
CTTGAAGTGTTCGCGCACCACGGGGTCTTCGACTTTGAGCGAACGAACGGGCAGCGTTTTCTGATCGACGCGGAGCTCTCGGTAGATCTCCGACTTGCTTCGCGGAGCGATGATCTTTCGCACACGGTCCATTACGGAGAAGTCGCTGCGGCGATCGTGGCAGCCGTACGCCGTGACCCGGTGGATCTCATTGAGACCGTGGCTGAGCGAGTTGCCGAAGTGGTGCTGCAGTTTCCGGGGACTGAATCCACGCGTGTCACCGTGCATAAGCCGGACGCCCCGATCGCCGCTACTTTTGGGGATGTCTCGGTGACGGTGACGCGCAGCCGCGAAAGCCGAATGCCATGACTGGGCAGGTGGTGACGGCGCTGCTTGCCTTCGGTGCGAATCTCGGTGATCGAGGCGAAACGATTGCACAGGCGCAGGCGGAGCTGGCACGCACACCTGGCATTTCTGCTGTGCGAGCCTCCCCGCTTCGCGAGAGTATTGCGTTGACCCCGGACGGGCCCGATCCGGACGCGCCGCGGTATCTGAACGGTGTGGCTGAAGTCGACACCACCCTGTCCGCTCATGACCTGCTTGATCGGCTGCAGCACCTCGAGTCACAGTTCGGACGAGTGCGTGATGTGCGCTGGGGTGATCGCACCCTCGATATCGATGTCGTCCTCTTCGGAGGCAAGCTCATCTCCGACGATCGACTCACGGTCCCGCATCCGAGAGCACACGAACGTGATTTCGTACTTGCGCCGTGGCTTGACCTTGACCCACATGCCGTGTTGATTGGCCGCGGTCGCGTTTCTGAGCTGCTCGCCCGCATCGGGGACACGACGCGTCTGCTCACTCCGGAGAAGGCAGAGGCGGACCATGCCACGTCTTGAGCGCACGTCTGTACTGTTGGTTGCAGCGTTTTTTGTCGCGGGGATTGCGGCAGGAGTTCTGGTGCAGGTGTTTCGGTCCGCCACCGGCGTGCCACCGGTTGTGCCGCCGCTCACGCTCGCAGCAACGCTCGTGGTGATTGCAGGTGTGCTCTTGGCGCTCGGTCTGTCGTTGCGCCGCGCCGTCACCCGCAAGTCGGAGCGCCCGGTCAATCCCTTTCACGCAGTGCGCCTACTTGCTGGAGCGCGGGCGAGTCAGTTCGCGGGCTCTTTGCTGGGCGGTTTCGGATTCGGTTTGCTGCTGCAAGTGCTGACTCGCACGGTCATTCCGCCCGCAGCCACGTGGCTTCCGATGTTGATGGTTGGCATTGCTGGCGCAGTGCTGCTCGGTGCCGGAGCCCTCACTGAGTGGTGGTGCCGCGTTCCTCCGACAGCGGGAGACCAGGAACCCGACACAGATTCCGAGGTATCAGCTGGCGAGCAGCCGGTCTAGACGTTGCCGGTGGTCGTGCTGGGCCTAGGCTGGTTGTTCAGGAGGTTCACTAGTGACTGACATGCAGACGACGCCGACGGATGAAGCGTGGGCGCAAGCGAGCAGGCAATGGCTGCGCGTCTCGCCTAAGTACGCGTGGGCTGATCTTGCCCTGAATCTTCTGCTTACCCTCGGCGTCGTGGCTGTGTTTGTGAGTGTCTTGATGGTTGCCACGGAACCGCCGCCGCCATTCGTCTATGTGATTTTCGGCGCGGTGGCGATTGGCTTGTTGGTGAGCGCAGCATTGGCTTTCCGTCGGGTCCGCGCAATCGGGTACATCTTGCGTGAAGACGATTTGCTGTTTCGTAAAGGGATCATGTTCGAACGGGTGGTGGCCGTGCCATACGGGCGACTGCAGCTTGTTGATGTCACACGCGGGCCATTGCTGCGGGCACTGGGTCTGTCGACACTGAAGTTTGTCACCGCCAGCGCAGCCACGGGCGTGAGTCTGCCTGGCTTACCCAGTGCACAGGCCGAGACCCTGCGTGACCGATTGGTATCGCTGGCAGAGACGCGACGGTCTGGCCTGTGACGAGCGTGCCAGAAGATCCTCAAGAGGAGCGCGTTGCGAGCGACATGCCGCGTGTGGCAACGCCGGTTGAGGAAGCGCAGTGGCACCGACTTCACCCGCTTTCCCCGTTGCTGCGCGGTGGGCTCGCGTTTCTCGTGATCGGAGGTGTGCTGCTTGCCAATTTCCGCGATCGGATTCTTGAACTGTTCTTCGCGGAGCAATTCGTTGGTGATTTCGGACCTGACGAGGGGGTGTTCCTCGAGTTCCTGGTCGAGCAACGGCTGATCGTTGCTGCAATTGGAGTTGCACTGGCCGTCATTGCACTCATCATCTTTTTCTCCTGGCTGAGCTGGCGCTTTCACAGCTACCGCATCACCGGCGAGGCGGTTGAATCGCGCAGCGGGATCCTGTTTCGGCAGCATCGCCGTGCGCCGCTCGAACGCATTCAGAGTGTGAATCTGCAGCGCCCACTCCTTGCCAGAATGCTGGGGTTGACCGAGGTGGAAGTGCAGACCGCCGGGCAGGGCGGAAAGGTTGCGCTCAGCTATCTCGGATTTGGCGTTGCAAAAGACGTGCGGCAGCAGATTCTGCGCAGTGTTGCGCAGTCCCGTGCCGCGCAGCATCCAGCAGATGCTGACGCCGTCGAAGCTGAAGCCGCAGTGCGGGAGCAGGGCGTAGAGTCGCTTGCACTGTCGGGCGCCGATGCGCAGCGATTGCCGGTTCTGCCCGCCAAGCTCGAACAACGCGCCCAGGAGTTTATCGATTTCGATATCGACCCGCAGGCGCGCGCCGCCGGCAGTTTGGTGAGTGTGCCCGTCGGGCGGCTGTTCGCGAGCATCGCGATGAGTTGGGATATCGGATTTCCACTTCTCTTGGTCTCGGGGAGTGTGATTGCTGCGCTGGTATGGAGTCCGATCGCATTCACCGCCATCATTCCGGCGGTGCTGATCGGAGTCGGCATCGGGTTTGGCTCCTTTAATAAGGGTTTCCGGTTTACGCTGTCGCGCGGGCACGAGGGCGTGCGGGTGGGTTCAGGGCTGACCGCGACGCACACCGAGACAATTCCGTTCGGGCGGATCCACGCCATCGAAGCTCGCCAACCGCTCGGTTGGCGGCCCTTTGGCTGGTGGCGGGTACGCGTGACCACAGCGGGACGCGGAGCCGCCGAGGGTGGGCAGAACAGTCTGCGGAACGTGGTGTTGCCGGTGGGTAAATTAGACGATGTGACCCGGGTCATTGCGACGCTTCTACCAGGCGTGGCCGAGTGTCCTGATGAACTCGAGCTGCTGCGGCGAGGTATTTTGGGCGCCGGAGCCGAAGGCGGCTACCTGCCAGCTGGGCCGCGTGCTGCCTGGGTGTTGTGGTTCGCCAGGCGCCGTGCTGGCTTGCGGCTGGAACGGCCCGATTCTGAGCATGCCACCCTACGGGTACGCCGTGGATGGCTGAATCGAAGTTTTGTGATGATGCCGATTCTGCGTGCGCAATCTGTGCAGTTCAGCAGGCCGCTGGTGCAGCGCTTCATCGGGTTAGCGACGCTCCAAGCACATACGGTGCTGGGTCCTTTTCAAGTGGTGATGAGGGGGATCGCCGAACCGCGTGCTCGAGAGGCATTTACCGAACTATCCAGGGTTGTGGTGCGCGTGCAAGCCAGCGAAGCCGCGCGTATCCGTGAGGTGCGGCAGGGCTGATGAGTCAGGAAACGCGCGCGGGCCGCTTGGGTGTTGGTGTCGTTGGGGCGGGTCGCGTCGGGCCCGTGCTCGCGCTCGCCTTGGCGGGCGCCGGCCATGCGTTGACCGGGGTCAGCGCGATCAGTGAGGTGAGTCGTGAGCGGGCTGACACCCTGCTCCCCGGGGTGCCGATTCTTGAGGTGCCGGAGGTGGTGCGTCGCAGCGAACTCGTCATTTTCGCGGTGCCAGCGTCCGAGCTAGTCGCGCTGGTGCAGGGGCTTACCGATGTCGGCGCTTGGCAGGCAGGACAGCTCGTGCTGCATACCGCACCAGACTACGGGTACGGTGTGTTTGCGCCTGCGCTTGCCGCAGGTGTGATTCCGCTGGCACTCCATCCGGCAATGGTGTTCACGGGTACGAGCCTCGACCTCACACGGCTGACCGGCGCTACCGTGGCGGTCACCGCTCCCGCACCAGTGTTACCGATCGGCCAGGCCCTCACGGTCGAGATGGGCGCAGAGCCAGTGGTCATTGCGGAGGACGACCGCCCCGCATACGCGGAGTCGATTGCGGCAGCCACCGAGTTTTCTCGTGCTGTGGTGCGGCAAGCCACCGATGCACTGCGCCAGATTGGTGTGGATCGCCCAGATCATGTCGTGGGTGGTCTCGTGCGCGCGGCGGTCGAGGAGGAACTGCGGGCGGCGGCGGGTCTCGCAGACACCGGCGGTCTGAGCGACGTCTAGCGCTGCGAGTTCGCCGAGCAAGAACTCGGTCGCGCTGCGCCTGCGGATCCACTCGCTGACGAACACCATCGCGAAGCCGAATAGACTGGTCGTCTACGCCAAAAATGGAGGATCCCGCCACATGAGCGAGCAGCACGCGTCCGAAACCGCGCCCGAGGTGACCACTGAAGCAGAGGTCTTCGAACAGAAGCGGGTGCGGTTGGAGAAGCGCGCGAAGCTGAATGCGCTCGCTGGCGACGACCTGGGCGGGGGCGCGTACCCGGTGGCGGTGCCCGTGACGTCCACGATTCCTGCGATTCGGCAGCAGTGGGGCCACCTGGAAGATCAGCCAGACAGTGCATCAGGCGTACGTGTCGGCATCGCTGGGCGGGTGGTGTTCCAGCGCAATACCGGCAAGCTGTGCTTCGCGTCGTTACAGGCAGGCGATGGTAGCCGCATCCAGGCGATGGTGAGCCTCGCCGAGGTCGGAGAAGAATCTTTGGCCAGTTATAAGGAGCTGGTGGATCTCGGCGACCACCTCTTCGTTGCTGGTGAGGTCATCTCGAGCCGTCGTGGTGAGCTCAGCATCATGGTGTCAGACTGGCAAATCGCAGCGAAAGCCATCGCCCCGCTACCGAACATGTACGCGGAACTCAACGAGGAAACACGGGTGCGTCAGCGCTACCTTGATCTCATTCAGCGTGAACAAGCACGGATCAATGTGCGCACTCGTGCGCTCACCATGGCGAGCTTGCGCAGCACCTTTGCATCCCGCGACTTCCTTGAGGTTGAGACGCCGATGCTGCAGACCATGCACGGTGGCGCCTCGGCGCGGCCGTTCGTGACGCACTCCAATGCCTTTGATACGGAGCTCTTCCTCCGGATCGCACCTGAGTTGTACCTGAAGCGTGCAGTTGTGGGTGGCCTCGAACGGGTGTTTGAGATCAATCGCAATTTCCGCAACGAAGGGGCTGATTCAACTCACAGCCCGGAATTCGCGATGCTTGAGGCGTACCAGGCATACACCGACTACCAGGGCATCGCCGATCTCACCCAGGAGCTGATTCAGAACGCAGCGCTCGCGGTGAATCAGGGGACGGATCGCGAAGGCACACACGTGGTGCAGTGGGCCGACGGTACCCTGTTTGATCTTGGCGGCGACTGGGATCGCATCTCGATGTACGAAACCCTTTCTGAAGCTGCTGGCCGTGAGATTACCCCGCAGACCTCGGTCGCAGAGCTGCAAGCGCTGGCGGATGCCAATGGGGTGGAAGTGAAGCTTCCCAATCACGGCAAGCTCGTCGAGGAACTGTGGGAGCACTTTGTCAAGGAAGGGCTGAGCCGCCCCACCTTTGTGATGGACTTCCCGGTTGAGACGAGCCCGCTGACTCGCCATCATCGGTCGATTCCAGGTGTGGTGGAGAAGTGGGATCTCTACGTGCGTGGCTTTGAACTTGCGACCGGGTACTCGGAATTGATCGACCCGGTGGTGCAGCGAGAGCGGTTTGTCGAGCAGGCAGCGCAGGGCGCACGCGGTGATGACGAAGCGATGCGGGTTGATGAGGAATTCTTGCGCGCGCTGGAGCACGCCATGCCGCCGTCGGGTGGCATGGGCATGGGAATGGATCGTCTTCTGATGGCGCTCACGGGTCTGGGGATCCGCGAGACCATCCTGTTCCCGCTCGTGAAGTAGCCTGAGCCGTGTTGCCGCGCGGGATTCGCGAGGCAACACGGTTCGCGTGCGCTACAGCAGGTGGCCGCCGCCAGTAACCTTCATCCGCTCGACCAGCTTCTTCACGTCTTGTGCGTGTGCTTTAGACGTGACAAGCAGCACATCTGCGGTATCGACAACCACCACGTCCTCCATGCCGACGAGCGCAACCAGGCGGTCGCTCTCGGAGACTACGATGCCGCTGGATGCGTCGGACAACACCTGGGCTCCGTCGCCAAGCACGGCGAGGTCGTTACTCCGCCCACGTGTGAGGAGATTCGCGACGCTCGCAAAATCACCCACATCATCCCACTCAAAATGCGCGGCAACACACACCATTTTGCCGGCGGCAGCCGCTGGTTCTGCCACGGTGTAGTCGATGGCAATTTTGGGCAGTCCGGGCCACAGGGCCTCACGCACTGCGGCAGCCTGTTCGGTGTCCCAAGCAGCTGCGATCTCGCGCAGTGCAGCCACCATTTCGGGCTCGGCAAGGGCCATCTGGTCGAGCAGTACGCTAGCGCGCGCGATGAACATTCCCGCGTTCCAGAGATAGCCCCCTGAGGCGAGGTACTGAGAAGCAGTGGCCTCGTCGGGCTTCTCAACAAACTCGGTCACGTCATAGATGTCAAAGGGCGCAAGATCACCGCGCGCCTGGCCGCATGCGATGTATCCGAATCCGGTTGCCGGGTGCGTGGGGTGGATCCCGATCGTTGCGATGTACCCCTGATCTGCTGCCTGCACAGCGGTGCGCACTGCTCGCTGGAAGAGCACGTTGCCCCGAATCACATGGTCGGCAGCAAAAGAACCCAGGATTGAATTGGGATCGCGTCGCTCGAGGATTGCGGCCGCGAGGCCAATGGCTGCGGATGAATCCTTCGGCTGGCTTTCGGTGACCAGGTTTTCCGGGAGCAGATCGGGCAGCTGTCGTGTCACAGAATCGCGGTGCGCATTTCCTGTTACCACCATCAGTCGTTCTGGTGGGGTCAACGGCGTCAGACGATTCCAAGTCGATTCGAGCAGTGAGTCGCCGCTACCCGTGAGGTCGAGCAAAAACTTGGGGGCGTTTGCTCGTGACAGCGGCCACAAACGAGAGCCGGCACCTCCTGCCGGGATCACACAGGTGAAACGGTCGAGTGCGGGGGTCTCAGTCATGCTCCACAGCCTAGTCATACCGTGTCACAGGGGAGCCGTGCCGCGTGCGTTCCAGGGCTGATTGCTGGGCTCCGCGGGTGTCCGAGAGGTGGCGCAAATGGTGCCATAATGGAGTTGCGCTGTGTACGCAAGGGTGGTTCTCCAACTTCTGCAGATGCCCGCGCATCGGATTACCGGAGTCGCCCGGTACAACCCGACTCAAGGAGGAAGCTCGTGTCAGCCGAAACCGCGCAGGTCACGCCTGCAGCCGCGAAGAAGGTCCGCCCCGGTGGAACGTTGTATCGCGGCAACGAGGGTATGTGGTCGTGGGTGCTGCATCGCATCACCGGCGTCGCTATCTTCTTCTTCCTGCTGGTGCATGTGCTTGACACGGCACTGATCCGTGTCAGCCCGGAAGCCTACAACGCGGTGATCTCGACGTACCAGACTCCTCTTATGGGGCTGGGTGAGGTTGGTCTAGTCGGAGCGATTATCTTCCACGCCCTCAACGGACTCCGCATTATTCTGGTCGATTACTGGAGCAAAGGCACCAAGTATCAGCGCGCGATGTTCTGGGGCGTCTTGGTGGTCTGGTTCATTTTGATGCTCGGCTTCACCCCTCGCCATCTCATGAACGTCTTCGGGCACTAGGAAGAGGAGCGGATTATCATGGCTATTTCGATTGAAACTCCTCGCTCACAGACACCCGTCAAGAAGCGCACGAACTGGGAGAAGTGGGGCTGGATCTACATGCGCGCCTCCGGTGTGCTCCTGGTTGTCCTGATCTTTGGGCACCTGTTCTCGAACCTCATGATCGGCGACGGTGTCAAGGCGATTGACTTTGGCTTCGTGGGAGGCAAGCTTGCCAATCCCTTCTGGCAGGTCTGGGATCTGCTGATGCTGTGGTTGGCGCTGATCCACGGCGCAAACGGTATGCGCACGATCGTGAACGACTACGTCGTGAAGCCGGGCCTCGCAAAAGGCCTCAAAGTTGCGCTGTTCCTTGCAGCTGCGCTCCTGATTCTTTTGGGCACTCTCGTGATTTTCACTTTTGATCCGTGCCCACCCGGAGCGGACCCTGAGCTGCTCGCTTCGTTCTGCACAGCCTGACCCCAGGCCCCACGCATCGAAACTTTTCATCTGAAGTTAGGAAGCATGTGACCACCAACACCCACCAGGGCGAGGACGTGACCGTGAAAGACGGCGTCACCTACCACCAGTTCGATGTTGTCATCGTCGGCGCCGGTGGCGCGGGCATGCGTGCCGCGATCGAAGCTGGCCCGAAGGCCAAGACTGCAGTCATCACCAAGCTCTACCCAACCCGCTCGCACACTGGTGCCGCGCAGGGTGGTATGGCCGCGGCGCTGGCCAACGTTGAAGACGACAACTGGGAATGGCACACCTTCGACACCGTCAAGGGTGGTGACTACCTCGTTGACCAGGATGCAGCCGAAATCCTGGCCAAGGAAGCCATTGATGCGGTGATCGACCTCGAGAATATGGGTCTGCCGTTCAACCGCACCCCTGACGGCAAGATCGACCAGCGTCGATTTGGTGGGCATACTCGTGACCACGGCAAGGCACCGGTCCGTCGCGCCTGCTATGCAGCCGACCGTACGGGCCACATGATTCTGCAGACGCTGTTCCAGAACTGCGTCAAGCTGGGTGTGAACTTCTTCAACGAGTTCTATGTGCTTGATCTGGTGATGACTGGCGAAGGTAAGGACCGCCGTCCCTCGGGCGTCGTCGCCTATGAGCTCGCGACCGGCGATCTGCACGTTTTCCAGGCAAAGTCGATCGTCTTCGCGACCGGTGGTTTCGGCAAGATCTTCAAAACCACCTCCAACGCGCACACTCTCACCGGTGACGGAGTTGGCATTATCTGGCGCAAGGGCTTGCCCCTGGAGGACATGGAGTTCTACCAGTTCCACCCGACGGGCCTCGCGGGTCTGGGCATCCTACTCACCGAGGGTGCACGCGGCGAAGGAGCGATTCTTCGTAACGCGAGTGGCGAGCGCTTTATGGAGCGTTATGCGCCCACCATTAAAGACCTCGCCCCGCGTGACATTGTGGCGCGATGCATGGTGCAAGAGGTGCTCGACGGGCGTGGCGCTGGCCCGCACAAGGATTATGTCTACCTCGACTGCACGCACTTGGGTGCGGAGGTGCTCGAGACCAAGCTTCCCGATATCACCGAGTTCGCGCGTACCTACTTGGGTGTTGACCCAGTGACCGAGCCCGTTCCGGTGTTCCCCACTGCGCACTACGCGATGGGCGGCATTCCGACCAATGTGCACGCAGAGGTGTTGATGGACAATGACACCGTCGTGCCGGGTCTGTTCGCCGCTGGTGAGTGCGCGTGTGTCTCGGTGCACGGTTCGAACCGACTGGGTACGAACTCGCTGCTTGATATCAACGTGTTCGGCAAGCGCTCGGGTAACCGCGCCGCGGAGTACGCGAACCAGGCAGATTTTGTGGAGCTTCCCGCCGACCCGGCTCGCGAGATTCGCGAGCTCGTCGAGTCGCTGCGTCACAGCACCGGAACCGAGCGCGTCGCTGATATCCGCAAGGAGCTGCAGGAAGCGATGGATCGCGGGGCACAGGTGTTCCGTACCGAGGAGTCGCTGACCGAGGTGCTGGGCGTGATCCACGATCTGCGTCTGCGCTACAAGAACATCTCCGTGCAGGATCACGGCAAGCGTTACAACACGGACCTGCTTGAGGCAATTGAGCTGGGTTTCTTGCTCGATCTCGCTGAGGTGCTCGTCTACTCGGCGCGTAACCGTAAGGAGAGCCGAGGCGGTCACATGCGCGACGACTTCCCGAACCGTGACGATGAGAACTACATGAAGCACACCATGGCCTACCTCTCGGGTGATCCGCACTCTGCCAACCCGGAAGACCACATCCGTTTGGATTGGAAGCCCGTGGTGATTACCAACTACCAGCCGATGGAGAGGAAGTACTAAGCCATGAGCACCGCTACTGCTGAGGCTCCCACGGCTGCGGCCCCTGAGGCGCCAGAGCCGTTCACCGTCACCCTGCTGGTGCGTCGTTATGATCCCGAATCGGGAACTGAGGCGCACTGGGAAGATTTCGACGTGCAGATGTACCCCACGGATCGCATTCTCGATGCGTTGCACAAGATTAAGTGGGATCAAGACGGTACCCTGAGCTTCCGTCGCTCGTGCGCGCACGGTATCTGTGGCTCTGATGCGATGCGCATTAACGGTCGCAACCGCTTGGCCTGTAAGACCTTGATCAAGGATCTCGACATCACGAAGCCGATCTACGTCGAGGCCATTAAAGGTCTGCCGCTCGAGAAGGACCTGATCGTCGACATGGAGCCGTTCTTTGCGGCATACCGGCAGGTGCAGCCGTTCCTGGTCTCCGGGACCACCCCCGAGGCAGGCAAGGAGCGCGTGCAGTCCATTGAGGATCGTGAGCGCTTCGACGACACCACCAAGTGCATTCTGTGTGCCGCCTGCACCACCAGCTGCCCGGTGTTCTGGACTGACGGGCAGTACTTCGGCCCGGCAGCAATCGTTAACGCGCATCGCTTTATCTTCGACTCGCGCGACGATAACGCTCAGGTGCGCCTCGATATCTTGAACGATACCGAGGGCGTGTGGCGTTGCCGGACGACCTTCAACTGCACCGATGCGTGCCCCCGCGGTATTCAGGTGACGAAGGCAATCGCTGAAGTCAAGGCAGCACTGCGCACCGGAAAGACGCAGTAGCCGCTGCGGCTGCGCAGTGTCGCATGAACAAGCCCCCTGAGATTCCTTCGCACGCGGAGGATGCATCTCCGGGGGCTTCTTCAGATATGCGGACGCGCATACAGGAGTGGCAGACCCAGGGAAGTCGGGGCTGGCAATGGTTGCGGAAATGGCGACCATTCCGCGCGTTCTTTCACTTCACCGACGTTGGGGGAAACGTACTCGCGGGCGGCATGAGCTACCAGGCGTTGTTTGCGGTGTTTGCGGCGCTGTGGGTAGGTTTCGGCGTGCTCGGAGTGTGGCTACGTGGCCGTGCTGATCTGCTCAACTCGTTGGTTGCGCAGATCAATCTGTTCGTGCCCGGGTTACTGGGCGAAGACGGACTGGTGTCGGTCGGCACACTGCTGAACGAGCGCACCGTGGACTGGACGAACTTCGTCGCCGGAGTGGCGCTGCTGTGGGTGACAGTTGCCTGGTTCACGGGTACGCGGCGTTCCATTCGCATCATTTTTGGCCTCGATGTGCGCGAGTATCGCAACGCCGTGCTGCTGAAGCTGCGTGATTTCGTGCTGGCGCTGCTGTTTTCTCTGGCACTGTTAGTCTCCGCGGCGCTTACTCTATTCAGTAGCCATTTTTCGGACTGGCTGCTCCAGTCGGTCGGTTTCGACGAGTCCAGTTGGCTGCTCGGAAGCTTTGGTGTAGCTGCGCGCTACGCACTGCTGTACGGGTTCGATGTGCTCGTGCTGCTGGGGATCCACTATTTCTTGGCAGAGATCAGGATCCCACGGAGACGGCTGCTCGCCGGATGCGCGCTCGGGGGCGCCGCGTTATTGGGCTTGAAGGTGCTCGGCACCTTCTTGCTCGGTGGGGTCTCGAGCAACCCGTTGCTCGCATCATTTACGGTGCTTATCGGCGTCCTGGTCTGGTTCAACCTCATTTGCCGCACCCTGTTGTTGACGGCCTCATGGATTGCCACGGGCGTCAATCAACGACTCGGTATTCTCAGCTAACCGCGCCCCACGTTGCGGTGGCCAGAGACTTCACTGGGTGGCTGCGGCATGGCGCTCGCCCAGCACCCGCCCGATGACGTGTGGCAGCGACTGCGCGACCTCCAGGGCCGTGATCGGGCGACCGACTGCACCTACCTGAGCGCGAGCAGGTGCGGCAGTCGCACGCGGATCACCGGATGCATGTCTGGCCGCGGCATCGTGGAGGAGTGCGGCGCTGGCGCCCAGCATGCCCAGAGCCTCGGCTTCCTCTCGCACTGCTGCGGCGTGTGCAGCGAGCAGCGCACCTAAGATTCCCGCTAAGACGTCTCCTGTGCCCGCGGTGGCGAGCCAGGGAGTTGCTGGCCCAGCGAGATACACGAGTCCGCCCGGAGTCGTGACAACGCTCGTTGAACCCTTCAATAGCACGGTCACAGATAGCCGCGCGGCGAGAGCCTGCGCAGCCTCAATCAGAGCAGAATCGGCTGGGCTGCGGTCACGGCGACCCCGATCGGGCCAGCCCGGTGGGCGGTCACCGAGCCCGGCAGCGCGCCATAGTGCAAGAAACTCTCCCCGATGCGGAGTGATGATGCACGGCGCACGCACCCCGCTCTCGCCAGCGAGGCGCGATGTCGTCTCAGAAGTTTGTGGGTGCACCAGCAAATCCAGAGCGCCCGCATCAATCACCACCGGCGCCTCCTCCTGCAGCAGCGCACGCAGAGCAGATTCCTCTGCCGGTGAGCGCTGTGCCGGGTCAGTTCCAGATCCAATCACCCATGCATCTGTCGCGGTGTGGGTCGGTGTGGCATCCCCCAGAAACACTGTTTCGGGGCGCGCCGCGAGCACTGCTGCCGCGGGGGAGGGAAGCCCAAGCGTGCTGACAGTATCGTCGACCGGGGGAGTGTAGCGAAGCATGCCGAGACCCGTGTGCCAGGCGGCTTCGGCCCCCAGCACTGCGGCACCGGGATAGGCAGCAGAGCCGGTGCGCAATCCGAGGACGCCACGACGATACTTGTCATCGTGCACGCTCGGTTCGACGAGGAGCGCTGCAGCCTGCGTGAGATCCCACCGCATCGGAGCCGGTAGTGCTTCCTGCGGCGCTGCGCGACGTTCATTCCCGCGCTTGGAACGTCGTGAGCTCACTCGATCATCCCCTGCAGGAACGTGTGCACGGCCTCCTCTAAACGCTGGAGAGCAGCCCCCGCTGCTGTGCGACGCGCAGCAGCGTCAGGGTGAGTGCTCACCACGTCAAGATAGGTTTTCAGCTTGGGCTCGGTGCCACTTGGCCGAATCATGACCCGTGATCCGTCGGCAAGGTCGTAGGCGAGCACATTGGCGGGCACACTGGCGTGGCCTGGGTTGAGGTAGTCGCGAACGCGTGTGACCGGCACCTTGCCGAGGCTTTCTGGGGGAGACTGTCGTATCCGTTCCGTGAGTGTCGCCACTGCGGTCGAGGACTCGAGCCGCAGGACGATCTGGGAACTCGCGAAGTAGCCGAAACGATCGCTGGCTTCATCGATTAAATCCCAGACGGTGCGACCTGACGCGTGGAGCTCGCACGCCATCACTACCGCATCCGCTGCGGCAAGAATGCCATCTTTATCGCGCAGCACCTGCGGATGTGTGAGGTAACCGAGGGCCTCTTCGAAACCAAAAACCAGTTCAGGAACTCGAGATACCCATTTGAATCCCGACAGCGTCTCTGCGTGCTCCAAGCCGTAGTGTCGCGCGACTGCACCGAGTGCGGGGCTCGAGACGATCGTGTTCGCGAGCGTACCCCTCGGAGCGCTTCCTTTGCTCGCGCGATGAGCGCGTTCAGCGGCGCGCCATCCCAGCAGGAGGCCAAGTTCGTTGCCGCTCAGGCGGCGGTACCCAGAGGGTTCTTCGGCATGCGGGGCAGCGATCGCCAGACGGTCAGCATCGGGGTCATTTGCCACAATGAGGTCAGCGCCGTGGATGCGCGCGGTTGCGTAGGCGAGATCGAGCGCGCCGGCCTCTTCCGGATTCGGAAAAGCGACTGTGGGGAAGGTGCCGTCGGGGGTGTCTTGATCCACCACCGGAATGACAGCTGGCAGCTGTGCAGCGGCAAACACCCGTCGCGCAGTCTCGGACCCGACACCGTGCAACGCCGTGTACACAATTGTCGGCGTGCTGCGCAGATCGGAGCTCTCAAAGTCTGCACGAATGGCCGCAGCTGCGGCTGCAACGTAGGCTTCGACGATCTCTACCCCAGCGACACGGTAGTCGGTGGATCGCGGCAATTCACCGCATGGTCGCTCCGCGATACGCGCGATGTGTGCGGCGATTTCGGCATCGCTCGGAGCAATGATTTGCGAGCCGCCATCGCCGTCACCGAGGTAGACCTTATAGCCATTGTCACGGGGTGGGTTGTGACTCGCGGTAATCATCACTCCTGCAGATACCGCAAGATGGCGCACGGCGAAGGCGGTGACCGGCGTGGGAAGCGGACTCGGAAGCAGAATTGCCTGTACCCCCGCGCCCTGCATGATCTCGGCAACATCACGGGCGAAGACGTCTGAGTTGACCCGACCGTCGTATCCGATCACTACCGAGGGGGGTGTGTGCGTGGCGCCGGATCGGGCACGTGACAGCAGAAACTCGGCGAAGCCTGCGCTGGTCTGAGCAACGACCACACGATTCATGCGTCGAGGTCCTGCTCCGAGTTCCGCGCGCAACCCGGCGGTGCCAAACTCGAGCCGGCCAGAGAAGGCTTCTGAAAGCCGTGCCACTGCGTCGGCATTTCCGCTTTTTGCCAGCGCCAGAAGCGCGCGCGCTTCAGCCTGGGTCGCTGGGTCAGGATCGTTGGCGATCCACTGCGACACTCGTGCATAGAGAGCGTCGGCGTCGAGTGTGCTCATGTCATGCCCTTGTGTAGCGCAACGCGTGTGGTGAGCGTTCGCTTGACGTCATCTCGCACCCGCCACAGGCTGTGATTCGTTGGCCGTCGCAACGGTTTAGGCGAGTGACAGGAAGAGCTTTTCAAGCTCACCAGCGTCGAGCTCGCCATCGCCCTCAGGTTTCGTGAGGCATTCACGAAGCGCAGTAGAGACCACCAAGTACCCCGCACGGTCGAGGGCCTTTGACACCGCTGAGAGCTGTTGCACGACGTCTCGACAGGGGGCATCGTTCTCAACGAGGGAGATGACTGCAGCGAGTTGACCATGCGCGCGGCGGAGGCGGTTAGCTATTTTGCGCTGTGATTCAAGCGCTTCTGCGGACTTCTCGGCTTCCATTCTCCTATCGTACTCTCGCTGCACTGACCCGGAGCTGACACGCTGGCGAGCGCGACTTTGCAAAGAATGGGTTGACGTAATATACCCCCTGGGGTATGCTGGTACTATGGCAACCATAGACCTGACCCTTGATAACTTCGAAGCAACAGTTTCGAAGGAGGGCATTGTTATCGTCGATTTCTGGGCCGCTTGGTGTGGCCCGTGTCGGGCATTCGCCCCGGTGTTTGAAACAGCTAGCGAAACGCATGCCGACATTACCTTTGCGAAGGTAGACACCGAGGCCGAGCAGCAACTTGCGGCTGGCTTTCGCATCACCTCAATTCCGACGCTGATGGTGTTCCGTGACGGCATCATCGTGTTCGCTCAGCCTGGAGCGCTCGCTGCGCCGCAGCTTGAGCAGGTCATCGCCGGCACGCGTGCTCTCGATATGGAGGATGTGCGTCGACAGATTGCTGAGCAGCAGAACCAAGAACAATCGGCATGAGAATCGTCATTGTTGGTGGCGTCGCCGCTGGCATGAGTGCGGCGGCGCGAGCGCGTCGCCTTGATGAGGACGCAGAAATCATCGTTTTCGAGCGCGGAGCATACGTCTCGTTTGCGAACTGTGGTCTGCCCTATTTTGTCGGTGGGGAGATCGAAGAAGAGGGCAGCCTGCTCCTGCAGACGCCTGAGTCCCTCCGCGATGCGCTGAATATCGACGTGCGAATTCATCACGAAGTCATCGGGCTTGATGCGGAGTCACGCACCGTCACCGTTCGGCATCCACTCGGTGAAGAAGTTGTGCGATACGACGCGGTCATTCTTGCTCCGGGGGCTACGGCTCTGCGACCTCCGATCGATGGATTGGACTCTCCGCGAGTCCGGACTCTGCGAACGATCGATGATGCGCGTGCGTTGCGAGATGCGGTGGTGAACGGTGCACACAAGGCAGTAGTGCTCGGTGCCGGTTTTATCGGCCTTGAGGCAGCTGAGGCGCTCCGGATCCAAGGATTAGAGGTGGACATCGTGGAGTTTGCGCCCCACGTGCTTCCTCCTTTAGAAACCGAGATGGCTGCCCTGGTGACTGCGGAACTGCGAAATCTCGGGATTTCCGTGAACGATGGCATCGCAGCACAGGCAGTTGTCGCTGGTGTGGACCGCGACACCGTCGTGCTGTCGGACGGTCGAACGATCGCTGCTGATCTGATTGTGTTGTCGGTCGGTGTGAGACCAGATACTGCGGTGTTTGAAGCATCAGGAGTGCACTGCGAGCGTGGTGCGATTGTAGTCGATGAACACGGTCGCACCAACTTGCCGCAAGTGTACGCGGCTGGAGACGCAGTGGCCTCCCGTGACGTGGTCACTCAGATTCAGCGGCCTGTTGCGCTTGCTGGGCCGGCCAATCGTGCCGGCAGGCTCATCGCCGATCATATCTTCCGGCAAGAGGAGGCGCACCCGATTCCGTCACCGGTTGGCACCGCTATCGTGCGCGTGGGAAGACTCACAGCCGCAATGACTGGCGCGAACCGCAGCTCATTAGCTGGGGCGGGAATCGACTTCCAAACCTTGCATCTGCATCCTGCCCAGCATGCTGGCTACTTTCCTGGCGCTGAGCCGATGTCGATCGTTGTTCACATGCGTCGTACTGATGGGCTCCTGTTGGGAGCGCAAGCCGTGGGGCCGAGCGGTGTCGATAAGCGTATCGACGTGCTCGCAACTGCGATTCGCGCAGGTTTTACCGTTGCCGATCTGGTCGACCTCGATCTTGCGTACGCGCCGATGTACGGAAGCGCGAAAGATCCCGTGAACATGGCCGGCATGATTGGGATGAACGTTCTCGACGGTACTCTGCCACTGTGGTACGCCGAGCAGTGGGCCTCACTGCGTGATCAGGTGTTGGTTTTGGATGTCCGGAGTCGTGCGGAGTACGAATCTGGACATTTGCCGGACGCTGTGAACGTCCCTCATACGGAGTTGCGGAGCCGACTGACTGAGGTGCGTCATATGGCAGCCGGTCGCCCCGTGCGGGTACTGTGCGCATCCGGTGTGCGATCACACATCGCGAATCGTATCCTGCAACAGGACGGCTTTGACTCTGCTTCGCTTTCTGGTGGAATGCTCACCCTGCGTGGGGTACTTGGCGAGCATCTACTCGTCACCTAACCGAGACATCGACTTATCATTTCCCCATCCACTACATACACATCAAGGAGAACACTATGTGCGCACGAATCACCTGCAGCAGCTGCGGCAAGCCGACCTGGACCGGTTGTGGCCAGCACGTTGAGGAGGCCCTGTGGGGCGTTCCGGAGGCGGATCGCTGCCACTGCAACGGCTAAGTTCAGCTGAACGCATGAGGGTCGCCCACTCCGTTCTGGAGTGGGCGACCCTCATGTTTGCTGTGCGCAGTTACGCCAGGTGAGCAACGATGCGTGCGAGGAGCGCGCCGAGACGGTCTGCTGCAGCGTCGCCCACCTCCAATACTTCAAGATGGTTGAGAGGCGCTTCTTGAATACCCGCTGCCGCGTTGGTGATCAGTGATATCCCCAGCACCTCCATGCCTGCTTGCCGGGCCGCGATTGCCTCCAAGCCTGTGGACATGCCGACTGCGTCGCCGCCAATCTGCCGCAGGTAGCGCACCTCGGCAGGTGTCTCGAAATGAGGCCCGGGCAGTTGCACGTACACACCCTCAGTTAGCTCGGGGGCGACTTCGCGAGCACGTTCGCGCAGGCGTGCGGAATACAGATCGGTGAGATCCACGAATTCTGCCCCCTCAATCGGTGACACCGCAGTGAGGTTGATGTGGTCGTTAATGAGGATCGCTTCGCCGGGGCCAATTGCGGGGTCAAGCCCGCCTGCTCCGTTCGTGAGTACCATGATCCGCGCGCCAGCGGCAGCTGCGGTACGCACACCGTGTACCACCGCACGTACGCCGTACCCCTCGTACAGGTGGGTGCGAGCGCCGATAATCAGGGCGTGCCGACCATCGGGCAAACGGACCGAACTGAGCGTGCCCTTGTGTCCCACCACAGCGGCCGCGTTGAAGCCTGGTACCTCTGCCGCCGGAATCTCAGCGACGAGTTCACCAATCTCACGCGTTGCACCGCCCCATCCGCTCCCCAGAGTGACTGCGACGTCGTGGTGTGCCACACCGGTAAGTTGTGCAATGGCCTGTGCGGCCTCCTTGGCGAGCTTTGCAGGGTCTGTGCGGAGGTGATCGTTCATGCGATCCACTTTAGATGGCCTGCGGCAAGCACATCGGTGCATGCCGCGGCCGATAGGCTGTGATCCGTGTCGAAGACCAACGATCCACCCGTTGCGGCAGCACCGGAGCTTCACGCATCCCGTGTGTGCGTGGTCGGAACCGGTCGCATGGGCACTGCGCTCGCGCACCGCCTCCGTGCGGCAGGGGTGAACGTTGTTGGTCCATTTGGTCGAGGAGCGAGCGGTGAGGGAGCCGACATCGTGTTGCTTGCCGTGCCGGATGCGCAGATCTCCGCTGCAGCTGCGTTGATTGCACGCGGCCCGGCCGTCGGCCACCTGTCGGGTGCGACTGGCCTGGATGTGCTCGCACCGCACCCGGCCTTCAGCCTGCATCCGCTCACCACAGTCGTGCGTCCGGAGCATGTGTTCAGTGGCGGATACGCAGCAGTTGACGGCAGCTCTGAACAGACCGTGCGGGTGGCAGAGCAACTCGCCGCAGCGCTGGAACTGCGGGTATTCCGTGTGCGTGAAGAGGACCGCACGGCCTATCACGCCGCTGCGGCCATTGCCTCAAATTTCTTGGTCACCGTCGAAGGGTTGGCTGAGGCGCTTGCCGCGACTGCCGGAGTGCCGCGTGCCACCTTCGTGCCGCTCGTACGCGCAGCCGTTGACAACTGGGCGTCGAACGGAGCAGCATCCGCGCTCACCGGCCCGATCGCACGAGGCGACGTCGCCACTGTGGCCAAGCATCGACGGGCCATACAAGAACGCATACCTGACGCGCTCCCGCTGTTCGATGCGCTCGCGGAAGCTACGCAGCGGCTCGCTATCGCCCCTCAGTCAGGAGAGACACCGTGACGATTGTCCGAACTGTTGCAGAACTGCGCTCAGCTTTGCGCGAATTACGAGTTGACGGGGTGGGCTTTGTGCCCACCATGGGAGCTTTGCACGAAGGACACCTGTCGCTGATCCGTGCGGCGCGACAGGATTACGCGTGTGTGGTGGTCTCGATCTTCGTGAACCCCACACAGTTTACGGAGGCGACAGATCTTGCGAACTACCCCCGTGACGAGGCACACGATGTAGCGCTTGCTACCGCGGCAGGAGCTTCCCTGGTCTTCGCTCCTGATGTGGCAGAAATGTACCCCGCTGGATTTGCGACTACGGTCAGCGTGGCTGGCACCATTACTGAGACGCTGGAGGGGGCGGTGCGCGGCAACGAGCACTTTGACGGAGTTGCCACCATCGTCGCGAAACTCCTCATTGCTGTCGCTCCCGATGCGGCATATTTTGGCGCGAAGGATGCGCAGCAAACCGTGGTGGTGCGTCGGATGGTCGCTGATCTCGGCATCCCCACTCGAGTTGTGATCTGCCCTACCTCGCGTGATGCCAACGGTCTGGCGCGTTCCAGCCGAAACGCACGACTCGCGCCTGAGGCGTACCAGCGTGCGCTGGCGATTCCGCGAGCGCTTCGCGGTATGCAGGAAGCTGTTTCTGCTGGTGAGCGGCAGGTGTCGCGGTTGCGCATACTCGCCGCGCAGATTCTGGCACAGGAGGGCATCACCGCCGAATATCTAGCCTTCGTGCAACCGGACACGCTCGCTGAAGTTGCGCTGGTACAGCGCCCCACGCTGTGTGCGATTGCCGCGCGCGTTGGTGAGGTGCGGCTCATCGATAACGAGGTACTTGTGCCAGGGCTTGCGCCTGCGCGATAGCCTGGAGCACATAGGCTGGCGGATCCGCTAGCCGGGATCTCGCTCTCTCGGAGGTAGTTTCGTGACTCGCGCACCCCTGACCGTTCCTGGCCTTGCCGATATGAAAGCCCGCGGTGAGCAAATCGTGATGGTCACCGCCTATGATTTTCCTACCGGTCGCCTTGCAGATCGTGCCGGTGTTGATTTGGTGCTCGTCGGTGACTCTGGCGCTCAGGTCGTGCTGGGTCGTGAGTCTACGGTCGCGATCAGTCTTGACGAGATGATCATGCTGTCAGCCGCGGTGCGGCGAGGCGTCTCGCGGGCGTTGCTGGTGTGCGATGTGCCCTTCGGTTCGACGGAGTTATCGGACGCGCAAGCGGTCGAGACCGCGATTCGCTTTGTCAAAGAAGCAGGTGCGGATGCCGTCAAGATTGAGGGCGCGACGCCGGATCGACTGAGCCGTATTCGCGCGATCACCGCGGCGGGTATTCCGGTGGTGGGGCACATCGGTCTGACGCCGCAGACAGCGACTGCGCTGGGTGGCTTCCGTGCGCAGGGGCGCACGGTGGAGACTGCAACACGTTTTGTGACCGAGGCTCTCGCTGTTGAGGAAGCCGGTGCCGTTGCGCTGGTCGCCGAGGCCGTCCCCAGCGAGATCGCCGCGCTGGCGTGCGCAGAGGTGCGCATTCCCATGATTGGTATCGGGGCGGGTCCGGCAGACGGTCAGGTGTTGGTGTTCCATGATCTGCTCGGGATCACTGAGGGGCACATCCCGAAGTTCGTGAAACGTTTCGCCACGATTGGTGACGACATTGTTGCGGGTCTGTCGGCTTACGCGGAGGCGGTGCGCGGCGGAAGCTTCCCCGGGGACGAACACCAGTACCCCGTATCGCCTGAGGTGGTGGAAGCCGCCCGCGCGGCGCTCGCACAGCGCAACGCTTAGCAGTACGCCGAGCGGCCTACAGCTGAGGCCCGAGCGGATCATCCGCCCGGGCCTCAGCTGTAGGAAGTGGACCTAGCCCACGCCCTCCATCATCTCCGTGTGCGTCCGTCCGACGCGAGCCATGACCTCCGGGCGATTCTTCTTCAGCCACCAGAAACGCGCGAACGCGAGCAACATGGTGGCAATGAAGAGGTAGGGCAGGATGTTCAGCGGGAACGCTGGTACCGGCCACACGTTTGCAAAGAAGACGTAGGCCATAGCTGCGACTGACACCACTGCGGACACCCACACCAGGCCGTTCGGGATGCCAGCGCGACGAGTGTAGACGACACCGGCGATGGCGACGAGCGCGTAGGCGACCATGTATCCGTAGGTTGCATACGTGTCGACCCACACCACGATGTCCATCGGATGCGTGCCGATGAGTAGCAGGATGACGTCGAGGATGATCGCCGCGGGGCCAGCTACCAGCAGGACCCGGTGAGGGGTGAGATGCTTCTCGTGGGTGCGACCGAAGCGCTCAGCAACGATGCCCTCTTTGCCCATCACGTAGAGGATGCGACCGACCACGTTCAGCGGGGCCACCACAACGGCAAAGAATGATGCAGCCACGCCGAAGACCAGGATTGGAGCGAACCACGCTGGCATGCCGATGCGGTCATTGATTGCCTGCAGCGGGCTCGCGACCTCGCCAAGCTCGTCGCCCAACACTGCGATCTGCGTGTAGGCGGCGAAGACGTACAGCACCCCGACGACCACGGCGCTCCACATGATGGCGCGGGGGATGGCGGTCTTCGGGTTACGTGCTTCGCGACCGAGTGCGTCTGCCGAAGAGAAGCCCACGAAGCCGAGGATACCGAGCACCATGCCCGCGGCCACGCCCTGGAAGGGAACACCCTCGAAGCTGAATTGCGTTGGATCCCACGCGTCCGGGCCGAGCCACACGAGTGAGGACACCAGCAGTACCAGGATGATGAAGACCGAAATCAGCTCCAGCACGAGTGACACGCGTGCCGACATGCGAATGCCGATGATGGTGAAGAAAGTTGCCAAGCCGCCAATGACGATGGTGAGCACTACGAGCCATACGATGCCGGTAGCTGGGATCCCGAAAATCTGCAGCAGATCCGACATGTATGAGACCGCACCGCCGAGCGAACCGGCTGCGATTCCCCATGAGCCAATGAGCAGTGCAACGCCTGCCGCGAATGCGCCGGTGGGGCCGAGGCCCTGTGCCACGTAGGTGTAGAGCGAACCTGCCGATGCGTGGCGCTTCGCAAACATCGACACGATGTATCCGACGCACAAGATCACCACCGTTGCGAGGGCAAACGCGTAGATGGTGCCGCTGCCTGCGCCGAGGAAGATCGCGGCAGCGGTGAACGCGATGACCGCGCTCGGTGCGATGCTGGCGATGGCTTGTGCTGCGAGCTCAGGGCCCGACATGACCCCTTCGCGTAGGCCGGCGTCAGCCTTTCGGGTAGTGGTACTAGACATGAATCTCTCCTTCGAGATGTGATGAGGTGATGTGTGAACCGAGGGTTACGGAATAAGGAGGGTGCGCAAGACACCACCCGCTTCGAGATCGTCGAGAGCTGCGGCGGCCTCAGCGAGTGGTCTCCTTCCGGAGATCAGCGGATCGAGCTTGAGCTGGCCGTCCATGTAGCGATCGACCAGCGCCGGAATGTCAATAGATGGGCGAACCGAACCGTAGTTTGAGCCGAGGATCCGCTGATCTGCCTCGGCAAGTACGAGCGGCTCGAACGAGGCTTTGGCTCCTGTGGGTGGCAGACCCACGATGACCGCAGCCCCACCCAGACCGAGCATGCGAATGGCCTGCTCCGTGGTGCTGGTGCGACCGATGGCGTCGAAGGCATAATCGACCCCATCGGGGATCAATGCGAAGAGTTGCTCGACAGCGTCGCTCGCTCCGGCGTCGATGCGATCAGTTGCCCCAAACTGCAGCGCCATCTGGGTCTTCTCCGGCACGATGTCGATGGCGATGATGCGCTCGGCGCCAGCCAGCTTCGCTCCCTGCACCACGTTGAGGCCGACCCCGCCACACCCGATCACGGCGACCGTGGAACCGGGCTCGACAGCAGCGGTGTTCATGACTGCGCCAACACCGGTGGCCACCGCGCAGCCCACCACGGCAATCACGTCGAGCGGTGCATCGTCACGTACCTTGATAGCACCTGATGCGGGAACAATCACCTCCTCCGCGTAGGAAGAAACGCCTAGGTAGTGGTGCAAGGGCTCGCCGTCTGTGCTCAGACGTGAGGTGCCGTCGAAGAGCACGCCCTTCGGGCCGACCAGCGTCGCGACCTTTTGGCAACGAGCTTCATGGCCTTGCAGGCAGTAGCGGCATTCGCCACACGGTGGCACCCAGCTCAACACCACGTGATCGCCGACCGCAAGTGAGGTGACCCCCTCGCCCAGTTCAACCACGGTGCCCGAGCCTTCATGGCCCATCACCAGGGGAGCCGCGGCATCCCATTCGCCGCGCTTCACGTGCAGGTCTGAGTGGCAGACCCCGGCGGCGGCGATCTTCACCCGCACCTCCCCGGCACGCGGGCCTGCAAGCTCGACCTCCGCGAACTCGACCGGGGTGTCCGGATCTCGAAAGACAATCGCTTTCACTCGTTACTCCTTTGTTCGGTGTCTGCAGGTGAGTGCGCAGTTGTGCGTACCTGCGAAGATCGTAGGGATCACCTGCGGCCAGTGTCACTGTGCCAAGTGTTGGAATTACGCCTTCGTCATCAACAATTGGTACATTTCTCCCATGGCACTTGATCTCACTGCGGTGCAGCGCGCCATCGGTGGGGTGTGCCTCACCCAATCGCTGCCTGATAGCACGCTTGTTGATGGTCTCGCGCGACTCGATGAGTTCGTGGTGATCGGAAATCCGCGTTACGCGACCCTCGTAACCGGAGATCATGCTCAGCTGCGTGACAGACTGCGCGCGACCGGAGATTTCGCCACAGTGCTTGCCGGTGCCGTATTCGTGACGACCGAAGATAGCGCGGCACTGCGTAGTGCATTGCAGCGCATTGGGATGACTGCCATTGTCGCGGCCCAGGTACCCGCAGTCGCCCTCCACGCGGCGCTTTCGACACTGCTTGCCGAAGATCAGGCCGCGGTGGATCGGCTGGTATCTGCCGGGATGAAAGTGCTCACTCAGGTGGCGCGCCGCGGTGGGGTCGACGCGGTGGTCGTCGAGCTGGCCAGGCAGATCGATGGCTGGGCGGTCATGCTCGATGCGCACGGTCAGCTGATTGCGAGTGCGGGGGCCGGGCGCCTGCACATTGATGATGCGATCGCGGTTGCCTTCGGGAAGCCGGTGAAGATCCGCCATCCCGGCTTGCAGACCCATCAGGTCGGTTCAGATCGCGACCTGGTGGGCTATCTGGTGTTATCGTCGCGTTCGCGCACTATCAGCCGCAGCCGTGACCTCGGGCAGCAAGCCTCGGCACTGTGTGACCTGCTGTTACGTAGTCATAATCCTTCGGTGACCGACAACCTGGGTCGCGAAGCCCTGCTGACTACCCTGCTGCAGGGCGGTGTCCAGGCGACGCAGCTGCTGCGCCGCTGGGGAGTGCACGAGACGAGTCTCACCGCGTTCGCACTCGCGACCAAGACGCGCACTATTGACACGGATCGCATGATCTCACGATGGCTCGATGAGTTTGGCGCTGAACACGTCTACACCGGCAATGCCGGCACCATGCAGGGATTTGTTCGCGACGATTTGGCTGATGAATTAGCGAGAAAAGCGGTGCAATTTGCGCCGCAAATCGGCGAAAGTCTCTATCTGGGCATCTCCAGCTCGGCATCGGTGGAGGGTCTGAAACAGGGTGCGGTGCAGGCGCACCAGGCGCTGCGCGCTGCGATGGAAACTGATCGAACGGTCGTCCGCTACTCGGAGATTTCAACAGTCTCGCACGTCATTCGGAACGTCGCCGACGAGACCGTGGGGCAGTTGGCCGCACTGCTGGAACCACTCAAGGAAGTGACGGGCGAGCACGGCGAACTCGCGCAGACCCTGCGCGTCTTTCTCGCGCATCATGGTGCACACCGTGCGAGCGCTCGAGAACTGGGGATTCACCGGCAGACGTTGCTTGCTCGCATCCAACGCATCGAAACACTCACTGGTCTGAGTCTCGAGCATGCTGACGATCGGGCTACCGCCTGGATTGGGCTCCGCGCCGCGGGACTCTAGTCTTGAGGGAGGAATGTGCCAACCTCAAGGAGCAGAGCGAGATGAGCCGACACCCAGATCGTCTGATCGAGGAGCTGATCGCCGTCGGTCGCGACGCGGTCGAGCGTGGCATGGTGCTCGCGAGTGGCGGAAACCTGTCAGCGCGCCTCAATGACGATCGCTTTGTAGTGACCGCCTCGGGCACCTGGCTCGATCGACTCACGCCCGGTGATTTCTGCGTGCTCGATCTTGAGGGTGTCGTGCGTTCGGGGGCTGTGACGCCCTCCAGCGAGTGGCGGTTGCATCAACGGGCGTACGCAGCTCGCCCGGACGCCGAGTGCGTGATCCACCTCCACCCGCAACATGCTGTGGTACTCGCGAGTCTGGGGCGCCCGATTCGACTGCTCACCCTCGATCACGTCACGTATGTGCGTTCCATCGGGGTGACGCCCTTCTACCCGAATGGCTCTGATGAGCTCGCCGATACCGCCGCAGAGCAGCTGCGTCACCACGACTGTGTGGTCATGCAGCATCACGGATGTTCAGTGGTGGGGGAGTCGGTACAGGTGGCGTATCGCCGCGCGCTGAACTTGGAAGACGCCGCCAAAGCTACGGTGCTGGCCTTGCAGTTGGGCGACACCCATACGACCTTCCCTGCGGGGGTAACCGCACAGCACGCCTAATTGCGCTAGCGGCGAATCGCAAACTCCTGGGTGCGATCCCACGGTTCTGCCCAGCCCACCGCATCGAACAGACTGGCGAGCAGCATGCCAGTGAAGCCCCACACGATATGCCTCCCAAACTGCGGCCCGAGCCGAAACGCGGCACCTCTGAAGGTTCCGCGATCGGTGCGCAGCACCGAGGTGCCGCGTGCGGAGGGGCGCAGCAGTTCTGCGACCGGCACCCGAAACACTTCGACCGATTCCGAGTGATCGGCGGCAACTGCGCTGGGTAATCGCCACCAGCCGATCACCGGGGTCACCAGCGAGTCACTGACCGCGAGGTGGATCGCCGGAAGTTCCCCCAGCACCTCCACCCCCGCAGGGTCGAGGCCGGTCTCCTCAGCGGCTTCCCGCAGCGCGGTGTGGGCGCGACTCGTGTCGCCTGCTTCGACCCTGCCGCCGGGAAATGCAATCTGCCCGGGGTGGTGGCGCAGGTGGTCTGCGCGGCGCGTCAGCAGCACGTCGAGTTCCGCAGACACCGGCGCTGACTTGGATGCTGCTGCTGGTACGCGGTCTAACGCTCCGAAGAGAATGAGTACTGCAGAGTGGCGCAGTTGCCCCGTGTTGGCAGCGGCGCCCTGCCGGGTGATGCCGGTGGCGAAACCTGTGGTGACCGCGGCACGCAGTTGTCGTCGTGCCTCATCCGCAGTGTGCCGCATCCCTCCAGACTAGCCCTCGAGCAGCAGGTCGCTGATGCCTTCGGGTACGCGTTGTGATCGTGCCCACGGGTCACGGTCGCGGCGTTCAACGCGACGCATCAGTGCCATTTCTTCAGCGCGCACCTGCGTGAGCACCGCAATCACTGCAGACTTCTCTTCGTCACTCAGATGTCGGGTAGCGAAACGGAAATCATCGCCGCACAGCGCAGCGTCGGCGCCACCGGCGTCATCGCGTTTTGCGGCGTCACGGGCAGCCGCATCCGGCGGCAACGGGGAGGAATGGTTCACGTCAGGCCTCGATCCACCCGCTACAGCGGGATATTGCCGTGCTTCTTTGCGGGCAGCTCCGCGCGTTTGCCACGCAGTCCGCGCAGTGCTTTGATGACCGCGAGACGCGTGCCCGCGGGCTCGAGCACATTGTCGATCTCCCCACGCTCAGCTGCCAAGAAGGGGCTCGTCACCTCGGCGTTGTACTTCGCGGTGAGTTCTGCGCGCAGTGCTTCGACATCTTCGCCAGCAGCCTCGGCGGCTGCGAGCTCCTTGCGGTACAGGATGTTGACGGCGCCCGCGCCACCCATCACCGCGATCTCTGCGGTCGGCCAGGCGATGTTGAAGTCTGCGCCCATCTCCTTTGATCCCATCACGATGTAGGCGCCGCCGTAGGCTTTGCGGGTGATGATGGTGACCAGCGGCACGGTGGCCTCGGCATAGGCGTACAGCAGTTTCGCGCCGCGACGAATCACGCCCTGGAACTCCTGATCGGTGCCCGGGAGGTACCCGGGCACGTCGACGAGGGTGAGAATCGGGATCGAGAACGCGTCGCAGAACCGCACGAAGCGTGCGGCCTTCTCGCTCGCGTCGATGTTCAGGGTGCCGGCCATCTGGTTCGGCTGGTTCGCAACGATGCCGACGGTGCGACCCTCCACACGGCCGAATCCGATGAGCATGTTCGGGGCGAAGAGTGGCTGCACCTCAAGGAAATCACCGCCGTCGAGAATCGCCTCGATAATCGACACCATGTCATACGGCTGATTCGGGCTGTCCGGAATGATCGAATTCAGGCGCCGGTCCGCGTCAGTGATCTGTAGCGCAGTGTCGCTGTCGTAGATCGGTGCCTCGGCCAGGTTGTTGTCTGGCAGGAAGCTGATCAGTGCACGGGCGTAGTCGAGCGCATCGAGCTCGTCACTCGCGAGGTAGTGCGAGACACCGCTGGTCTTATTGTGTGTCAGCGCACCGCCCAGCTCCTCGAAGCCCACCTCTTCGCCGGTGACGGTCTTGATCACATCGGGGCCGGTCACAAACATGTGGCTGGTCTGATCCACCATGATGACGAAGTCTGTGAGCGCAGGTGAGTACACCGCGCCACCCGCAGAGGGGCCCATCACAATTGAAATCTGCGGGATCACGCCCGACGACATGGTGTTTCGACGGAAGATTTTGGCGTAGTTCGAGAGCGACACCACACCCTCTTGGATGCGCGCGCCACCCGAATCGAGAATGCCGAGGATCGGAGAGCCTGTCTTCAGTGCATACTCCATCGCTTTCACGATCTTCTCGCCCGCAACTTCGCCGAGTGAACCGCCGAAGGTGGTGAAGTCTTGTGAATACACCACAACCTGTCGGCCGTGGATGGTGCCAGCACCGGTGACCACAGCATCGCCGAGCGGGCGATTGGCATCCATGCCGAAGGCGGTGCTGCGGTGCCGCACGAACTTGTCGAATTCAACGAATGAGCCGGGGTCGAGCAGCGCCGTGATGCGCTCACGGGCGGTCATCTTGCCGCGCGGATGCTGCTTGGCAGCCGCTGCTACATCGCGGTCGCCGACGGCTTCCTGGTACTTGCGGCGATGATCGGCGATCTTCGCGGCGGTCGAGGGTGCATTCGGAATCTGTGATGTCACGGATGCCAGCCTAGCGCGCGACGTATGCCGTGCGTCGTAGGTAATCGCCAAAGAAGTAGGCTATTTCATCATGGAACTCACCAAGACCCGCGAACAGGCTCCGCGTGTGATCTGGCTCGACAGTGCTGATTCGACGAACTCAGAACTGCGTGCGCTCGCAGCCGCCGAGTCGCTGCCGCACGGCACCGTGCTCGCAACGGCGCAGCAAACGGCGGGCCGCGGGCGCCTCGGCCGCGAGTGGATCACCCCGCCAGGTACCGCCTTGGCGGTATCGGTGCTGGTGCGTAACTTTGGGATCTCGGGCCTCGGTGTCAGCTGGTTGCCGCTGCTCGCTGGCTCTGCGGTAGCTGCGGCACTGCAACCGCTGTTCGGTATCGGGCAACGTGTCGGCGTGAAATGGCCGAACGATGTGCACGTGCGCGATGAGGCTGATGCCGAAGCCGGGCGCACGGGTCTGAAGCTGTGCGGTGTGCTGAGTGAGATGCTGCCCGACGGTTCGGTCATCGTGGGTATGGGCATCAACCTGCTCATTCCCGAGTGGGAACTGCCCACCGATCGTGCGACTTCGGTGCTCGCCGCGGGCGGTGACGTCGGAGATGCCGAGACTCTTGACGATGTGAGTGGTCGCGAGCTTGCCGACCGCGTGCTTGCCGCAGTGGTGACCGAACTGCTGCGCCTCACTGAGCTTGCCGCGGAGCAGCCCGAGCTTGCTCGCAAGCTGGTGCTCCGGCATTCGCTCACGCTGGGCAGCGAGGTGCGCGTCCACCTGCCGGGTGATCGGCAGGTGGACGGGCGTGCGCTGGGACTCGGTGATGACGGTGCGCTGCTGGTGGATCTCCCCACCGGCGGCGAACTCGTGGTGAACGCAGGAGACGTTGAGCACCTGCGCTGAGAGGAGAACCCCAGGCCCGGGTCCGTCGCTCGCTGCGCGGTGATCCACCGCGGGTTCAGTGGGTGCCGAACTCGCTAGTGAAAGATGATCGTGCGGTCACCGTCTAGCAAAATGCGGTTCTCAGCAAACCAGGTCACCGCGCGGCGCAGGGTGCGGGCTTCTTCATCCTGGCCGAGCATTTGCAGGCGTTCAGGGGTGTATGAGTGATCGACGCGTGTGACGGCTTGTTCGATGATAGGACCCTCGTCGAGGTCGGTGGTCACGAAATGCGCGGTGGCACCGATCAACTTCACGCCGCGTCCGTGCGCCTGGCGATAGGGGTTGGCCCCCTTGAAGCCGGGCAGGAACGAATGATGGATGTTGATCGCGCGTCCTTCAAGCGCCTGGCACAGTTCGGGAGACAGAATCTGCATGTAGCGTGCCAGTACCACCAGCTCAATCTGCTGCTGTTCCACGACCTCAAGCACCCGGGCTTCGAAATTAGCCTTCGCGGCGGGGCTGTCGACGACCCGGTGTTCGAACGGCACCCCGTAGAAATCGGCAATGTCTTGCACGGTGCGGTGATTCGAGAGAACCAGCGGCACGTCAATGGGAAGTTGGCCCGAGCGCTGCCGGTAGAGCAGATCGTTGACACAGTGTGTGGCAGTGCTCGCCAGAATCAGCGTGCGTGTGGGGCGACCCACGATGTCAAGTCGCCAGGTCATGGCGTAGCGCTCGGTGACCGGCCGCAACGCTGAGCTGAAACGCTCCTCGAATGTCTCTGGCTGCGCCACTGCTTCCACCTGCAGCCGCATGAAGAAACGACCGGTGTCATGGCTCGCGAATTGTTGGCTTTCCGCGATGTTGCCGCCTGCGGCGACCACGGCGCCGCTAATCGCGTGCACGATGCCGGGGCCATCGATGCAGCTGAGGGTCAGTACCCATTGTGTGGAAACGGTGTCGGTGCTGGTCACCCGCACCAGGGTAGTGGATCTGCCCAGGTTTCGGGGTGGCACCGCACCCGCGCGCGAGTCGTCACCAAGCAGTCGTGTTACCGAAAACGACGGCTGGAGTTGGCGCTGGTGCCTCTCGCAGTGTGTACTCGTTACTGTGCGAACACCTGTGCGTTGTGTGTTCCAGATCGAGAAAGTGAGCCGGTGCTGATGACCAACCGTCCTCGTATTGCCGCTGACGCCACCGAGCTGGTGGGTAACACCCCGCTCGTACGCATTAACCGGGTGATTGACGTGCCGGGCGTTACGGTGCTGGCGAAGCTTGAATCGGCGAACCCCGGCGGCAGCGTGAAGGATCGCACCGCGCTCGCCATCATCGAAGCGGCTGAGGCCGACGGGCGTCTGCAGCCCGGCGGCACCATCATCGAGGCGACCAGTGGCAACACCGGGATCGCGTTGGCCTGGATCGGCGCGGTGCGCGGGTACCGCGTCATCATCGTGATGCCCGATGATGTGTCGCTCGAGCGACGCACGCTGCTGCGCGCGCTCGGCGCCGAGCTGGTGCTGACGCCGGGCCCGCTGGCGATGGCCGGAGCGAATCAGGAGGCCGGCCGCATTCTCGAGGCGAACCCGGGCGCGTTCCTCTCGGGACAGGGCGGAAACCCCGCGAACCCCGCCGTGCACGAGCGCACGACAGGTCCGGAGATCTGGGAAGCGACCGAGGGGGCCGTCGACGTCTTCATTGCGGCCGTGGGCACCGGGGGCACGCTCACCGGTGCGGGCGCGTACCTGAAGTCGCGCAAGCCCGAGCTGCAGGTGATCGCGGTCGAGCCCGCAGAGGCGCCGGTGCTCTCCGGCGGGGAGTTCCAGCCGCACAAGATCCAGGGGATCATCGGCGGCAACGGCCTGCCGCCGGTGCTGCGCCTGGAACTCGCCGACGAGATCCTCGGCATCGAGCAGGATCAGGCGATCGCCACCGCGCGCGAGGCGATCGCGCGGGAGGGACTGCTCGTCGGTATTTCGTCGGGGGCGATGCTGGAAGCGGCGCGACGGGTAGCGGCGCGCCCAGAGAACGCGGGCAAAACCATTGTGGTGATGCTGCCGAGCACCGGGGAGCGCTACCTCTCCACCGAGTTGTTCGATCACGTGCGCGAGTAGTCGCGCTGCTGCGGCGCGCGGGTGCGGAACTGTGCACCGCGCTCAGGCATGTTCGGGGTGAACTTTGCTATTCTGAAGCGTGTCGTGACTGGCGAATACGTGGACAACCACGGGGGAACGACATCTCGAAACTCAAAGGCCGCTCGCCTGGGCTGCGCGAATTGCGGAAGGAACACCCCGTGTTCCGGAAGCTTCGCGAAAGCGGTGCACGTTGCGCCGGTGAACATTGTGAGGAGCAGTGATGTCGAACCAGTCCGCTTTCTTCAACGAGCCCATTGAGGTCGTCGATCCCGAGATCGCCGAAGTACTGAAGAACGAGCTCGCCCGGCAGCGATCCACTCTTGAAATGATCGCGAGTGAGAACTTTGTGCCGCGTGCGGTGCTCGAGGCGCAGGGGTCGGTGCTCACCAACAAGTACGCCGAAGGTTACCCGGGGCGCCGCTACTACGGCGGGTGCGAGTACGTAGATATCGCCGAGGAGCTGGCGCGTGAGCGCGCCAAGTCTCTGTTCGGCGCCGCATACGCGAACGTGCAGCCACACTCTGGTGCATCAGCGAACGCGGCAGTTCTTTCGGCGATTGCCGAGCCTGGCGACACCATCCTCGGTCTTGAACTCGCGCACGGCGGGCACCTCACCCACGGCATGAAGCTCAACTTCTCGGGCAAGCTCTACAAGGTGGTTTCGTACGGGGTGGATCCCGACACCTTCCTGCTCGACATGGATGTCATCCGCCAGCAGGCACTCGAACACAAGCCGAAGGTCATCATTGCGGGTTGGTCTGCCTACCCGCGCACGATCGATTTCGCTGCCTTCCGCGCGATCGCTGACGAGGTCGGCGCGACGCTGTGGGTCGACATGGCTCACTTCGCTGGGCTGGTCGCAGCGGGCCTGCACCCCAACCCGGTGCCCTACGCGGATGTTGTGTCGTCGACCGTGCACAAGACGATCGGCGGCCCCCGTTCGGGCTTCATCCTGACCAACGATCTCGAGCTGTACAAGAAGATCAACTCGAACGTGTTCCCCGGACAGCAGGGCGGGCCGCTGATGCACGTGGTGGCTGCGAAGGCGACTGCGTTCAAGCTTGCTGCGACTGACGAGTTCAAGGATCGCCAGCAGCGCACTGTGTCGGGCGCGAAATTGGTGGCGGCTGCGCTGACCAGTGAAGCGTCCCGCGCCGCAGGCGTGGATGTGCTCACCGGGGGCACCGATGTGCACCTGGTGCTTGCCGATCTGCGCAAGAGCGAACTCGACGGGCAGCAGGCTGAAGACGCGTTGCATGAGGTCGGCATCACCGTCAACCGCAACTCGGTGCCCTTTGATCCGCGTCCGCCAATGGTGACCAGCGGCCTGCGTATCGGTACTCCGGCGCTCGCCACGCGTGGCTTTGGCGATACCGAGTTCGCAGAGGTTGCTGACATCATTGCGCTGACCCTGCAGCAGTCCGGAGACTTGGAAGCCCTGCGTGCGCGGGTGACCGCGCTGGCAGATGCCTTCCCGCTCTACCCCGGCCTCGAGCAGTGGTAGCGCAGCGTCTCGACGGTACGGCAGCCGCGGCTGCGATCAAGCGTGAACTCGCTGATCGCGTTGCCGCGCTCGCGGCGCGCGGTGTCGTGCCTGGCCTCGCCACCGTGCTCGTCGGCGAGGATCCTGGCTCACAGTGGTATGTCGCCGGTAAGCATCGGGACTGCGCGGAGGTCGGGATTGCCTCCATCAAGCGCGAGCTACCGGAGTCGGTGACTCAGGAAGAGCTCGAGGCCGTGCTTGATGAGCTCAATGCGAACCCCGAGTGCACGGGGTACATCGTGCAGCTCCCGCTGCCGAAGCACATCGACACCGACCGCATCCTCGAGAAGATCGATCCCGAAAAAGATGCGGACGGCCTGCACCCGACCAACTTGGGGCGTTTGGTGTTGAACGCGAATAGTGAGATCACCTCTCCGTTGCCATGCACGCCGCGCGGTGTGATTGAACTCGTAGAGCGCAATGGCATCTCCTGGGCTGGAAAGCACGTTGTTGTGGTGGGTCGCGGGGTCACCGTGGGTCGCCCTATTGGGCCGCTGCTTACGCGTCGCGAGTACAACGCGACGGTCACACTCACCCACACCGGCACCACCGATTTGGGTGCGGAGCTGCGGCGCGCCGATGTGATCGTGGCTGCGGCGGGCGTTGAGGGCATCGTGCAGGCCACCGACGTGAAGCCCGGTGCCATCGTGCTCGATGTGGGGGTGTCTCGCAAGGTAGACCCGGATACCGGTAAGAGCCGTGTCGTGGGCGATGTTGACCCAGCGGTTGCTGAGGTGGCGGGGTACCTCTCGCCGAACCCGGGTGGGGTTGGCCCAATGACCCGCGCACTGCTGCTGCAGAACGTCGTCGAAATGGCAGAACGGACTCAATGATCGCGCTCGCGCTTCGCCTCGCCCAGGCTTCTCAAGCCCCTGAGTATGACGGTGTCATCGGTTGGGTGCTGAGCCTGATGGACAGCCTGGGCGAGGTAGGAGTGGGCCTGGCGGTCTTGCTTGAGGTCTTCATCCCGCCGATTCCGTCTGAGGCGATTCTTCCGGGGGCAGGATTTCTTGCCTACGACGGGCGCATGAACTTCTGGTTCGCCTGGACCATGGCGACCCTGGGGGCACTCGTTGGGGCGCTGATCTGGTATTCGATCGGTGCCGCTTTTGGGCGCGAGCGTACGCGACGGGTGGTCGGCAAGGTCCCACTGATGGAACACGAAGACTTCGATCGCGCTGAGGCGTTCTTCCAGCGCTGGGGTGGTGCCGCAGTGCTGTTCGGCCGCTGTGTGCCACTCGTACGCTCGTTTATTTCAATTCCCGCTGGCATCGAGCGCATGTCGCTGGTGAAGTTCGTGTCATACACACTGCTGGGCTCGGGTGTCTGGAACGGCGTGTGGATCGGCCTCGGCTACGCCTTCGGCCCGGCGATTCGCCCGGTGCTCGAACAGTGGAGCGGGGTGCTATCCGACGCGATTGTCATCCTGATTCTTGCTCTGCTGATGTGGTTCATCGTCGCGCGGCTCATTCGCAACATTCGGCGCAAGCGGCAAGCCGCAAGCGAAGGCTAGAACACCAGCACGAAGCGCGACAGGGCATCAAGCAGAGTGTCCGCGAGACCCTGCTGCTGTTGCATTTCGGTTCTGAGCTGCAGCGCAGCATCGGGGTGATCGGTGATGATCCCGTCAATATCGCGACGCAGGAGTTCTCGCATCCCTTTCTCATCGTTGACCGTCCATGCGAAGAAACCGAGGCCAGCGGCAGTTGCCGAGTCCTGCATATCTTGCGTGGCTGACCACTCTTCGATGACGATGAAGTCGGCAGGGGTGTCAGGCACATCGACGGCTGCGAAGGCCATCGTGTACTCCACGGTGAGATCAGGACGCAACCGTTTCAGCTCCGACACGCTGGCAGCATCAAGCGAGTGATAGATGTTGCGCTCGAGTAGGCCGAGCCCTTCCAACTCGCTGACGAGACGTTGCACGTGGTCGGCGGTGTCGCCCCCGCCGAGCTTGATTTCGATCAGCAACGGCATGCCAAGTTGATCTGCGCGTGTGACGTACTCCGTAAAGCTCGGAATGGTGTCTTCATTCCCCGCTAGGTCTCGCACGGTCAGCTGCGTCAGCTCGTTGGAGGTGAGATCTTTCACCGCCATGTTCATGCCCGCGAGTCGCGCAAGGTTGGCATCGTGCATTGCGATGAACCGACCGTCCTGCGATTGCATCACGTCCATCTCCACTAAATCCGCACCGGCTGCTGCCGCCGCCTCGAGGCCGCCCAGAGTGTTCTCAACACCACCGTCACTGAACCCGCGATGCCCGAGCACCAGAGTGTCTGGTTCGCTGGAGAGTCGCTGTAGCGTCGGCACCGCAGCTGCGCTCAGGATCACCGCGAGTGCCACCGCTGCGGCAGCGAGCGTCACGCCTGCCGCACGTGGGCGAGAGTGCGGGGTGTGAGTCGGGTGGAGCTCTTGCAGGGTGAGCGGTGATGAGAGTCGCGCAGCGTACCGGGACAGGTGCGCGAGCAACACTGCGCCAATGAGAGACACCATGAGCGCTGTCAGGAGTATTCCCAGGACCTGCGCGATGCCCAGGCTGACCGCGGCGACCACGGGTGAAGCTTCCGGTGCAAGTTCGTCGGTCAGTGCGGTGGGCACCAGCGCACCGACGGTAAGGGCGAGCGACCCGATACTCGCGGCCACAAGCACTGTGATGACTGCCGCAATCAGGGGCAGCACCGCGCGCCCGCACGTGAGCCGCCAACTCTCGGTAAGAGCCTTTCCTCCGGTTGCGTCAGTAAGCACAAATACCGGCACGGTGAGCGAAAGTCTGACGTTGAGGATCGTGGCATCACCATGAAGATGGTGAGCGCAACTGCGCTGCTTGCACTCTTCAGGAGCTCGCCAGTGATGAAGGACGGAATCGCGATCCCTTGCGCAAACACGCTCGTGAAGCCAAACCCAGTCAGTGGGAGCAGCACAAACAGGTAGAACGACAATGGCAGCGAGGAAGGGCGCACGAGCTTGCGAGCGAACCGCGTGAGCTTGGTGACCACCGAGCTCACGGTCACCGGCAGACCCAGGCTTGCCTGGCACAACAGCACGATCAGCACCGCAAATTGCAGCGAAACTAACCACAGCGCGAGCACGCAGATCAGCGTAATGAGCCCGACCGTGAGCACGATGCCGTTGCCGATGCGGACGCTGCTGTTTTCCGTTGGACGCAGTCTAGATGAAGGCTGCGGTCGCAGGAGTGGCGTGGACACAACGGTGTCCTCATGCGGGAAGCCTGTGCAGCTCATAGGAAACTGTGACTCGCCAAGCGGCGGGTCGTGGTGTCAAACTGACGCTATGACAAAAAATAAGTGGATCGCCCTCGTGTCTGTGCTTGCTCTCTCGACCACGCTGGCTGCATGCGGCAGCAACGCGGCTGAAGAGCCGATCGGTGGCGATGTCATCGCACCGGTCACCATGGAAGCAAACGACCTGCAGGGTGCCGAGGTGGAACTGCTGGTGGGTCAGGTGCTGAACATCAACACCGGCGATCTCGCAGTGGACAGCTACTCGGGTGAGGTTGCCGATCCCGCTGTCGCCGAATTCACCCCTGGACGCAACGATGGCAGTGCTGAATTTAACCCCGGAGTGACTGCGTTGGCTGTTGGATCCACCGAGGTGACAATGATCAACGATCAGGGTGGCATTCAGCCCCTCGAATTCACCGTGGTGGTTACCGAGCGGGAGTAAGCCGGACGTTCAGTGTATCTGGACGACACACGCGTGCAGGGTGCGCGACTTTCCCTCTTCGCACAAACACCCCCGCCGAGCGCGATGCGCGAGACGGGGGTGTTTGTGTGTTTCACTGTGGGCCCGGCGGGGCTCGAACCCGCGACCCGCGGATTAAAAGTCCGATGCTCTGCCAACTGAGCTACAGGCCCGAATTGTAATTCTATATGGTTTCGCTTGGTGGATCGTGCGCGGTCCTGCCATGGCGGAGGCGTAGACTCGCGCCGTCATCGATCGCAGGAGGGAAACATGCGCGACTACCAGAGGCCAGTGCTGCAGCCCTCAGCGAGTTTCGATTGGATCATTGGCTCTGATGAACCTGGTGCCGCGCACCGCTTGGCGCAGGAGACATCGTGGGCACTGCTTGACCGCGTGCGTCACGTTGCCGATCCAGTGGTGGTGGCGCGCGTACTGCAGCTTGCTGCCGGTGACGGCATCGATGACATTGCTGAGCTGTGGGCCAGTGCGGGTGCGCATTCCTTGGCTGGCGTGCTGTGGCGGGTCTACCTGTTGCGGCGCATCGTTGAGGCAGATCCTGAAGGCACTGCTGCGCTGTTCCGTGCCGGTCAGGCGGTTGCGGTCACGATTGACCCGGTCGTGGCGGGTGCGGCGGAACCGGTCAGCCCGCAATCGATTGCTGAGCTCTGTGATGCACTGCTGCGCGGGGTGTTCACCGGTGATGTTGCCGTCGCGCTGGAACGAGCCGCGAGCTATTGCCGCGTCATGTCGCTCGGGTCAGCCGAATTGGCCGACAGCCGTGACGAAGTCGATGACAGTCATGCCGCAGAGCTGACGACACGTGCGCTGAGATACGCGACCTTTGCGGAGGAACTCCACGCTGGTGCACGTCGTTGGCGCGACGGCACGATTGACTAACCCGCGCTACACTGGGGGCGCCGGGCCGCAGTAACCCCGGGCTCCAATTTTCGCCGCTTCGAGCGGCCTTCCGCCGAGAGGCGTTTCTGCGGCTCGGTCTTCCGCGTGGTGCTGAGCGATTCGGTTCTGGCTGCTCGTTACAGTACGAGATAGATCGCGCCCAGGGTGGTGAAGCCGATCACCGCCCATTCAAAGGCCTGTTGCTTGATGCGAGCGGCGATCCACTTGCCAAGTAAAGCGCCGATGACCACCGCTGGAGCGAGCAGCAGGTCGAGCAGCAGTGTGCTGGGTGTGATCAGCCCGAGTCCCAGTGAAATCGGCACTTTGCTGAGGTTGAGGATCGCAAAGAACCATGCTGCTGTCCCTAGGAATGCGTGCACCGGGAACCGGGCCGCCAGCATGTACATCGACATGGCAGCGCCACCAGCGTTTGCCACCATCGTGGTGAAGCCGCTCAGTGAGCCGTAGCCCCACCGCTGCAGGCGCTGCCCGAGGGGACCGCGCGGTGCGCCCAGCGGTCGGAACCTGCGCCACACCGTGACGGCCATGAGGAGTAGCAGGATGACTCCGATGCCACGTCGTACCCACGCATCATCTGCCAGCGCCAAGAAGATTGCTCCCAGCAGTAGGCCAACTACCACCGCGGGGAAGAGACGCAGCAGCGTTGGCCAGTCGGCGTGCCGCCGATACATGGCGAGGGCAAACACGTCGGCCAAAATCAGCAGTAACAGAATGGCTGCCGTTGATGCGCGTGCCGGCAGTACAGCAGCAAACAGTGCAACTGCGACGGTGCCGAGGCCGGGGATCGCGGTCTTCGAAATGCCAATCAGTGCCGCACCGACACCCAGCACCACCCACGGCAGTGTTGCCAGCTCCGGCATGTCTAGCGACCGCGCTTCTTTTGCTGCGCACGAGCTCGTTTCGCTGCCTCGCGCTTTTCAGCTGCGGCTTGCAGCTGCGCGCCGCGGGAGTTCTTCGGCAGAACGGCTTTTTTGGAGGAACGCTGCACGGAGGTTGCGCGTGTGGATTTCGTAACCGGTGTGTCGGCGGCGGTCGTGGCGCCCGGACGCTGGCTGCGTGCGGTTCGGCCACGCATGATGCCCACGAGCTGCTGTACGTCGCCAGCGTCGCGCGCCGCGGCCCAACTGGCCCAAATTTCTGTTCCCGGCAGTGGTTCGCTATCGACTACCGGAATGACGGCATGTACGCGTTTGCGTGCGAGGTGCCGCGCGAGAGGCAACGGGAGCAAGATCGCGCCAGCGCCGGTGGCGACAAGGTCGAGCGCCGCCTGTGCGTGCGGCGGCATCCACGTCGGATCCGCCCAGCGCGCAGCCTCTGGCCACTCCGGGCCATGCGCCGGATGCGCGAGCAAGGTGAGGAGCGCAAGGGCGTCGCGATCCACGCTGGCGTGCTGTGCGAGTTCGTGGTCGGCAGGAACCACCAGCGCGACCGCCTCGCGGTAGAGGCGCAGGGCGTGCCGCGGTTCTGGCCCATCGGTGTGTGGGTGCGCGCCTGGCTGCACGCGTTCCAGAATCACATCGAGCGGAGCATCTCCGGGATCGGGTCGACCAGAGGGTGGCAGCGGCACGAGTTCGAGCGGAATCGACGGAACCGCCTCTGCCCAGCGCTTCGCCCATTTCGAGGGTGCAACACCGCGCACGAAGCCCAACCGAAGGGCCGGAAGTGAGTCTGAAGAAGCGGGCACCCGACAAGCGTATGCCGGTTTGGAGCTATGCGAAGCTTGAGACGCCGAGCAGGAGTCCGGCGGCATAGGTGACTGCCACGGCAACGCCGCCGAACACCAGTTGCCGCAGGGCTCCCGCGAGCGGGTGCCTGCTCGTGAATTTCGCGGCCAGGTAGCCCGCGAGTAGCAGACCGAATCCGCCGAAACCGAGCCCCCACCACAGGGTGCCAAATCCCAGCAGGAAGGGCAGCACTGGGATGATAGCGCCGACACTGAATGCGATGAGCGAGGAGACCGCGGCGACTATCGGCGAAGGGTGTTCATCGGGGTGCAGCCCAAGTTCATGAGCCAGGTGCACCTTCAGGGCTTGTTCACCGCTGGTGTGCACCTGCGCCGCGGCAGCGGCGGCGGTGTCGGGTTCCATGCCCAGGTTGGTGAACATCACCGCAAGTTCGGCCTCTTCGCCTTCGGGGTTTCGCTGCAGTGCATCGCGTTCGGTTTGCACCTCGACGGCGTGCTGTTCATTCTGTGTGCGCACTGACGTGTATTCGCCCAATGCCATCGAGATGGCGCCGGCGATGAGGCCGGAAATGCCGGTAATTGCGATGATTCCGGCGCTTGCCCCGGCAGCGGCGATACCGGTGATGAGAGCGACGTTCGAGACCAGTCCGTCCATTGCGCCGAATACCGAGGCGCGCAACCAACCCGTGCCCGCGGAGGAGCTGTGCTGGTGATCGTACTCGTGCGGGTTGGCGAGATTGACCTCGTTCACGCGAGTCCTCCAGAAGCTGTGTGTGGCGCCGTGCGCCGGGTACGGCCGTGGGGTGCCAAGGCCGAGGAGAAACGCTAGCAAGCAAAGTGACTTGGTGAGAACCTGCTGATAAACCTCGCCATGTCTGATCAACAACTTCGTGATGACGAACTCGCCCCTGTTTGGTTGCGGATGCCGTGCCTCGTCGTCAACCACACCCATGTCTGATCGGGCTAGGGTGGAGGTATGACAGTCGTGATTGATCCTGCGTTCAACCCGGTACCGTCGCTCGATCGCGAGATCTCCGTTTCTCTCTCTGCAGACACCGCAGACGCACAAGCCGTTGCGGTCTTCGTTGCTACTGAAGGTGATCTTCCCGCTGCAGTGCCCGCTGGACTCGACCGAGAAGCCTTGCAAGCTGCGGGCTTCGCGGGGAAGACCGGGCAAACGCTTGCGCTGCCGGGTGTACCGCTGCGCGTACTCGTCGGTGTTGGTGAGGGGCTTACCACTCCAGCCAAGGTGCGCGATGCTGTGGCGAGTTTTACGCGTGCCGCGCATGAGGCAGGGCGGATTGCAGTTGACCTGACCGAGGTCGTCGATAGCGGTGCAGTAGGCGCAGCGGCGGCAACGCAGGCTGCGACCGAGGGTGCGATCCTGGCACGCTACCGCTTTGACGCTCTCAAAGCAGACCCGAAGACGGTACAGCTGGAGCATGTGACCCTTGTCGCTGTGGGCGCGAGCGCCGAAGCAGCCGAGCAGGGGATCGCGCGAGGACTCATCCTCTCCCGCACCGCGAGTCTTGCGCGTGACCTCGCGAACACCCCGCCTCGCCACCTCAGCGCCGCGAAGTTCGCCGATACGGTTGCCCGTTTGGCGCCGGAGTTCGGTCTCGAAGCGGAGGTGTTTGACCGGCAGCAACTCATCGATTTGGGGTGCGGCGGTCTGCTGGGTGTCAACGCTGGCAGTAGTGAAGAACCGCGCATGGTGAAGCTGCGCTACGTTCCAGCAGCCGCTACTGAGCACACGCCGCATCTGGCGCTGGTCGGTAAAGGCATCATGTACGACTCAGGTGGCATTAGCCTGAAGCCTTCGAATGCCATGCACGCGGCCATGAAGCTCGACATGATGGGCGCTGCAGGCGTGTTCGCGGCGATGACGGCCCTGCGAGAACTCGAGACTCCGAATGTCGTGACCGGTTGGTTGATGTGTACCGACAATATGCCCTCGGGGAGTGCCACGAAGCTCGGAGACGTGCTCACGATTCGCGGCGGCACCACGGTCGAAGTGAAGAACACGGACGCTGAGGGGCGTCTGGTGCTTGCCGACGGTATCGTGCTCGCTACCGAGGAGGCGCGTCGGCCCGATGCGATTGTCGACCTGGCGACCCTCACCGGTGCCGCAATGGCGGCACTCGGCACGCGCACCGCAGCGATGCTGGCGAACAATGATTCAGTGGCCGAGCAGCTGCAAACTGCCGCCGATGCCACTGACGAAAACATCTGGCGCCTGCCGCTTGACCACCGCTACCGTGAGCAGCTGCGGAGCGATGTCGCCGACCTTTCGAATATGGGCGGTCAGTACGCGGGAGCGATCCTCGCGGCGCTGTTCCTGAACGAGTTCGTCGATGGACTGCCGTGGGGCCACCTTGACATTGCCGGCACCATGCAGGCCGAGCGCGACGAGCTGTGGCGATCCACCGGGTCTACGGGATTCGGGGCACGCCTGCTCGCGGAATTTGCCACTGCCTTTGTGCCGCCGCGAGCCAGCACAGACACCGAAGCCGGGGACGAGAGCGAGTAGCTCGTGCACGCTACCGGAGGGGAACGTGCGGCTCAGGCCGCAGGGTCACTCGTGGTGGTGTCAAACCGCCTACCGGTGGATCGCGTCACGGACGCGGATGGCAGCGTTAGCTGGCGTACCTCCCCGGGAGGCCTCGTCACCGCGATGGAATCCGTGGTGCGTGAGCTCGGATGCGTGTGGGTGGGTTGGCCTGGCAGTGTCGACGAGGAACTAGCTCCGTTTGCGCTTGACGCCATGCAGCTGTGCTCCGTGCGACTAGACGCAGAAGACTTCGCGGAGTACTACGAGGGGTTTTCAAATGACACGATCTGGCCGCTGTACCACGACGTCATCTCACCGCCTGCCTATCATCGCGAATGGTGGGATCGCTACGTTGCGGTGAACCGCCGGTTTGCGGCGGCGGCAGCCGCGGTAGCGGAGCCGCACGCCACAGTGTGGGTGCACGACTATCAGCTGCAACTCGTGCCAGCAATGTTGCGGGAGGCTCGGCCCGACCTGCGGATTGGGTTCTTCCTGCACATCCCCTTTCCGGCTTTCGGCTTGTTCGGGCAGCTGCCGTGGCGACGTCAGATACTCGAGGGCATGCTCGGCGCCGATGTGGTCGGTTTTCAGCGGGTTTCAGATGCCGCGAATTTCCGTGCGGCGGTGCGACGCTTTGTGGGTGCCCCTTCGAACGGCAACGTGGTGATGCTGCCGGGTGAGAGTGTCAACGGAAACAGTGAGGGCGGCAATGGGGAGCGTGCCTCCGGTGGGCGGAGTGTGCTTGCGCAGGAATTTCCGATTTCGATCGACGCAGCGGCCTTCGACAGGCTGGCACGTAGTGCCGCGATTCAGCAACGGGCGCGCGAGATTCGCGCTGAACTCGGCAACCCGACACGTTTGCTGCTGGGTGTGGATCGCCTCGACTACACGAAGGGGATCCGCCACCGGCTGAAAGCGTTCTCTGAGCTTCTGAACGACGGGGAGGTTGCTGCTCACGAAGTGACGCTGGTGCAGGTGGCGAGCCCGAGCCGTGAACGCGTTGAGGCCTATCGGCTGCTGCGTAACGAGATTGAGGTGACCGTCGGCCGCATCAACGGTGATCATGGCACCATCGGTCACAGCCCGGTCGTGTATCTGCATCAGGGGGTGCCCCGGGAAGAAATGGCGGCGCTGTATCTGGCGGCCGACGTGCTCGTGGTGACCGCGCTGCGCGATGGTATGAATTTGGTCGCCAAAGAGTATGTAGCCTGTCGCCATGATGAGCACGGGGTGCTCGTGCTGAGCGAGTTCACCGGCGCCGCAGACGAGCTAGATCGAGCGGTGCTGGTGAATCCGCACGACACTAATGGGCTGAAAGCCAGCCTGCTTGCAGCGTTGCGCATGCCCGACGATGAACAACGGCGGCGCATGCGTTCGCTGCGTCGCACGGTGTTTCGCAACGATGTGTCGCGGTGGTCGAGCGACTTCCTGCGCGCGCTCGGTGGGCATCATCGAGATACCGTGCCGGCTGAGCAGTCAGGAGTGAGCCCCATCACCGCGCCGATCTTTATCCCCCGGCACCTGGATGATGCGGTGCGCAGGCTCGCAGCGGAGCCGGAGATCTTGATTGCCTGCGACTTTGACGGCACGCTCGCGCCAATTGTGTCGCGGCCGGAGGATGCGCGGATCCACCCCCGTGCCGAACAGGCGCTCGACGTGCTGCAGTCGGCACCGGGGGTGCGGGTGGCGCTGCTGTCTGGCCGTTCGATTGAGAGTCTCGCCGAAACCGGAGTGCACCTCGCCGGGCGAATCATTGCCGGATCCCACGGGGCCGAACTATTGGGTTTGGGCGCGCACGCAGAACTCGAGGAGTCGACCCCGAGCGTTGATGAACTCCTGCAGTTGCGACGGTTGCGCGTGTTGCTTGAGGAGCATGTGCGCGCGGTGCCCGGGGCCTGGATCGAGTCGAAGCCGTTTGGGTTTGCGGTGCACGTGCGACTGGTGCCTGACGTCGAAGCGGGGCAGCGACTGCTGGATGAACTGACTGATGCGGTGCGCGCTGGCATGCTTGATGGGCCGCCGGTGCATGTGCGCGCGGGGAAGCGCGTGCGGGAGTTCTCAGTGAGTTTTGCAGATAAAGGAGCGGTGCTGCGGCGGATTCGCGCAGGCCTCCCTGGTGCCCCAGTGCTCTTCGTGGGCGATGACGTGACCGATGAAGATGCGCTGCGGGTACTGACCCAGGGTGACGTGGGCGTGCGAGTCGGAGACGCTGAGTCGTTGGCAGAGCATCGTCTGCCTGATCCAGATGCGGTGGCAGCAATGTTGGCGCGGCTCGCGACGCTGCGCACGGGCGTGGTGATCGGCTCGCAGTAGCGGTCGCCACCGTTTGTCGGTGAAGTGGGGTGTGAGGAGTCTGGTTGGATGGCGGATATGACGGGATTAATGGTGGAAAGAGACGCCTACATCGAGGGTTTCGCGGAGTTCGTAGTGGATTCGCCAGGTTCGTATCACGCGGCGCACGCGCTGGCGCAACACCTGCAGCTTGCCGGGTTCACGGCACATGACGAGACCGCAGAGTGGGTGCCTGTCACCGGGGGGTCGCGTGGCTTCGTGCGTCGAGACGGTGCGCTGATCGCGTGGCGCGCGGGGGAACGTGTGACTGCGACCAGCCCCGTGCGAGTGATCGGTAGCCACACAGACTCGCCCGGGTTCGTGGTGAAGCCGCAGCCTGATTTTGTGACGGAAGGCTGGGCGCAGATTGGCGTCGAGGTTCGATCGTGACTTGGCCGTTGTCGGTCGAGTTGTCACGATTGATGGCACTGAGCACCTGGTGCGCACCGGCGCGGTGGCCCGGATTCCACAGCTCGCGATCCACCTCGATCGCGATGCGAACAAGGGGTTGGTGCTGGACCGCCAGCGCCACACGCAACCAGTTGTTGGGGTGGGCCCGGTGTCACTGCTGGCACTCCTTGCCGATTCGGCAGGGCTCGCGCCCGAACAGATCACGGGTATCGATGTGCGGCTCGCCGATACGCAGGCACCCGAGCGGATCGGTGCGCACGGGGAGCTCTTCGCTTCGCCGCGACTTGACAACCTGTCGGCGGTGTACGCGAGCCTGGTGGCCCTCCTTGAGACGGAGCCTGCGCCCGATTCGATTGCCATGATTGCTGCCTTCGATCATGAGGAATTGGGGTCGGAGACACGCTCGGGGGCGAGCGGTCCGTTCTTGAAGGAAGTCATCACTCGGCTCGAGGCCGGACTTGGAGCGGGGGTGGAGGATCGTGCGCGCGCGCTTGCCGCATCGTGGTGTCTGTCAACCGATGCCGGGCATGCGGTGCATCCGAATTACCCGGAGAAGCACGATCCGCGGGTGCGGCCATTGGCGGGGGCTGGTCCGATCCTGAAAGTGAATGCGAACCAGCGCTACGCAACGGAGGCGCTGGGGGAGGCGCTGTGGCGCCGATGCGCACTGCAGGCAGGGGTACACACGCAGGAATTCGTGTCGCACAACGAGGTGCCGTGTGGTTCGACGATCGGGCCACTGACCGCGGCGCGGTTAGGCATTCGTACGGTCGATGTCGGGGTGCCGTTGCTGTCCATGCACTCGGCGCGTGAGCTCGCGCATGTTGACGACCTGCATGCGCTGGCACGTATTTCTGCTGCGTTCCTTGCTGGTGCCTGATGCAAACTGGGTGACTAAGATCGAGCTATGAGTGAGTTGAGCGAGTCAAACAGGGGTGTCGTCACTCTCTCGACGCGTGCACTGGTACCTGCCGTGCAACGCTTCGGCAACCGGGAGATCGAGACCACGTTTTTGGGGAACAACAGCGAGGGCCAGCCGACCTGGATGCTCTGGAACCCGCTGGAGCCGTACCTGATCGGTGTGCTGCGGCAGGGGCGCTTGGGGTTCACCCTTGAGCAGCGCACCGACCAGGGTGTGATGGTGCACGAAAACATTTCTTTGGCACGTCTGCAGAAGGCGATCGGCGGGTAGGCCTTCGACTGTTCGGTGGGCCGAGTTGCCAGTGTTTGCAACGAGACTCGCCGAAAGTGGGGCTCGATTTGCACGGGGATCCATTTTCGTCGTAAGCTTACTTCTCGGTAGCCCACGAAGTGAAAACTTCCCGGCCCCATCGTTTAGCGGCCTAGGACACCGCCCTTTCACGGCGGCAGCACGGGTTCGAATCCCGTTGGGGTCACTACGACAACTGAATAGAACATGGCCCTGTGGCGCAGTTGGTTAGCGCGCCGCCCTGTCACGGCGGAGGTCGCGGGTTCAAGTCCCGTCAGGGTCGCCAGATGATGAGCCCTTCTTCGGAAGGGCTCTTTCATCTAGGTGGCACTCCATGTGACACCTGGCTCTGTAGCTCAGTTGGTAGAGCGTTCGACTGAAAATCGAAAGGTCACCGGATCGATGCCGGTCGGAGCCACGTAGCGGAGATTACACCGCT
>CAZTBS010000012.1:5678-50923 GCA_964612125.1 uncultured Leucobacter sp. | reverse complement strand
TCAGCGGCCGGAGGGGTCTTCAGCACAAAGGTGAACGAGCGATCCTCGTACACGGTGATCTCAACCGGGATCACGTTGCCGCGCTGAGATTCTGTGGCAGCGTTGTACGCCTTGCAGAACTCCATGATGTTGACGCCGTGCTGACCCAGCGCAGGACCCACGGGGGGTGCGGGGTTCGCGGCGCCGGCCTGGATCTGAAGCTTAATCAGACCCGTGACCTTCTTTGCCTTAGCCATGTTGTTTCCTCTCTCGAAACCGGACTCTCACCGGTCTCTCCCGCAACCGAGTCGGTCTCGGAAGCGGTAACCGTGGGCTGGCGGCCCACGGAAATCTTCAGTTGTGCGCAATGCGGCGGTGGATCGGCGCGCGGGCTGATCCACCAGCGAACATCGCAGTTAGAGCATCTTGGTGACCTGGTCGAAGCTGAGCTCGACCGGGGTTTCGCGCTCGAACAGCGACACCAGCACGGTGAGTTTGCCGCTCGCCGGGTTGATCTCGCTGATCGTACCGGGCAGACCTTCGAAGGAGCCGGACTTGATGGTGATTGTCTCGCCGATTTCGAAATCGATCTCAACGTTGCCAGCGGCAACCGCGGTCGCCGCAGCCTTACCCTTGGCAGTCGCTGCAGGCTCAAGCTCGACAGTGCTCTTCAGCATCTCGAAGGCCTCATTGAAGCGCAGCGGAACCGGGTTGTGTGCGTTGCCCACGAAGCCGGTGACACCCGGGGTGTGACGAACGACGGACCAGGAGTTCTCGTTCAGATTCATGCGCACCAGCACGTAGCCGGGGATACGCACGCGGGTGACCATCTTGCGCTGGCCGTTCTTGACCTCCATGACTTCTTCCATGGGGACCTGAATCTCGAAGATGTCGTCGACTGCGCCCATCGTCTCGCGACGGTTCCACAGGTTCGACTTCACCTTGCGCTCGTACCCGGCGTAGCTGTGCACGACGTACCACTTGCCCGGCTTGGTGCGCAGCTCGCGCTTGAACTTCGCGTAGGGGTCTTCCTCGACGGCTTCTTCGCCAGCCTCAGCTTCGGCAACCTCTTCGGAATCGGCGATCGCGAAGGCAGCCGCGGCGGCCTCTTCAGCGGTGTCGATGTCGAGGGCGTCGTCAACCATCGCGTCAACCTCGGGGTCTGGCTGGTTCGCCAACGCGTCGAGGGCGGCGTCGAGCTCGGCCTCGGGACTGGTGCTGTTCTCGCTCGTCATCTGAGTTTCTTGCTTTCGATAGTGGATCGCGGTCGGCGGCTGCGGGATCGCGGTGCTACAGCGGTGTTCCGAATATGAACACGGTGACCCAGCCGAAGGCCTGGTCAAGCACCCAGATCAATGCCATGACCACAACAACGAAGCCGAGCACCACGAGGGTGTACCGGATCAGTTCTTTGCGGGTCGGGGTGACGACCTTCTTCAGCTCGGCGATGACCTGCTGAATGAACAGGATCACCCGGCCAAACCAGGACTTCTTCGCCGCACGGTCAGCCTTCGCGCGCTCGACGACCCCGCCACCGGTTTCGTCGATCTCGTTGGTGCTCACGTGTAGCCGTCCTTTCATCTGCCCCGCACCCCGACTCGCGCCGGGATGTGAGGTGTGGCAGGGCGGACAGGACTCGAACCTGCAACCTGCGGTTTTGGAGACCGCTGCGCTACCAATTGCGCCACCGCCCTATGGAGTACCCCCTGAGAATTCTGTACTTCCGAGAGCTCTCAGGCACTGCGGGCATAAAAAATTCTGGCAGAAGTCAACTACCTCGGAAGAGTTTACGGGATCCACCGGGCAATGTCGAACCAGGGGTGTGTCGCGGGCCCGGCACGCGCACCCGCCACCGCCACCAAGGTCGGACATTTCAGTCGGGTCGGATCTGCAGGAGCCTTTTCGCCCGACTGAAGTGAAATGTCCGACCAGACTGACGCAACACCTCAACGCGGGAAAGCGCGGCAGGCATCAGAGGCGGGAACAGCAGCGCTAGAAGCAGTAGGGGTAGGGAGACCAGTCGGGGTCACGCTTCTGCAGGAAGGAGTCCCGCCCCTCAACGGCTTCATCAGTGCCGTAAGCGAGGCGTGTAGCCTCCCCCGCGAAGAGCTGCTGCCCCACCAGACCGTCATCCACTGCATTGAAGGCATATTTCAGCATGCGGATCGCGGTCGGCGACTTGCCGAGGATTTCTCGGGCCCATTCAATGCCGGTGGCCTCGAGCTCCGCGTGCGGTACCACGGCATTCACGGCGCCCATTTCGTAGGCGCGCTGCGCGGAGTACTCGCGGGCGAGGAAGAACACCTCGCGCGCATTCTTCTGCCCAATCTGGCGCGCAAAGTAGGCGCTGCCGTACCCCGCATCAAAGGAGCCCACGTCGGCATCGGTTTGTTTGAAGCGCGCGTGCTCGGCGCTGGCGATTGACAGGTCACACACCACGTTCAGCGAGTGGCCGCCTCCCGCCGCCCAGCCTGGCACCAGCGCAATCACCACCTTCGGCATGAAGCGGATCAACCGCTGCACCTCGAGAATGTGGAGCCGCCCGGCGCGGGCGCTCGCTTCGGGGCCCACGGCGTCTTCGGCGTCGCTGTACTTGTAGCCGTCGCGCCCACGGATCCGCTGATCACCACCGGAGCAGAATGCCCAACCGCCATCTTTCGGGCTGGGCCCATTACCGGTCAGCAGCACCGCACCGACGCGCGGGTTGACCCGCACGCGCTCGAGTGCGTCATACAACTCGTCGACGGTGTGCGGGCGAAACGCGTTGCGCACCTCGGGCCGGTCGAAGGCAATGCGCGCGATTCGCCCGTCCAGGCTGAGGTGCGCGGTGATGTCGGTGTATTCGGCGGCTCCCGGGGCGAGCTGCCACACACTCGGATCGAAGATGTCAGAGACCTGTCGGGGCGCCTGTGCGTTCATGCCCCCAGCCTAGCCAGTGAGCGCGAACGGCTGCCCCAGACAGCTGCAGATCAGGCCTCGCTGCTGCCGCAGTGGGAAGATGAGGGGGTGGATCACGCCCCGCTCCCTCCCCTCGCCGAGATACTCGCGTCAGCACACATCGTGGCCATCCCAACGCGCACCCGGTTTCGCGGTATTTCGGTGCGCGAGGCGGTCGTGTTCGACGCCCCGCAGGGAGCGAGCGAGTTCTCGCCTTTCCCGGAGTACGACGACGCTGAGGCAGCCCACTGGCTGGCCGCGGCGATCGAGTTCGGTTGGGGCACCCTGCCGCAGCCACAGCGCGAGTGGATCGCGGTGAACGCCACCGTTCCCGCGGTGTCAGCCGCGTCAGTACCCGCGGTGCTCGCACGCTTTCCGGGGTGCGACACCGTGAAGGTGAAGGTCGCCGAGCGCGGGCAGACCCTCGCCGACGATGTCGCCCGGGTGCGCGCCGCACGCGAGGCACTCGGAGCCACGGCGCGCGTGCGCATCGACGCGAACGGTGGGTGGTCGGTCGACGAAGCCGCGACCGCAGTGTGCGCACTCGCCGAATTCGACCTGGACTACGCAGAACAGCCGTGCGCGAGCATCGACGAGCTGAGTGCGCTGCGGCAGCGCCTGGGGGGCGATACGCCTCTCGTGCGCATCGCCGCCGACGAGAGCGTGCGCAAGGCCACGGATCCACTGGCCGTCGCCCGCAGCGGGGCGGCAGACCTGCTCGTGATCAAGGCGCAGCCCCTCGGTGGCATCGCGCGTGCACTGCGTATCGTGCGGGAAGCGGGGCTGCCTGTCGTCATATCGAGCGCGCTCGACACCTCGGTCGGGATTGGCATGGGCCTGCACCTCGCCGCGGCCCTCGACGAGGGGCAGCTGGCAGGGGCATGCGGACTGGGCACCGCTGCCCTGCTTGAGGGTGATGTGACGCGGGATCCACTGCTGCCAGAACATGGCGGCATTGCACTGCGCCGCCCCGAACTCGACCCGGAGTTGCTGCAGCAATTCGCGGCACCGGCCGAGCGCGAGAGCTGGTGGCGAGCACGCATCACCCGCTGCTATACCGCACTGCAGGCAGAACGCGCGGCGGTGCAAGGCTAGGCCTTCACCCAGCGGGCCCGGGCCCCGCCCCGATCCACTGCTGCGGAAAAATACACAGCTTCGGACCGAACTCGTTCGATCAATCCGAGAATCTGGTTATCTCCGAGATTCGAGAGGGCTCTCGGGGCGCGGCACCACCACCACACCGCGGTACGGCTCGGGTTCACCCCAGCGGGTCATCTCGTCGACCGTGGCAAACGGCAGCGGCAGGTGGTGGGTATCGACCCAGGTCTCGCCGTGCTCCTTCTCCACCCACGGGTCATCGATGATCAGGCAGCCGTCGATAACGTCGTGCGCGAGCACCCAGTGCGGTGTCGGGTCGTTGATCATCAGGGTGAGATCGATGAGCAGGTAGACGAAGTTGCCGGCCTGCACGAGTGCCACGATGTCGGCAACGCTGATCCACTCGCGCACCACCTCGATGCCGAGTTCAGCCGCCTGCACCGCAGACTCCGCCTGCAGATCCGCACGCAGCTGGTAATCGTCACCGTCAAACCACTCGAGCAGCACCGGGCTGGGGGAACTCAGGTACACCCGGGGCAGTGCCAGCGGCACGCGACGTTCAGCGGCGGCCCGCGCCGTCGACACGGCCAGACCGATGGGCTCGATCGCGGGCATGTTGGTCGCAGTGCGCCACAGCTCAATCTCGATGCTGCGGTTGTGGGCATGATCCTCAGCCGCCAGTAACCCCGCTCCCGCGGTTTCGAGCGCCATCAGCGCAGTCACCGCGCCACAGGTCACATCGGTGGTCTGGCCGTAGTACGTGACAGTGGATCGCGGTGCCCGCTCTGCCCACCGCGTGAAGCCGCGCACACCGCCAAGGGTGGATTCGACGGAGTGCACCGGCAGGGGGTCGGGCACGAAGCCGCGAGCGGCGAGTGCCGCCAAGGCTTCAGGCCACAGCGGTGCAATCGCAGGGCGCTCTTCGAACTTGAGCGCGATCACCTCGGCTGGCTGCGCGTCGATAATTGCGTCGAGCACCGCACCGAATGCGGCATCGTCAAAGAGTCGCGCTGCGGTGGGTCGCGCAGCAGAGGCATCAGCAGGAACACTTGCCGGGGCCGTGGTACTGGCAGTTTCGGCCGCGGCGTCAGCGCACCATAGGTCGACGATCTTACGGTATGCGCTGCCGCGGCGAGCGGTCACGAGGGCCGCAGCAGCCAGCGCACCGTCGGCGCGGCGGGCACGAAACACCTCTGGGGCAAACAGCGCGCGATCCACCGACCACAGCGCCGTGCGCTCCCGACCCAGGCGGTGCGCGGCCTCCGATCCAAGCACGACGAAAGGCTCACTCGAGACAGTGACAGTATCTGCGGCATGAGAGGGAGAGGTCATGGTGGGTGCTCCTGGGGTGTTAGGGCTCGTGAGAAATGCTGTCGGCGCGGGCTGCTGCCACTAGCAGCTGCGTGTATGGGTGCTGCGGCGCGGTGAGCACGGCGTGAGTCACACCCCGTTCGACCGCCAGCCCGCCCTGCAGCACCACCACACGATCGGCGACGCGCGCCACCACGCCCAAGTCGTGGGTGATGAAGAGCACGGCCAGCTGCAGTTCGTCGCGCAGCCGCGCAATGAGCGCGAGAATCTGCGCCTGCACCGACACGTCAAGCGCCGAGACCGATTCATCGCAAATCAGCAGCTGCGGCCGGGGTGCCAGCGCGCGGGCGATGGCGACACGCTGCCGCTGCCCACCCGAAAGCTGCGCTGGCCGACGGTCTGCAAACTCCGGGCCCAGATCCACCAAGGCCAGTAGCTCAGCAACATCAGAAGCTGGCCGCCCCGCAACGCGCAACGCCTCGCGCAGGGTCTGCTCGACAGTGAACACCGGATTCAGCGTCGAATACGGGTCTTGGAAGACAATCTGCATCTGCTGCGGGGTGCGGCCCCGACGCCCGGCAGGCAACACCGCACCGGCAAGCCGCACACTGCCCGCGTCAGGCACATCGAGCCCGGCAATGCAACGCGCCAGGGTTGACTTGCCCGAGCCAGACTCGCCGACCACAGCCACGACCTCGCCCGCGTGCGCGTCGATGTCGACACCCGCGAGCGCTTGCGTCTGCCCAAATCGCTTCGTCATGCCGGTGGCGACGAGCAGTGGATCGCGTGCCGCACCGCCCGCTGCGGACTCGGCTGCCGCAGCCTGCGGGGTGATGTCCAGGTCGGCGATGCTGGGGTTCGCGCTGAGCAGCTGCTGTGTGTAGGCGTGCTCGGGCTGGGTCAGCACGCGAGCGGCGGATCCACGCTCGACCACCTCACCGTGCCGCATCACGAGCACTTCGTCGGCGCGACCGCTGACCACTCCCAAGTCGTGACTGACCAGGATCAGGCTCATGTCGTGCGCCCCTTGCAGCGAGAGCAGCAAATCGAGCACCTCGCCCTGGTTGCTTGCATCGAGCGCGGTGGTGGGTTCGTCGGCAATCAGCACCCGGGGTTGCGCGGCAAGCGCGGCGGCGATCGCCACCCGCTGCCGCATACCGCCAGAGAGCTGACTGGGGTAGGCGCGTGCTATCTCGGCGGGAAGATTCACCTCGGCGAGACGCTGCGCCACCTCTTCCTGCACCGCAGCACGCACGCTGCGATCGCGCCGCACCGCGTTCGCGCGATCGACACCCCGCTGCGCCGCGATCCTGGCCCGAATAGTGACCGCGATCTGCGCACCACAGCGATGCACGGGGCTGAGGCTCGTGAAGGGGTCTTGCATCAGCAGCACGATGCGACGCCCCCGCACCTGGCGCCAGTCACTCGGCTGCGCGGGCAGGGTGACCGTGTGGCCATCGACCGCGAAACTCCCACTGGCCGTCACCCCGGACGGTAACAGCCCCGTGAGGGCGCGGGCGGTCATGGTCTTGCCAGAGCCGGATTCACCGATGATGCCGAGGGTGCGACCCGGTGGCACCGCGACATCAAGCGGATGCACAATCACCCCCGCAGGACCGGTCACTGCAAGGTTCGCGACCTGCAAACCCAGACGTGCAGGATCCACCACGGACGGGGTCACCGGATGCCCTTCCGTTCGAGTCGCTCGCCGAACCAATCCCCCACCACATTGATGGCCATCGAGACCAGCACAATGAACAGTGCCGGGGCGAGCAAGGCGGCGGGGTTATCCGCCATCAGGCCGCGCCCGTCTGCGATTTGGCGGCCCCAGTCTGCGGTGCCAGGCGAGACACCCACACCCAGGAACGACAGTGAGGACAGCGTGACGAGGGCAAATGCGGTGTTGAGCAGCAAGTTCGTGATGATCAGCGGCCACACGTTGGGCACGATGTGCACGAACATGATCCGCCACCGCGACAGCGACAGCATCTGCGCCGCCTCGACGTAGGGGCGAGGTGCCTGCTCGAGCACGCCAGCCCGCACAATGCGAATGTCAGAGGGACTAAACAACAGAATAAGGAGGGCGACAGTCAACCAATACCCGGCGTTGAAGATCCCAGCCACCACGATAGCGAGCAGCATCACCGGCAATGCGAGCAGCACGTCGCTGAAGCGACTGATCAGCATGTCAAGCCAGCCGCGGTGGTAGCCCGCGAGTGTGCCCAGCACGATGCCGATCGTCATCGACCCCAGTGCAATCACCAGGGGGCCGACCACCGCAGAGGCGGTGCCCGCAACCAGCAGCGCGAACACGTCACGCCCCAGCTCATCGGTGCCGAGCAGGTGACCCGCAGCGAACGGTGGCAGCAGCGAGTCGAGAATGCTCTGTTTGGTGGCCTCTGGGAAGATGAGCCCACCAAACACTGCCGCGAACACGACGAATCCGAGCAGCACAAACGAGGCCACGACGCTCCACGCGGGCTTCGGGCCGCGCGGCAACAGGCGCGGCGACAGGCCGCGCGAGGTAGCCGCACGGGGCGATGCTGCCGCCTCGCCGGCAGAGCCCCCGGTGCGCACGCCTCCTGCGCTTTCGTGCTGCCCGCTCATCGCGCAAACTCCCGAGTGCGTACGCGCGGATCAAGCGCGAGGTAGCTCACATCGACCACGATGGCGATCACCGCAATCACGCCAGCGACCACCAGTGTCAGTGCCTGCACCACGGGAATGTCCTTAAACAGCACCGAATCCTGCAGCAGCGAACCGAGCCCGGGCAGCGCAAAGATCGTCTCGACGATGATGGTGCCGCCGACTAGGAAGGTGAGCACGAGACCCGCGCCGGTCACGATGGGGATGGCCGCGGCGCGCAGTGCGATCCACCGCACCTCACGATCGGCAAGACCCCGTGCACGGGCGAAAGCGATCGCATCACTGCCCAGCTCTCGAATCATCGCAGCCCGCGTCATGCGCATGAGGATCGCGCCGAGCCCAGCCGCGAGAATCACCGCCGGCAGTGTCAGATGGTAGAGCGTGTCAAGCGGTGAGCTACCACCACCGTAGACCGGGAAGATCGGCAGAAAATACGCGAAGAGATACAGCAGGAGCAGGGCAAGCGCAAAGGTGGGAGCGCTAAGGCCGATAAGGGTGACGCCGCTGCTGATGCGATCCACGGTGGATCCCGCGCGCGTCGCGCTAAAGACGCCCAGGGGGATCGCCACCAGCGCGGCGATCACGAACGCCACCAGGCACAGCGCCACGGTGAGGCCAACACGGTCACCAATGACCGCGGTGACCGGTTGCTGCATGCGCACCGAGGTACCGAAATCACCCTGCAGCGCGTTGCCGAGCCAGCTGAAGTACTGCACCAGGAAGGGATCGTCGAGACGATACTGCTCGCGGATCGCGGCGACCGCTTCGGGAGACGTCGGACGGTTCCCCAGCAGGTTCTTTACCAAATCACCGGGGGCGAGATACATCAGGCCGAAGGTGAAGAACGAGATCACAAACAGAATGAGCACCACCCCGAGCACCCGCAGCGCCAGGATGCGCGCGAGGGCGCGCGAAGCCTGGCGTGCGGGAGTCAGAGTGGTGCTCACAAGAATCGCGACCGGGGACGGTTACTCAGCTACCTCTGCCGCGAAGAGCTTGGCGCCCCACGGGCCAACGAATGAGAATGCACTGTAGTCAGCGAGACCCACCCGGTTGGTGAATGCGGTCACCGACTGGCCCCACCACAGCGGCTGATTGACGATGTCGGTGGCGCTGAGCTCTTCGAGCTCGAGCAGCAGATCGACGCGCTGCTGCGGGTCAGCCGCAGCGTTCGACGCGGCAAGGAGCTCAGCGGCTTGCTCACTCACGAAACCGTTCGGGTTCTCCGGGCCGATCAGGTATGCGGGTACCTCGGCCGGATCACCGGTCGTAGAGAAGTACCACATGTAGCTCAGGCCATGCTCGCCGTCACCAATGGTGGCCAGCCAGGTCTCGATCGGAACTTCCTTCACCGACGCGTCGATGCCGATCTCGCCGAGGCTCTCTGCGATCGCCTGCGCGGCGGTGCCCAGCTGCGGCCCCGTGTTCGGGAAGGTGAGTTCGAGTTCAAAACCATCAGCGGCGCTCGACTCAGCCAGGGCGGCACGTGCCGCCTCCAGATCGAAATCGTGCTGCGTCACGCCAGCGAGCAGCGAACGTGCCTCTTCGGCGCCTCCCACCACAGCCTCAATCGATTCCGGGGTCATGATGGTGGTTGCCACCTCGCCGTAGCCGCGCAGCAAACGGTCGACGATGGTCTGGCGATCCACTGCGAGCGCAATCGCTTCGCGCACCTTCGGGTCATCGAACGGCTCAACGTTTTGGTCAAAGAGCAGGCCGACGTAGGAAAGGTCGTTGACGTTCTCGACGCGCACGCCTTCAATCTCGCTCCACTGATCAACCTGGCCAATCGGCACGTTGAACGCGATGTCGATGTCGCCCTTCTGCGCGGCGAGCAGACGCGTGTTCTCATCGGGGACGAATTCGATATTGATCTGTTTCACCTTGGGGGTGCCGCCCCACCAGTTGTCGTTGCGTTCAAGCGTGACGTGCGAGTCTGGCTGGAACTCGGTGACCTGGTAGGGGCCGCTTCCGAGCAGCAGCGAGTCGCTCGTGCCGACTGCGCCGCCCACGGAATTCCAGTACGCCTGCGAGGTAATGAAGGCAGAACCAGCGGTGGTGAGGTTCTTCAGGAACGCCTGATCCGGATCGGTGGTGGTGACGGTGACTTCGTTCTCTCCGGTCACTTCGGCGCTTGCCATGTTGTAGAGGTACCACGACAGGCTCGGCGACAGCGTCTCGTCTTGCGCTGTCTGCAGGCTGAACACCACGTCTTCCGGAGTGACCGGGGTGCCGTCATGGAAGGTTGCGTCATCACGGAGCTGGAACACGTAGGTGTTTTCGTCGGGGGTCTCCCACGACTCAGCGAGAGCCGGCACCACGGCACCGGTCTCGTCAAGGCCCACGAGCCCCTCCTGCACCGTTGAGGCGACGTAGTAGTTCAGAATGCCTGCCTCAACCCCGGTGTAGAGATTCGCCAGTGAGCCGGGCAGCGCAACGGTGATTTCGTCGAGCTCAGCGCCGGTGTCGACGAGATTGACCGGCTCGGCGGGGGCCGAAGTGCCCCCGGCACATGCGGCAAGCGTGAGCGCGGCAACAGCCGCACCAGCGGCCGTGAGCACACGGCGCAGGCCGGTCCGACCTCGAGCTTCAGTTCGCAAAGACATGCCAACTCCTTCAGGTTCGTACCGGGTGAGCGACCCGGATCTACGGTTCGTTCGCCGCACGGCGGAAGGGCCGCACAGCACGATCACACTGCCACGTTAGCGGAGAGCAGCGACATGTTACGGTGACTATGACGTCGTGTAACGCAATCGCAACGTCGACCACGCCACTCAACGCTGAGGAGCACCCGATGAGCGAGAGCAGCGCGCCGCACGGACGCCCGATCCACTTCGAAATTCACGCGGCAGACCCAGCTCGCGCCGTTGCCTTCTATGTGTCAGCGTTCGGCTGGCAGACCGAAGACTGGACAGACTACGCGGGGATACCGTACTTCGGCGTGACCACCGGCGATGGCCCGGGCATCAACGGTGCGATCATGCAGCGACAGGGGCCGAATCCGGAACCGGGTGCGCTGGTGGGAGGCGCGGTGCTCACCATCGGTGTCGACTCATTCGATGATGCCGCCGAACGCATTCTCGCCGCCGGCGGAACAGTCGCGCTGCCAAAGGCTGCGCTGCCCGGGATGGCGTGGCAGGGATACTTTCTCGACACCGAGCACAACGTGTTTGGGGTGCATCAGCCAGATCCCAACGCGGCGTAGCTACGGAAGTTCGCCGCTAGCCCTTCAGTCCCGGGAAGTCTTCTTCGCGCCACTCGGTGGCGATCCGCTCGCCCGCAGCGTGCGCGGCAACCTCGCGCTGCCGCAGCTCGACGCGACGAATCTTGCCTGAAGCTGTCTTGGGCAGTTCACAGAACTCGACCCGACGCACGCGCATGTACGGCGGGAGCGTGGCTCGCGCGTGCGCCAGAATGTCGCGTGCGCTGTCGGCGGTGGCCGGCACCCCGGCGGCGAGCGCGACATAGGCCTTGGTGACGTTCAGTCGTGTGTCGTCGGGCGCTCCCACCACGGCGGCCTCCGCCACGCTCGGATGTTCCAGCAGCGCGCTCTCCACCTCGAATGGCGACACCTTGAAGTCGCTCGCCTTGAAAATGTCGTCGGTGCGCCCCACGAACGTCAACACGCCGTCGTCGCCGCGACTCGCGACATCGCCGGTGTGGAACACGCCATCGCGCATCGCTTTCGCGGTGGCCAGCGCGTCACCGAAATACCCCGGCATCAAATTAGTGGGGGGTGGATCCAGGCGCAGACAGATTTCACCCTCATCGGTTTCGGCGCCCGTCAGCGGGTCGCGCAGCACCACGTCAACGCCCGGCAGCGGTCGGCCCATCGCCCCGGGCACTACCGCTTCACCTGGCATCGTCGCGATCAACGCCGTGGTTTCAGTCTGGCCGTAGCCGTCGCGAATCTCGAGGCCCCACCATTCTGCGATGCGCGCAATCACTTCAGGGTTGAGTGGCTCCCCCGCGGAGATGACCTCGCGCAGCACAGCGGGCTTTTTCGCCAGGTGGTGCTGAATCAGCATGCGCCACACTGTGGGCGGCGCACAGAAGGTGGTGACTGCGGCACGGTCAAGTTCGGCGACGAAGTGATCCGCGTCAAACCGCGCGTAGTTGGCGACGAAGATGGTGGCGCCGACGCTCCACGGGGTGAAGAAACTCGACCAGGCGTGTTTCCCCCAGCCTGGCGCGCTGACGACCGAGTGCGTGTCGCCGGGGCGCACACCGATCCACGCAAGCGTGCTGAGGTGACCGACCGGGTAACTGGTGTGCGAGTGCACCACAATTTTGGGCAGGCTCGTCGTGCCAGAGGTGAAGTAGATCAGCGCCGGATCGGTGCTCGCGGTGATGCGAGCGATCGGCGCGTGCGACGCTGCACTCGACTCTTCGAAACGCAGCCAGTCAAACAGCGCGGCACGTTGATCTTGGGTTGCAGCATCAAAGCCGACCCCCACGCGGCGATAGTCGCCCGGCACCTCAGCGAACTTCACAGCGTCTTCGGCGGCCGCGAACACCCAGCGCACTTGCCCGCGGGCGACGCGATCTTCGAGTTCGTGCGCGCTCAGCACGACCGAAGTGGGCAGAATCACCACCCCGAGTTTCAGCGCGGCGAGCATGAGTTCCCACAGTTCAAGCCGATTGCCAAGCATCAGCATGGCGACGTCGCCGCGCTTGGCGCCCTGGGCGCGCCACCAGTTTGCGACCTGGTCGCTGCGACGGCGCAGCTCAGCGAAGGTGCGGGTGACATCGGGGCGACCTGACTCGGCGATCCACAGCGCAACTGTGTCGTTGCCTTCGGCCAGTACGTCGAAGACGTCGTGCGCCCAGTTGAAGTCGTCGCCGACCGCAGGCCAGCGGAACTCGCGGCGTGCGCGGGCGGGGTCGTCAGCCCAGGCGAGCAGCTGGTCGCGTGCGGCAAAGAAGGCGTGTGAACCGGCAGAGAGGGCGCTCGCAGTCATGCCCCCATTGTCGCGCACGTCTCCCGCTGCTGCGGTTTCGCTCAGTCGAGTTGCGGCTCAGCTGTGAAAGACGGTGTGCAGGCGTGGATCGCCCACCGCCTCGCGACCACCCAATCCCGCGATTTCGAAGAGCACCGCCGTGCCTGCGACGGGATAGCCCAGGTGGTCGAGCATTTCACGCGCGGCGGCCAGGGTGCCGCCAGTTGCGAGCACATCATCGATCAGCAGGACTCGCGTGCCAGGAGCAAGATCGGCATGCATCTCGATCGTGGCGGTGCCGTATTCAAGCGCGTAGTCGACGGAGACGGCTGGCCGGGGGAGTTTGCCTGCTTTGCGGATCGGCACCACGCCGGTGCCAGCGGCGACCGCGGCAGCCGCGGCGAGCAGAAAGCCACGCGCCTCAATGCCAGCGATCACGTCAAAGGAGCCCGTGAACGGGGCGAGCAGGGCATTGATTGTTGCACGCAACGCCTCACCATCAGCCAACAGCGGCGTGATGTCGCGGAACAGAATGCCGGATTCAGGGTAATCAGGAATCTCGTGGATGAGCATTTCAGCCCGAGCCAGTGCTGAAGCTGTGGCGGCGCTGTCGGGTGAGGTTGCTGAAGCGTTGGTCACCCCGCCAGCGTACCTGAGCACCGTTCACGGACCCACGAGACTGCCGTCAGCATCGTGATTGATGCCTTGTGGTCGAGCGACACCTGCACCGGTTTCTCGCGCAACAATCGCGGCAGTCGACCTCGATTTCCATTTCGATCAGACATCCGGTAATGTCTCTGTGGTTGGTAAAACAACATGCGCCCCTAGCTCAGCTGGATAGAGCATCTGACTACGGATCAGAAGGTCGGGGGTTCGAATCCCTCGGGGCGCACCATTGTGATGTCTCGCGACATGTGTCTCACATGTCGCGAGACATCTGTCATATCTGGGGCCATGGGCGGGCATTGGGCCACTTGGAGTCGCCTGTGCATGTGCGCGTTCACAGACCTGTGGCCGAAAGTGGTGGATGCCGTCAGTTTGGCAGCCTCAACCCCGGACTCAACGAGAACTCAGCAGCCGCCAACGATGGAGTCGCCGCCTACCAGACGTCATAAGTTAATCTCGGGGAATGCCTCGCATCGCGCAAACGAAAAACGGATTCGCTCCCAAAACGTGCGAACGATGTGGCCTGCAATTCGAGTGGCGAAAGAAGTGGGCGCGGGACTGGCCGAACGTGAAGTATTGCTCGCAGAAATGTAAGGGCTGAGCATGGCCACCCTGCGTTGGTTGATGGCCGATCAGCTCGGTCCGCACTTCGATGACGGCGGCGAGATACTGCTCATCGAGGCACAAGCAGTACTCGCCAGAAAGCCCTACCACTGGGCAAAAGCGCACCTCATACTCAGTGCGCTCAGGCACCGTGCCGCTGAGCTCGGTGATCGCGCACGCTTCGTGCGGACCGCCAACTACCGGGATACTCTCAGGCCGCTCCTGGAATCGGGCGAGTCACTCGAGATAATTGATCCCACGTCGTGGGGATCGCGCGCCTTAGCTGAGTCACTTGGGATCGAGACACTGCCCAGTCGAGGATTCGTCAGCACTGAACAATTCTTCACCGACTGGGCTCAGGGCAAGAAGCCACAGTCTTTGAAGCTCGAAAACTATTACCGCCACTGGCGCGAAGCGTCAGGTGTACTGATGGAGGGTCACCAGCCCGTCGGCGGGAAGTTCAACTACGACCATGACAATCGACAGCCACCGCCGAAGGGTGCTTCGAGTCTTGGGTTACCAGCACCCTGGCAACCTGTCGAGGATGAGATTGATGCCGAGGTTCGAGCCGACCTCGCGCGGTGGCAGGCCGACGGTGAAATCACCCTAATTGGGAGAGACGGCCCCCGCCGGTTCGCTGCGACGAGAACCGAAGCGCTTGCTGCGCTCGATGACTTCATCGAGACTCGGCTCATGGATTTCGGTCCGTTCGAAGACGCAAGCCTCACCGGCGATAACGTGATGGCGCATTCACTGCTCAGCGTGCCCCTCAACCTCGGGCTGCTCGACCCTCGCGAGGTCATCGACGCCTGCGTGGCTGCCTATGAACGAGGTGACGCGCCGCTCAGCAGCGTCGAAGCCATCGTGCGCCAGATAGCGGGTTGGCGCGACTGGGTGTGGCATCTGTATTGGATGCTCGGTCCCGATTACGTCGCCAAGCACAACTACCTGGCCGCAGAGAACCCGATCCCCGCGTCATGGTGGGCGCTCGACGGTGAGGGCGTTGAGGCAAACTGCATGAAGCACGTCCTCACTTCAGTCGGCGACACTGGTTACTCGCACCACATCCAACGGCTGATGATTCTCGGCAACTGGGCGCTGCAGCGTGGCATCAACCCGCAAGAGCTCAACGACTGGTTTACTGCGGCGTTCGTCGACGGCACCCCGTGGGTGATGCCTGCGAACGTGATCGGCATGAGCCAGTACGCTGACGGCGGCATTGTCGCAACGAAGCCCTACTCATCGGGCGGTGCCTACATCAACTCAATGACTGACTTTTGTGGTGGATGCCCCTTCAACCCGAAAGTTCGCCTCGGCGAAAACGCCTGCCCGTTCACCGCGGGCTACTGGGCATTTCTCGCACGGGTCGAACCTCGCATCCGCGGCAATCACCGCATGGCGCAGCCACTCGCCGGCATGCGCAGACTCAGCGACCTCGACTCAGTAATCGACCAGGAGTCACGCCGCCATCACTAGAGATCGATCTCAGTGCGATCGAGGAGGGGAGCCAATTCTCCTGCACCCCTGAAGCATGCAGGAAGGTGCCGCAACCGTAGACTGGCAGCATGCAGAGTCTGACCCGGCACACTGATTACGGAGATGCTGGATTGGAGATCGAGGATCTCGATCCCAACCCACTGACACAGCTCGCACACTGGTTGCGCGACGCCGAAGAAGCTGACATTTTCGAACCGAACGCCATGGTGATCAGCACCGTCGATGGCGGCGGCAGCCTCAGTTCGCGAACCGTGCTCCTCAAGGGCCTCGACGACACCGGGCTTGAATTCGTGACGAACTACGAATCTCGCAAGGGTCGCGCACTGGCAGAGAATCCCACCATCTCGGCAGTATTCCCCTGGTACTCACTGAAGCGCCAGATCATCATCACCGGCACGGCAGAACGCACCGCTGCGGCAACTTCCGATGCCTACCATGCCAGGCGTCCGCGCGGCGCCCAACTCGCGGCCTGGGCAAGCGAGCAGTCACAGCCGATCGAGAACAAGTCACTGCTCGAGAACCGCCTCGCCGAGTACGAGCAGCAGTTCGCGGATCATCCAGAGATCCCTCGCCCGGAAAAATGGGGAGCGTTCCGCATCACCCCCACCGCAATCGAATTCTGGCAGGGCCGCTCCATGCGATTCCACGATCGCTTCCGCTTTGAACGCGATGATGCAGGTGCCTGGCAGGTGACCCGGCTGCAGCCGTAGGCTCGACGACACGACACGGCGAGCCGCCCGAGAGAATTGTCACGTCATCAATTCCACGGCCTCACGCCGTGAAGTGACCCCGAGCTTGCGGTAGATGGAGCGTTGGTGGGTCTTGATCGTGTTCATCGACACCCCGAGGTACTCCGCGATCTCCGCAAACGTCTTCGTGCTTCGCAGCTGCTCACACACGACGCGCTCACGTGGAGAGAGCAGCGCAAGCGGGCCACTCATCTCGCGCGGGGCGAGACAGGCCACGATGAACTCCTCATATTTCGTTCCCCAAGAGACGTGCCCAGAGAGCAGCTGCCGCATGTCCAGATCACCATCGCAAAAGGGGCGGCGGATCTGCTCGTCAACCGCGAGTTCGAGCGCCTGTTCGCAGAGGTCATGCGCGAGTTCATCGTTACCCAGACGCTGCTGCGCAATCGCGGCGGTCACGAGCTGGGCAACACGCACATAAGAAATCCGGTCGAAGCGCGACAGCCTGCGCAGCATCTTGAGTGCCCGCAGAGGCTCACCGGCGCGACGCACGATGCCCGCAAGCATGACCACCACGAGAGGCAGGTCGGTGACTTCCTCGTACCGACCGGCGATTGCCAAAGCCCGGTCTTTATGCCCCATTACCTCAGCGAGCACGGCCTGCGAGGTGAGGCGGAAAGCCGGCCACGAGATGCCTTGCACATCACGATCCGGGATCTCCCGCGCCTCGAGGCTCGCTCGTCTGCAGGCATGGGGATTCTTCATCGCAGCAGCCGTGAATGCCAACAGCATCCGGGCGATACCAGCAAATGCAGTGGCATCGGCACCGCTGCGAATGGTCGTCAGTGCCTCGCGCTCAGCCAACTCCAGATCATCATTCCAATACGCAAGGTATGCCCGTGCGACCGATGCGGATCCACCAGCATAGGCCCACCACAAACTGTCTTCGTGGTGCACTTCTCCGATCTCATCGAGTGTCGACCGGGCGTCGTTGAAGCGCCCTGCCCAGGCGTACACCATCGCGAGGTGGCTGAGCGCCAGCACTGCCAACTGCGGATCCCCCTTCGCGCGGGCTTTTTGAACCGCAGCAGCCAACAGCTCAACCGCACGTACAGCGCGCTGCCGCAGGCGCATCTCGGTCCAGCCCAGCACAAAAAGCAGTTCGGCACGATCAAAGGAGTTCCCACCCTCAGGCGTTGCGAGCTGCGCCTGCACAATATCGCTGACTTTGAGAAGCGCCGCGCGATCATCCAGCAGGAATAGCTGTGCGCGCGGCAGATTCAAAGCGTAGATCGGGTCCGGGGGAAGCGATGCGGCCACTGTTTCAGCGCGCGCATACAACTTGCGCGCCAGCTCGTGAGCCCCCATCAGATCCTGTGCACAGGCACGGACAAGCAGCAGCGTTGGGTCGTCATCGAAAGCGTGCGGCAGCGCCACGCACGCTTGATCAAGCGCTCCAGCATATTCACCGACCAATACTCCCAGCCAGCGGTGTCGGAGCACCTGGGCAGCAGCTTCAGGATCGCCAGATTCCAACCAGTGTGCGACCGCAACAAGTGGATCGCGGGTCTCGAGGTATCTCGCCGCCGCCTGATGTGCACGAACACATGCTTCGGGATTGGTCGCCTTCAATACCGCGCGGCACTGTTTCGCAAAGATCGCGTGCCAACGGTACACCAGCCCACGCTCGGTATCGAAGCGATCGATGAAGAGACCCAGCTTGCGGCACTCAGCCAGCAGACGGGACGCATCGTCCCTGCCCGACACAGCGGCAGCAAGCTCCTCTGTGAGCTCAGCACAGGTCGAGGTAAGCAGCACAAACTGCGCAAACTCTGGGTCAAGTTTTCCGAGAATGTGGGCTTCCACATACTCCTGAAGAAGGGCATCATCTGCGAGCCGACGTGCGTGCGGCTTCACCCCAGCCATGGTCACCAGACGGACTGCGATCGGCCAGCCCTGAGTTTCTTGCCAGATCGCCTCAGCTGGCAGATCAACAGCCGCCGCCTCCCCGACCGAAGCTACCTCTGCGACGTCGAACGCAAGTTCCTCAGACCGAATCACTGCGTCCGGGTTGCTCAGCACCGTTCGATTCAGCATGAGTTCAACCGTCGAAGTACCAACAATCACCATCCGAAGCGGCTCCGGGCCCGACTCGATCAGTGCACCAAGGAACCCGGTGTGGAGTTCGGCCTCGGCGATTTGCGCATCATCAATAATCAGAATCGCTCGGCCAGCCATCCCATCCATCGCGGACACCACTGCGTCAAACGCAGCAGCGGCGTCACCGAGCTCGGGATCAAACGCCCCCAGATCGAACCCCTCAGTTCGGTTGCGCATGAGTGCCTGGAGCGCACGCATCACGCTGATGTCAAGATGCAGTGATTCCCGATCGAACGCTCCTAGGGTGAGCCAAACGACCGGATCGGTCTGCGATGCCGCCCAATCGCTCACAACTGAAGTTTTTCCGAAGCCACTTGGCGCAGTCACGACAACCACTCGATGATGTTCAAGTGCTGATTGCAGCCGCTCACGCACCCGAGGTCGCTCGATGAAGCCAACCTGACGCTGGGGTGGCTGAAACCGGGACCATGTCGCGATTCGAGGCTCAAGCGACGATGGTTGCATAGAAACTAGGGTAATACTCCGCTTTCGGTTTCTCGTCACACCATGGCAGCAGGGAATCACCCGTCACTATGGCGGCGAGATATTCTGACGACATGACTTCGCAGCGTGGGGGCCGAATCAGCCGGTGGATCCCGGGTCTCGGCACCGCGCTCAATTATCAGCACACCTGGCTGTGGCCAGATGTGCGGGCTGGCTTGGTGCTGAGCGCGCTCCTCGTGCCCGCTGGCATGGGTTACGCGCAGGCCGCGGGCCTACCCGCCTACACCGGCCTGTATGCCACGATCATCCCACTGCTCGCCTATGCGCTGTTTGGGCCGTCGCGCATTCTGGTGGTCGGCCCTGATTCCGGGCTTGCCCCGCTGATCGCGGTCGCGGTGCTCCCGCTCGCTGCGGGCAGCGAGAACCGCGCGGTTGCCTTAGCAGGTCTCCTCGCGGTGATGGTGGGGGCAGTACTGGTCGCCGCAGGCGGACTGCGCCTCGGCTTCGTGACGGACCTGCTCTCCAAACCCATTCGACGCGGCTACCTCAACGGCATTGCACTGATCGTGATCATTTCGCAGTTGCCCAAGCTGCTCGGGTTTTCCATCGATTCCAACCACCCCCTCCCCGATCTATGGGCGATCATCACCGCTATCGCGCAGGGTGCAGTGTTGCCACTTGCAGCCGCTTTCGGGCTGGGGGCGATCGCGCTGGTACTGATCTTCCGCGCGTTTCTGCCGGAAAAGGTACCCGGGGTACTGGTTGCCGTGGTGGCTGCGATGCTGCTGACCTGGGCGTTTAGCCTCGACACCGTTCTCCCGGTTGTTGGCCCCATGCCGCAGGGCTTCCCCACCCCAGCCATCACCGGGGTGACCTGGTCAGACGTATGGGGGCTCGTCGGCCCGGCGCTGGCGATCGCACTGATCGCGTTCGCCGATACCGGCGTACTTTCGCGCACACTCTCCGCCCGTCGAGGTGAAACCGTCAGCGGGAGCAGGGAAATGGCAGGGCTCGGCGTCACAAACATCGCTGGGGGCCTGCTGGGCGGGTTTCCGGTCGCGGGTTCCATGTCACGCACTCCCGTAGCCGAGGCTGCCGGAGCGCGCTCCCAGTTTGCCGGGGTAGTGGGGGCACTGCTCGTACTCGCCTTCATGCTGTTCCTGCCGGGGGTGACGCAGTTCCTGCCACAGTCGGTGCTCGCCGCAGTCGTCATCACCGCGATCGCGACCGTCTTCCAGCCCACCGGGGTCGGCATGTGGAAGATTGACCGCAGCGACGGGGTGCTCGCGATCGCGTCCTTCCTGGGCGTGTTTCTGGTCGGTGTTCTCGAGGGGATCCTGATCGCCATTGGGCTGTCGTTTGTCGCCTTCGTGTGGCACTCATGGCGCCCCTATCGCGCCGAGCTGGGCCGAATTCCGCAACGACGCGGCTACCACGATCGTTCCCGTAACCCCGAAGCACAGCGCATCCCGGGGCTCGTCATCGTGCGCTGGGACGCCTCACTCTTCTTCGCGAACGGCAGCATCTTCGATCACTGGGTGCGACAGGTGGTGCAGCGGGCTGAGCGAGAGCGTGGCCCCGACGCTCCGCCGATCCACACGGTCATTATTGCCGCAGAGCCGATCACAGACATCGACACGACCGCCATGGATGAACTCGTGCGGCTCGATGATTACCTGGCGAGTCGCGGCATTCGCCTGTTACTCGCCGAGTTGAAGGGCCCCGTGCGTGACTTGATTCGTCGCCACGGGCTGAGCAGCCGTTTCGGCCCCGATCGCTTCCCGCCCACCGTGGGTGCGGCGGTGGACTCCGTCACCGGGCAGCTCCGCGGCGATCTGCCGACAACGGGGGTCGGTGAGACCGGACCCGCCGATCCGCCACTGAACGACTAACGCAGAGGCCGTGCGACGGGGCGCGTACGCACCCACCCACACGGCCCCAGCAGTCAGCAACGCCCTAGGCCAGCGCGACCGCAACCGCCTCTTCAACGGTGCGATGCGTGAACGCGAAACCGGTGCGCTCAAGCACCGCGGGACGCACATCGGCATCGGCAGTGAGGAGTGATTCGGTGGCGTCACGTCCCAGCGCCAGCTTCAGACCCCATTCGGGCGCGGGCAGCCAGAACGGGCGGTGCATGGCCCGCGCCAGCGCCCGGCCCTGTGCATTCGCGGTGGCAGGCGTGGGACCACTCAGGTTCACCGGCCCCTCAATGTCGTGCGCGAGCACGTGAATGATGGCGCGTACTTCGTCCTCGAGCGAGATCCAGGGCCACAGTTGGGTGCCGCGACCAATCGGGCCGCCCAGGCCGAAGCCCGTCAGTCGCATCATCGGCTTCAGCACGCCATCGCGGTGGATCACCGGCGCCGTGCGCAGCAACGCCACGCGGGTGTGTGGCCCAGCCGTGCGGGCCGCTGCCTCCCAGTTCACGCACAGCTCTGCGAGGAAGGTGTGACCGGAAGGCGCGGTTTCGGTGAGCACCTGCCCCGGCGCATCGCCGTAGTACCCCACCGCCGATGCAGAGAGAAACGCGGGTGCCCCCTCACCGAGGGCGCGCAGCGCATCAGCCAAGGCGCGCGTGGGCTGCAGCCGTGAGGCAGACAGTTCGCGCTGGTAGCGTGCCGTCCACGGCATGCGTCCCACGCTCGCACCGCCGAGCGCAATCACCGCGTCAGCACCGTCGAGGAGACCCGGGTCCAGGGTCCGTTCGCCGGGCGCCCACGTCAGCTCATGCGGCCCGCGCGCGGGGCGCCGCACGAGGGTGGTGACCTCGGTGCCCGCAGCGCGCAGCGCGCGCACGAGGGCTGTGCCGATGAGTCCCGACGCCCCGGAGATCACCACCCGGCGGGTCATGCGCGATCCGCCCCTGCGCTCTCGGCGGCGGCCAGAACCGCAGCCTTCTCAGCGGCCACCTTCTCTTCGTGCTCAGCGCGGCCCAGCTTCGACGGCCACCAGATCGTGCGCCCGATGTCGGTGCCGAGCGCCGGCACCAGCAGCGAGCGCACCACGAAGGTGTCGAGCAGCACACCGAAGGCCACGATAAACGCGAGCTGCAGCAGGAAGAGGATCGGGATCACCGCGAGCGCCGCGAAGGTCGCCGCGAGCACGAGGCCCGCCGAGGTGATCACTCCACCCGTGATCGTCAGGCCCCGCAGAATACCGTCGCGGGTGCCGTGCTTGATGGTCTCCTCACGCACACGAGTCATCAGGAAGATGTTGTAGTCGATACCCAGTGCGACCAGGAACACGAAGCCGAACAACGGCACGGCCGGGTCCGCCCCCGGGAACTGGAAGATGCCGTTGAACACCAGCGCCGACACACCGAGTGCGGTACCGAAGGAGATCACCGTGGTGATGATCAGCAGCACCGGTGCGAGGATCGAACGCAGCAACAGCATCAGGATCAGCATGATGACGACCAAGATGATCGGAATGATCAGGTTGCGGTCGTGGATCGACGCATCGTTCGTGTCGATCGCGGTCGCGGTCACACCGCCCACCAGCGCGCTCGGCGCGGCATCGGCGAACTCTGCGCGCAACTCACGCACGGTATCGCTTGCAGCCTCAGAGTCCGCGGCATCCACCAGGGTGCCCTGCAGCAGCACCTGACCATCGACCACCGTCGGTGCGGGAGCCGGAGTTCCGGGTGGGCCGAAGGCGGTGATGCCATCCTCGGTGACCGGCGCAGATCCACTCGGGGATTCTGCGGAGGTTACCGCAACCCCATCGATACCCGCGTTCGCAAGCAACACGTCAGCGGCGTCTTGCAGCTCGTCTTCAGCCACGACCACCTGCACGGGGCTGCCGGAGCCACCGGGGAAGTGCTCGCCGAGCGCCACCTGACCGTCACGGGCTTCGGAGGCACCGAGCACGAGGTCAGACGCGGGCACCCCGTCAGCCTTCAACTGGGTGACGCCCAGCGCACCCACGAGCAGCACGATGGTGGTGACCACCCAGATCAGGCGCGGGCGGCGCTGCACGAGACGCGCGGTCTTCGCCCAGAAGCCCTTGCTGGGGCTGCCGTTCTCAGCTGCAACGACCTCAGGTTCGTACTTGGGGCGACGCGGCCAGAATGCGGCACGCCCGAACGCAAACATGATGGCTGGCAGCAGGGTGAGCGCAGACAGCATGGCAAACACGATGCCAATGGCGGCAACCGGGCCGAGGGTGCTGTTCGATTTCAGGTCGCTGAGCAGCAGCGTGAGCAGACCCGCGATCACCGTACCGCCGGAGGCAAGAATCGGCTCAATCGAACCCTTGATGGCGCGCATGGTCGCCACCCACTTGTCCTGATTGAGGCGCAGTTCTTCGCGGTAGCGGGCCACAAACAGCAGCGAGTAGTCGGTGGCAGCACCGATCACCAGAATGAACAGAATGCCCTGGGTCTGGCCGCTCAGCAGCAGGATCTCCCACTTCGCCATCCACCACACCAGCAGCAGCGCGGCACACAGCGCGAAGAGGCTGGTGGCCAGCACCGCGACCGGTAGCAGGAAGGAACGGTAGACGAGCACCAGGATGATGAGCACCGCGATCAGCGCAACCGCCAGCAGCAGACCGTCGATACCGGCGAAGGCGGCACTGAGGTCTGAGGTGAATCCGGCAGGGCCGGTGACGTACACCGACACCCCGTCGGGCACATTCGCCCGCAACTCGTCGCCGAGCTCGGCCACGACTTCGCCGATGTCGGCATCGCTCGAAATCGGTACGAAGGCCTGCACGGCGAGCCCGTCTTCAGACGGAATCGCTGGCGACACGCCCTCATCGATGCCCTCAAGCTCGGTGAGTGCGGCAACCTCATCTGAGATCTCGGTGAGCTCCGCGGGCGTCAGTTCTTCCTCACCGACAAACACCACGATGGCGGGGATCGCGTCAGAATCGCTGAACTCGCCGAGCAACGCCTGCACCTGTGTGGCATCGGCAGACTCCGGCAGGAACGTGGTCTGGTCGTTTGACGACACCTCTTCGACCTTGCCGAAGTACGGGCCGCCGATACCTGCGGCGGTGAGCCACACCAGAATGAGGATGGCGGGCAGGAAAATGCGCAACCAGCGTGGCACGCGCGAACGCACCGACTCAGTGCTGGCAGCTGAGCCGCGCTGCGGGTCGCGCGTCGCGTCGGAGGCCGGCGCGCTGCGTTTCGAGGGAGTCATGCGAGTCTCCATTCAGTGATGAGGATGAGGGTTGCGAGAAAACCAGAGAAGAAGTTCAGCCAGATGAACCGGCGCCAGGCACGATTCGTGCCACCGGAGGTGGCGTCGGTGACGTTCCACCACGGTGCACAGTTCACGAGATACGGCACGGAGAGCAGCGCTGCGAGCGGGCCGGGCCAGGGCGTGAAGAGCATCGCGACGCCAGCGAGCGTCCACAGCAGCAGGGCAATGCGCACAGTGGCGCGCGCACCGATCACGGTTGCCACCGAGTGGATCCCGGCCTCACGATCGGGGCCGATGTCTTGTACCGCGCCGAAGGCGTGCGCGGCCATCCCCCACAGGAAGAACGCAACCAGCAGCACGATTAGCGGAGCGGTGAACGCGGCACCCGCCAGGGTCAGGCCTACCACCGCAGGGCTGACGAAATGAGTACTCGAGGTGATGGAGTCGAGGAACGGCCGCTCTTTGAACCGCAGACCCTGTACCGAGTAGGCGATGACCGCGAACACGCTGACGGCGAGCGCCACCCAACTTGCGGGCCCACCGACCAGCACCAGCAGCACCAGGAACGGGACATTGCTCCAGAACGACGCCCACAGAATCGGACGGTGCAGTCGGGGTGCCAGCAGGGCGCCTTCCAAGCCGCCCTTGCGTGGGTTCGCGAGATCCGACTCATAATCGAAGACGTCGTTGATGCCGTACATGGCGAGGTTGTACGGGATCAAGAAGTACACGAAGCCAATGACCAGCACCCAGTCGATCTCGCGGGTGGTCATCAGGTAGGCGGCGGCGAACGGAAACGCGGTGTTCACCCAGCTGACCGGCCGCGAAGAGAGCACGAACTGGCGGAACGCCCCCACGCGCTCCGCTCCGCCGCGGGCGAACAGCACCCACAGCGCGGGCAGCAGTACTGCCCCGGCGAGGGGATACGAGAAGTCTTCGATCGGTGCCAGGCCGATCAGTGGCCCAGCGAGCGATGCCGGGTCGTAGGTGAAGAGACCCACCGCGATCATGATCGAGTCGAAAATCGCCGTCAGCACAAACAGTACGAGCACGGTGATCGCGACCGCGAGCCAGTGTTGCCGGGGCGCGACCCTGGCGCGACGCGCGAATGCCCACGCCGCGACACCGCCCACGAGTGCGACGGCGACGCCAATGAGGGCAAGCAGGGGGTAGCTCATGCGCGATCCACCCGCCGGATATGGCTGAGGAGACGGAGAGCACCCGTAAAGATCACCATGGTGCACAGCACCAGGAAGATCAGAAACACGGGCTCTTCAATCGGCATTTCGGGCGACAGCACGATGCCGGTGGCGGCGGCACTCTCGCCGCGGAGGAAGATCCCCGCCGCGATGCCCGCGAAGTCCCACAGCAGGAACAGCACAGTGCCGACAACGGTAATGATCGTCGCCACTGCGGGGTCATGCCAAAAGAACAAACGGTGACGCCAGTCGAGCAGGAGCATGCCCCCGATGCCGACCAGCAGCGCCGCCAGGTACAAAAAGCCCACCGTTAGAGCCTTCCGGCGGGCACCGGCAGCGGGCCAGCGCTGTGGTCACCGCGGATGCGCTTCAGCACCAACTCGGCACTGATCAGGCACATCGGCACACCCACGCCCGGGGCCGTGGTGCCTCCGGCATAGAACAGCCCGTCAACTTTCTTGGAGGCATTCTGCGCGCGGAACATCGCACTCTGGCTCAGGATGTGTGCCGGGCCGAGCATGCCGCCCTGCCAGGAGTAGTAATCCTGCTGAAAGTCGGCGGGGCCAAGCGTCTCGCGCACCACAATGCGGCCACGCAGCCCGGTGACGCCAGCCCAGCTCTCAATCTGATCAATGGCCGCATCGGCTGCCCGCTCGATCGCCGCATCGCCCGCACCGTCGCTGCCGCCACGCCCGAGACCGGGGTCTGCGGGCACGGGAATCAGGATAAAGAGGTTCTCGTGTCCTTCCGGCGCAACGCTCGGGTCGGTGGCGCTGGGCTTGCACACATAGATGGATGCCGGGTCCGGGATCCGTTTCTCGTCACCGAAAATAGCGTCGAAGTTCTTGTGCCAGTCTTCGGTGAAAAACAGCGAGTGATGCGGAAGCTCGGGCAATTCGCCTTGCACGCCGAGCATCACTAGCACCGCACCAGGGCCACTCGTGCGCTTCTGCCACCACTGCTCCGGGTAGCTGCGGTCGGTTTCGAGCAGCAGCCGCGTTTCGGTGTGGTGCAGGTCGGCGCCCGACACCACAATGTCAGCGGTTTCGCTCTGCTCAATACCGTCGGCGTCACGCCAAATCACGCCTGCGGCTTCGCGCTGCTTGCGGCTGAGCTTCGAAGCCTTAGATGATTTACGGGTGAGGATCCGCATCGCCTCGGCACCGGTGGTGATCCGCACCCCGGCTTCGCGCGCGAGCGCTTCGAGGCGCTCAACGATGCTCCAGAAGCCACCCATCGGGTACTGCACGCCCTCGTCAAGGTCGAGCGCGCTCATCAGGTGGTACATGGCGGGCGCGTCGGCAGGGTTCGTACCGAGGAAGACCGCCGGGTATCCCAGCACCTGCCGCAGCACCGGGTGCTCGAATCGCTTCGCGACGTAGGACTCGAGCGACGTCGCCAGCAAACCGGTGAGTTCGGGCACCGAGGCCAGCACTTCACCTTGCGCGAGCGACCCGGCTTTCGTGAAGGGGTTGTAGAGGAAGTACTTCTCGGCCATGTCGGTGGTGGTGCGCGCCGAGTCGAGATACTTCGTCAGCTTTTCGGCACTGCCCGGCTCAACCCGCTCGAAGGTGTCGAGCACCCGGTGCTTCCCCAGCGGAATCGTCAGCGGCTCCTGCGCGGTGCCATTGGCAGCGGGTTCGGAGAACACCTTATAGCCGGGGCGCAGGAAGGTCAGGTCAAGTTGTTCCTGCGTGCTGGTGCCGAGCATCTCGAAGTAGTGATCGAACACGCGCGGCATCAAATACCAGGAGGGTCCGGTGTCGAAGCGGAAGCCGTCTCGCTCGATCAGACCGGCCCGCCCGCCCACGCGTTCGTTCTTCTCGAGCACGTGCACCTCGTGGCCCTCACGCGCGAGCAGCGCAGCAGTAGCCAAGCCAGCAACGCCAGCTCCGATGACGATTGTGCGGGTCATGAGTCTCGCTCCATCCAGGTTGTCAGAAGTGCACGGGCAGCCAGGCCGGCTTTCACCGGGTCAGGCACGCGCACGCGGGTGCGGTAGAGGTCGGTAATCGAGGTGCGATCCACGCGGTCGGTCAGCGCGGCAAACAGCGCGAGTGCGCTGCGCACGGCTGCGCGGGCGTCTTTTGGCAGCATCGGAATGACCGTGCGCGCATCGTCGAGCTGCGCCCGCACGGTGCGCACCCAGGCTTCGCGATCCGCCTCGCTGAGACGATCTGCGGTGCTGAGGTAACTGCGGCCCAGACGGTCGGTGTCGTCAGCGAGATCGCGCAGAAAGTTAATGTTCTGAAAAGCCGCCCCCAGCTGGCGTGCGCCGTACTCGAGCCGCTCACGGTCGGCCGCAGAGAGCTGCTGATCGCGCACGAACACGCGCAGGCACATCAGCCCGACCACCTCAGCCGATCCGTGCACATATCGGGCATGCGCGTCCTCGTCATAGACCAGTTTCTGCTGCTGAGCGCTCTCCCCGTCGCCCAGATCCGCGCGCATCGAGTCGAAGAACGGCTGCGTCAGTGTCTCGTCAATGCCCGCGGCACGAGCGGTATGTGCGAAGGCGTGGATCACCAGATCGCTCGAGTACCCGGTACGCATCGCACGATGGGTATCGGCGATATAGCGTTCAAGCGCTTCGGTCTGTTCGGCAACGCTGAGCCCCGCCTCAGCCGCCACGCCGTCCACGATTTCATCTGCCACCCGCACCATCGCGTAGATGTTGCGGACATGTTGGCGGTGCCGTTTGCCGAGCAGCTTCGTGGCGAGGCCGAACGAGGTCGAATACGCCGAGATCACATCGTCGGCAGCAACCTGTGCCGTATCAGTGAAGCGGGTGAGCGCAGACGCCTCGGTACTCACGATCGACGTTCCTCAAGCTGCGCGGCGAAGGCCAGTAACACACGACGCACGGCGGCAGGGATGGCATTCGATCCACCATTGCCAGCAAGTACCTCGTAGAGCCCCGTGGCCTGCTCATCGACCAGGCCGCGCACGAACCGCTCGGCACCGCACTGCGTCAGAAGCTCCCGCATGCGCTCGCCCTCGCGCGGGGTGAGCTCTGGGTCACCGAAATGGGTCTCGATGCTGGGCCACACGCTCGTCATGCGGGCATACGAGATGATCGCGGTCTGCTTGCCCTCGCGGAGATCAGAGAAGTGATCCTTGCCGTGCTCGGCGGCGTCGCCGAAGGTCGAGATGAGGTCATCCTGCAGCTGGAAGGCGAGCCCCAAATGGTAGCCGGCAGAGGTCAGCGAGCGCTCAAGGTGCTGCGGCGCTTGCGCCAGGATGGCGGCGGCACGCATTGGCAGCTCGAAGGTATAGGTCGCCGTTTTGTGGGCCGACATGGTGAGCACCGTGCCGAGATCGGGAGTGATCAGGCCATCGCTCAGGCCGACATCAACCTGCTCACCAACGATGGATTCGGTGATGGTGTGCTCGAGCAAATCAAGCAATTGCAGGCGTACGGCGTGCGGCAGTTCCGCACGCGCAAAGATCTGGTGGGTGGTGGCGAGCAGCAGATCGCCCATCAAAATGCCACCGGTGCGCGCCCAGTGCAGCGCGCCGCGACCGCTCGGTGCTGGCGCCGCATCATCTGGCATCGCTTCACTACCTGCACGACCGTTGCAGTCATCGAGCAGCGTGCCAATCAGGTTGCGGCGACCGCGCCGGAAGAGATCTCCGTCGATGACGTCATCGTGCAACAAGAAGGAGTAATGCAGCAGCTCAATTGCTGCGGCCAGACGCAGAATCGTCGCGCGATCAATCACCGCAACAGGCTCTGCAGATTCCTCGCTGGTCGTGCGTGTGCCGCGCGCTGGCTGGGAGGAGGTTTCCGTGAGCGCATCGTAGGTCTCCACCATGAGCATCGGTCGCACGAGTTTGCCACCGAGCACATGCTCCGCGGCAACCGACCACAGGTGCGTAAACTCACTGCCGTAGGCCTGGGCCGCCGCGGTGTGCGCGGCGAAGATGTCGCTCAGTTCACGCTCGATCGCGACGCGCAATTGCGCACGCGTGCGTGGGTGTCCGGTGACTGTCGTCATTGGGAGCCTCCGGCGTGAGCTTGCAGCGCGCCGAGCAGCTGCGGGAGCTGCAGGGTGAGCCAGGGACTGAACACAAATGGGGTGCGTTGCACGGCTTCGGCGAGCGCGGCGGGATCCACCCATGCCCACTCGGCCACCTCGTCGGGGCGCGGCGCCAGGCCACCCGCGATGCGCGCGATGTGCACCGGGCACACTTCGTTCTCGACCACACCGCTGGCGTCAACTGCACGATAGCGGAAATCAGGGAGAACCACCTCAATGTCGCTGAGCTCGGTGCCCAACTCATCGACGGCACGACGGGCAATCGCCTCGGTGAATTCTTCGCCCGGTGCTGGGTGGCCGCAGAAGCTATTGGTCCACACCCCCGGCCAGGTCAGCTTGTCGAGTGCCCGCCGGGTAACCAGCAGTTGCCCCTCGTCGTTCAGCACATAGCAGGAGAACGCGAGGTGCAGGGGTGTATCCGTGGTGTGCACGGTCGCTTTGTCAGCGGTGCCGATCGGCTGACCATCGTCACTCAGCAAGACCACCAGTTCCATCGTGTGCCTCCTGTGACGATTGGGTGAGATTCTCGGTTTCTCAAATATTATTAGCCGAACTAGCAATAAACCTAGCACGAAGTAGTAAATAGGTTAATATAAGCCCATGAGCTATTTCGACGAACGCGAAGACGCCGTTTCGTCGAGCCTGTACTCCGCGGATTCGAGTGATCCGCGCTCGCAACTTATTGATCGCAGCGGCCTCGATCCCGAAGACGTGCAGCAGATCGGTCGCCTGATGTCAGCGCTCGGCAAACTCCGTGACGCTGAACAGCAACTCGCTGACGCGTCGCAGCGATACATGCAGCTCAACCGCTCCGACATGCGTGCACTGCACTACCTGATTGTCGCCGGTAACACGGGCGCCATCGCCACGCCCGGCGCCATCGCCGCGCACCTCGGCATCTCGAGCGCTTCCACCACCAAACTGCTCGACCGCCTCGAGAAGGCCGGACACATCACGCGCGCCCCGCATCCCACCGATCGCCGCGCGCTGGCCATCAGCATCACAAAAGACACCCACGATGCGGCGATGCAGACCGTCGGCAAGCAACAGGCAAAACGCTTTCACGCCGCGGCCAGGCTCAGCCGCCCGGAACGTGAGATCGTGATCCGTTTCCTCGAAGACATGACGCAGGAGATCGCTCTGCGGGAGGAATCCTGGGCGCACGAAGACGCGCGGCTCAGTTCCGACACTGCCGACGCGTAGAATCGAGGCCGTCGCGCGGCGCCCAACCGGGGCTGCGCTTGCGCGTGACGCCCGATCCACAAGGAGAACTGTGTGACCAGCGTGCCAGCGGCCACCGCGGCACCCAGCCGCTCCCGCATCGAGCCCACGGTCTGGCAGGCACTGCGCAGCCCGCGCCTGCTCACGCGCGAAGTGCTCGCGGGGCTCGTTGTGGCGATTGCGCTGATTCCCGAATCCATCGCGTTCTCGATTATCGCGGGGGTGGATCCGCGCGTCGGGCTGTTTTCCTCCTTCATCATGGCGGTGGCCATCGCCTTTCTCGGTGGCCGGCCCGCCATGATTTCCGCAGCGACCGGGGCGGTCGCCCTTGTCATCGCGCCGGTGGCTCGCGAACACGGCTTTGATTACTTCATCGCCACGGTGCTGCTCGCAGGGCTGCTGCAGGTGCTGCTGGCCGTGCTGGGAGTGGCGAAACTGCTGCGGTTCATTCCGCGCAGCGTGATGGTGGGATTTGTGAACGCGCTAGCGATTCTGGTGTTTGTGGCGCAGCTGCCGCACCTCATCGGCGTGCCGTGGTTGGTGTACCCGATGCTGGCGGTGGGGCTCATCATCATGACCCTGCTGCCGCGGCTGACGCAGGTGGTGCCCGCGCCACTGGTTGCTATCGCGCTGCTGACCGGCGCGGCGGTCGTCTTCTCACTCAGCGTGCCCACCGTCGGAGATCAGGGTGAGCTACCGCGGAGCCTGCCCGAACTGTTTCTTCCGCAGGTACCACTGACCTGGGAGACCCTGCAGATCATTGCGCCGTACGCGCTCGCCATGGCGGTGGTCGGCCTGCTCGAATCGCTGATGACCGCGAAGCTCGTTGATGACATCACCGACACCCACTCACGCAAAACCCGGGAAGCCTGGGGGCAGGGCGTGGCCAACATGCTTTCGGGGATGTTTGGCGGCATGGGTGGGTGCGCCATGATCGGACAAACCATGATCAATGTGAAAGCATCCGGCGCGCGCACGCGGATCTCGACGTTTCTGGCAGGCTCGTTCTTACTCGTATTGGTGGTGGTGCTCGGCGATGTCGTGGCGGTCATTCCCATGGCGGCGCTCGTCGCGGTGATGATTGTTGTGTCGGTGGCGACATTCGACTGGCACAGCGTGCGCCCAGCGACACTGCGGCGCATGCCGAAGAGCGAGACCGCGGTGATGCTCATTACGGTTATCGCCACGGTGTGGACCCACAATCTCGCGATCGGGGTGGTGGTCGGGGTACTTAGCGCAATGGTGCTGTTCGCGCGACGGGTCGCACACTTTGCCACGGTGACGCGGACGCTGGGTGCTGATGCGGGTGGAGATCTCGGAGCAGATGCTGCTGCGGATGACGCGTCACGCACAGATACCGTCGTCTACACCGTCACCGGCGAGTTGTTCTTTGCGTCGAGCAACGACCTGACCACGCAGTTCAGCTACCAGGCGGATCCGCCACACGTCATTATCGACATGTCTGGTTCGCACATCTGGGACGCCTCCACCGTCGCCGCGCTTGACGCCATCAGCACGAAGTATGCGCACTTAGGCAAGCGAGTTGAGCTGCGCGGCATGAACGATGCGACCAGTTCACTGCATGGGCGCTTGAGCGGCGAGCTCGGCGGAGCGGTGTAGCTGTGTAGCTGTGCTAGCGATTCCAGAGCGAGGTGTACTCGTACCCGAGCCCGTTGACGAGGCGCCGCAGCACAGGAAGGGAGAGACCAATCACGCAGCTGTGCGCACCCTCGATCCGCTCGATAAAGGCGCCGGCAAGCCCATCGATGGCGAAGCCACCGGCGAGTAACAACGGCTCGCCGGTAGCAACGTACGCCTCAAGCTCAGCGTCGGTCACATCTGCGGAGAGAGTCACCGACGCGGTGTCGACCGCCCCGCGCGCATCGTGCACCACCCCCTGCCGGCAATCAATCAGCCAGTGCCCCGAATGCAACACGCCCGTCTGACCGCGGTGCTGCTTGGCACGCGCAAGCGCGATCTCCGGCTCGTACGGCTTCCCGAGAATCTCACCGCCCAGTAAAAACGCGGAGTCACCACCGAGCACCAGCCCATCGATTTCGTGCCCGTGCCGCCGCACCACATCTTCGGCCTTCAACCGACCCAGGTACTCCACCAGTTCGGTGGCGCTGAGGGCCCGCCCCAGCTGCTCTTCGCGCGCGGCAACCTCGGCTTCCTCATCCACCTGGGGCGCAAAGCACTGAGGTTCAATCCCCGCAGCACGCAGCACCGAAAGTCGAGCGGGAGAGGTTGAGGCAAGCACAAGACGCATACCCGGGATTCTATGGTGGATCACGCGGCCCGCACCGCTGCCGCGAGCGCAGCAGCCCCCGTTCACCGCCGCCACCGGCAGCTTCGCAAGACGGGAGTGGGAGAATGAAGCACATGTCTGCACCCCAGCCCCTTTCAGTCGGCGACGAAATCGAACTCGACATCACCGGTATCGCTCACGGCGGTGTCACCGTCGCCCGCCACGACGGGCGCGTGGTGTTCGTTGCCGACGCGATTCCCGGCGAGCGAGTGCGCGCCCGCGTCACCGAAGCCCGCAAGAAGTCGTTTGCCCGCGCGACCACCGTTGCGGTGATTTCGGCATCGGCGGATCGGCGCCCGCACATCTGGCCCGAGGCCGATCTCGCGCGCGACCCCGAGCTGCGCCCGGGCGGAGCCGAGTTCGGGCACATCGCACTGCCGCGGCAGCGCGAACTGAAGGCCGAGGTGCTCGTCGACGCCCTGCGTCGTTTCGGCAAGCTCGACGACGCCGAGATTGCAGCGGTCGCAGGAGGTGCGGTGAGCGTTGAGGCCGCCCCCGGTGACGACGAGGCCAACGGGCTCGGATGGCGCACGCGCGTGCGCCTGCACGTCGACCCCGAAACTGGCACCGTCGGACCCTACGCCGCGCGCAGCCGCCAGGTCATCGACGTCAGCAGCCTGCCGCTCGCGGTCGACAGCATTGGCCTGATTGCGCCGCTCGATGAGGCCATGCCGGGTGTTGCCGCGGTGGATCTCATCGCACCGAGCGCCGACGACCCGCGCATGCTGATCAGTCTGCCGAACGAGAAGCCGCGCACCGGCGAAAACGACCGCGTTGCCGAATCAGTGGGAGGCCGCGAGTTCCTGGTGCGCGCGGGCGGGTTCTGGCAGGTGCACCGGGAAGCGCCCCTGCTGCTCTTCACCGCGGTGCGCGACGCGATCCACCAGCTGATTGAGAGTGGCCGATTTGATGCTGGCGCCACTAACCTCGACCTCTATGGCGGGGCGGGCTTGCTTGCCGCTGCCATGGCGGAGGCTGCCGGACCGAGCCTCAAAGTCACCACCGTTGAGGCGGATGCCGGAGCCACCGACGACGCAGCTGAAAACCTGTCTGAGCTCGTGGGTGCGCTGGCAGTGACCGAGCGTGTGGATCGGTACCTGGCCGACCTGGTGCAGGCGGTCGCCCCGGTGCGCGAACGGCTGCGACGCGCGACAGTGGTGCTGGATCCGCCTCGCTCGGGTGCTGGCGGAGATGTGGTTGCACAGCTGGGCGCACTGAGCCCCGCGAACATCGTCTACGTTGCGTGCGACCCCGTGGCACTTGCGCGCGACACGGCGACGCTGCGTGACCTCGGCTACACGCTGCATTCGCTGCGCGCCTTCGACATCTTCCCGCACACGCACCACTTCGAGTCACTCGCGGTGTTTGTGCGCGCGTAGGTGATCGGCTGCCTCGCTCAATCAGCGCGGTTCAGACGCGCCGACCGGAAGACTCACTCGCGTTCGAACGGGTGTGGCACCATTCCGCCGTCAAAGATCTCGTCTTCTTCTGGGCGCGGCTCACGTCCGGCGGCTGCGGCGTAGGCGAGCGCGATGATCATTGTCGCAAAGGCGACGATCCCGAACGGATTGCACAGCGCGATCGCCAGTTCATTCGCCAGCGACCCCCACAGCAGCCCGGCAATCGAGATCAGTTCGCCGTTCGCGACGTCGGGCACGGTAAGACCGAAGCCGAGCGCTGAAGCCCAAGACAGTGCAAGCGCGACGAACGGTGCGCGACCGACGCGGCGACCGCGATCCACTGCGATACGCATGCGACGCAGCAGCCACAGCTGCAGCCAAATGTATGGCACCGTGATGAGTGGCGCGTACCACCAGGTGAGTTCACCGCCGATTCCGAACAGCCAGCGCCCTGCTCCCATCCAGAGCGCGCATAGGATTCCGACACCACCGAGGAGCTGATTTCGCACTGACACACAGATGATGGTAGTCTTCCAGGGTTGCTTCCGCACGGGAGCAAGCGCCCCGATAGCTCAGTGGTAGAGCACTTCCATGGTAAGGAAGGGGTCGCCAGTTCAATCCTGGCTCGGGGCTCTGATCTGCTCATCGCCCACACGGCGAACCCTGTGGCTGAGTAGCTCAGCTGGTTAGAGCGCACGACTCATAATCGTGAGGTCGCGGGATCGAGCCCCGCCTCAGCTACCGAGCGGATCAACGAGAAACCCCCTGATCATGGGGGTTTTCTTGTCTGCGGCGCGGGTGCGCCGGGGGACGGCAGTGGCCTCAAGGACGGCAGCCTTCGGCCACCTTCAAATTCACGCCAGTCATTGGATATTCTCTCTATAACCGATGTGTGATGCTGCGCGCGAAGTGCCAAGCTGCGCTCCCGATCCCCCACACAGAATGGACTCAGCTATGGATATTTCCGCGCTGCCCGAGCGAAGCCAGATTGTGCTGCACGGCTTGAAGGAAGCCGGCCTGGACACCAGTGTTCGTGAACTCTCGGACTCGGCCCGCACCGCTGTCGATGCGGCGCAGTTGCTCGGCTGCGAGGTCGGAGCGATCGCAAACAGCCTCCTGTTCATCGCAGACGATACCCCCGTTCTCGTGATGACCAGCGGCAAGCACCGCGTGGATCTGCCCACCCTCGCCACCGCAATCGAAGCAACGGACGTCCGGATGGCCACCGCGAAAGAAGTGCGTGCCATCACCGGTCAGGCCATCGGCGGCGTCGCACCCACAGGGCATCCGCAGCCCATCACGACCGTTATTGATGCCACGCTCGCTGACTACGCACAGGTATGGACCGCTGCAGGGACTCCAGACACAGTTATGCCCCTAACCTTCGCCGACCTGGTGGCCCTCACCCGCGGCACAGTGAGAACGGTCGTAGGATCGAGTCTCGCCTCAGCTACGGAGTAGATCGGTGAGAGACCCCCTAACCAAGGGGGTTTTCTTCTCTGCGGCGCGGGTGGGCCGGGCCAAGTCACATCCGAGAACGCGCTCGTCGCAGACGGTTCAAAGTCCTATGGTTGTTTCGAGGGTTTCGACACGAAACACAGTGCGCACTGCACGCCCCGCAACTGAGACGAGTACAAGTGAAGTCGCGCGAGAAGCATTCTTCGAATGTGTGGGCGATTCTCGCTTCGGTAGCAGCAGGAATGCTGCTTTCCCTGCAAGCCCGGATCAATGGTGAACTTGGCATTCAGCTTCACAACGGCATTCAGGCGGCAACGATCTCGTTCCTCGTTGGGTTCACGGGCCTCGGGGTCTTGTTGATGTTCAGCGCATCGATGCGGAAGGGGTTCGCTCGAATTCCTGCACAGCTACGCGCGAGGCAATTGAAGCGATGGCACCTGCTGGGAGGAATTGGCGGTGCTCTGTTCGTGGTCGCGCAGGTCTACGCCGTTCCTCTCCTCGGCGTCGCGCTGTTTACCGTCGTTATCGTTGCCGCTGAGGTAGTGAGTGCGTTAATCATCGATCGCATCGGCATCGGGCCTGGTGGAGTGCGTCGACCCACACTCAGCCGAATAAGCGGGGCCGGCATCGCCATCATCGCGGTCTGTGTGGCGAGCCTCGACAGGTTCGATGTAGTGACGGCTTCCGCCTTCGCATTGATCGCGATTGTACTCACGAGGTTCGGCACGATTGTCCAGTCAGCCATCAATGCCAGGGTTGCCGTGGCAGCAGGCTCTGCACTGACCGCTTCGTTCATCAGTTTTGCGTTGGGTACAGCCTTTCTGCTGGTGGTGCTTGGTGGGTTAGCTCTCGCAAATGTCGTCGAGATCAACCTCACCGCTCTGCCGTGGTGGATGTACACCGGCGGGTTCATGGGTGCCATCATCGTGGTGCTGATTGCGCTTCTCGTGCCGCGAGTGGGAGTTCTGATTTTCGGGCTCAGCACGATCGCTGGCCAAGTCTTCGGTGCGCTTCTCGTTGACCTGCTCGCACCCTCAGCCGGGTCCCAGGTCACCGTAGTCACCTTCATCGGCTCAATCGTCGCGATTCTCGCGGTGCTTGTTGCGCTTGACCCCGTAAGTCTCCGCCGCCAGCAGCGCACTCCTCAAGCCAGCAAATGACACTTCGTTGCAGTGCCAAACCCCACGCGTCATGAGAAGATCGGGGCATGCAGAAGCACAGAATTCTCACAGCGGGCCTCGCAGCGCCGATCACCTTGATCGCTGCCCTCACCCTCACCGGGTGTAGCCCGTTCGCATTTCTCCCAGGCCCGACAACCTCCACACAGCCGGAAACCACCCAGCCGGAGGTAGAAGTCGAACAAGGCCCGGTTGAGCTGACCCGAGCGGAAGCTGGCCAACGCTACCTCGACATCGTCTGCCAGCCGAACGAGGCCTGGGACGCATATGACATCGCGTGGATCGCCCTTGAAGACGCAGAAGCGGCGGGTGGATCGCTCGACATCACGGCGGTCCAGGAGGCCGCAGCTGAGTTGCTGCATCTCCGCCAGCAAGAGGCCGCGCTGCTCGAAGACCCGCGCTTCGTCTGGCCTACATCAGTGCAGGATCAGATTCTGTTACTGCAAGACATGAACCTCAGCGATATGCGTCTGCTCGAGTTGGAGGTAAACGCGCGAAACTTTGATGAGTTGTGGCGCATTAGTTACCCAGAACTCACCGCCGAAGAACTGCGCGCGCCGCAGGAGATTCGCCTCAATCTCGGCATCGACGCTGACACGGTTGCCTCGTGCCGTGGCCACGAGCAAGAAAATGATCGACTCTATGCTGAGCTGCAGGCGTATCTCAACGAGAGCGATAGCGGCCAAACGTTCAACTAACGAAAAGAACAGCGCAGCCCCTCACCGAAACATCTGCGGTGAGGGGCTGCGTCGTGTGGCGGAGGATAGGGGATTTGAACCCCTGAGGGCGTGAACCCAACACGCGTTCCAGGCGTGCGCCATAGGCCGCTAGGCGAATCCTCCAGCGCCAATCGTAAGCAATCAGCGTGTCCTAGCTTAGCTGGTTTCTGAGGTCCCGCGAATCACTCTCCCCTGCACGCCCGCAGGCACTGCCCACATCGCGCCCGCTGATGCGAGAAGATACTGCCATGACCTCCCAGCCACTCCCCGCGCACGCAGCCGACCGCGAGTTACTCGGGCAACGAATTGCCGCGCAGCTCCCCCGCACGCTCAGTGACCTTGCCGAGCTCGTCGCGATCCCCTCGATCGCCGACGCACGCATTGTGGATCCCGCGGAGTGCGTGCGGGCCGCCGAATGGGTGCGCAACGCGTTCCAGGCAGAGGGCATCCCCGCCCAGCTCGAGCTCACCCCCGACGGTAGTTACGCGGTGATCGGGCACCGACCCGGCCCGGCTGGCAGCCCCACCGTGCTGCTCTACTGCCACTACGACGTGCAGCCAATTCTCGATGAGCACGAGTGGATCACCCCGCCCTTCGAACTCACCGAGCGTGACGGACGCCTGTACGGGCGTGGATCCGCCGACTGCAAAGGCAATCTGGTGGCGCATCTTGCCGCACTGCGCGCACTGCGTGGCAACGCTGACCCCGCGCAGATGAGGTACCCGGTCGGCCTGATTCTGGTGGCCGAGGGGTCAGAAGAGCAGGGGCGGTCAAGCCTCGACCGCTACGCCGAGGCGCACCCGGAGCTGTTCCAACAGGCTGACGTCATGCTGATCCAAGACGGCGGTAACGCCGCGCATGGGGTGCCCACGCTCACCACCAGTCTGCGAGGTGCGGTGGACGTCGTGGTGACGGTGTCAGCGCTCGAAGCCTCTGTGCACTCGGGCATGTACGGGGGCGCGGCGCCGGATCCACTCGCCGCACTGGTGCACATGCTGGCGAGCCTGCGTGACGAGCGCGGCAACGTCACGGTGCCGGGCATCGATGCCACGCAATCGTGGCACGGCGTGGCATACGAGGAAGCAGCGTTTCGCACCGACGCAGGCATGCTGGAGGGCACTCAGACACTCGGCTCGGGAAGCATCGCGGAGCAGTTGTGGGCGCGCCCCACCATCACGATTGTCGGCATTGACGCACCACCCGTTGTGGGCGCCGTTGCGGCAATTCAGGCGCGGGCGGCGGCGAAGCTGAACCTGCGGGTGCCGCCCGGGGCAGATCCTGCGGCGCTGCGCGACGCCCTGATTGCGCATCTGCACGCGGTCGCCCCCTGGGGCGTGCAGATAGACACGCAGGCTGGCGAGCTGGGCTACCCGTTCAGCGCCGACACCTCAGGGCCCGCGTTCGCGCTGCTCAGCGATGCACTCACCGAGGCCTATGACGGCGTCGCCACAGTGACCAGCGGGCAAGGCGGTTCGATTCCTCTCACCACGACGCTCTCCCAGATCAACCCCGCAGCCGAGATCGTGCTGCTGGGGGTGCCTGACCCCGAGAGTCGGATTCACTCGACGAATGAAAGTGTGCACCCGGAAGAGATTCGGCGCATCGCACTGGGTGAGGCGCTCTTCTTACAGCGCCTGGGTGCAACCCGAGAAAGCTGAAAATCCTCTGCGCGTGATTTGTTTATAACAAAACCGTAACGCATACTGGAGTGACGGCATCCGGGAACGGGTGCCGTTGCTCTGACCTCCAAGGAGATTTTCGCTTGCAGACCCCCGCCAAGGCGTTCATCGTGACACTGATCGCGACGATGACCTTCGCGCTCGGCGCAGCCCCCGCCAGCGCGGCACCGGTCACCGAAACCTTCGACTTCTCCACGACCCCCGCACAGATGGTCGGCACGCAGAGCCTGAACACCAATCAGAGCAGCACAGAGAATGCCGCGCTCGATACGCTGCTCCTACTCTCTGAGGCCACGGAGACCCCGCACAACTTCGATGTTGCCGCGACCATCGCCCTCGCCGAAAGCGAAATCGGCACTAGCCGTGCCACGGGCTGGTCACAACCGGGCGAGTGCATCATGTCAGCCCAGCGCTGGATTCTTGCCGGCGGAGGTGCCTGGACGGGTTCGGGCGACCCGGTCAGCAGCTACGAGGGCGCCACGCGCCTGCCCGTGAGCGCTGCTCAACCCGGCGACGTCATCCAGTATGAACACCTCGCCTTCCCCACATCCTGGGTATCTGGGGTGCACACCGTGCTCGTCACCGAGGTGCACGACGACGGCACCTTCACCATCATCGAGTCGAATAACCCGGGTGGATCGGGGCTCGTCTCAAAGACCGAACACTGGGTGCCCGCTCCCCCTGCCGGTTTCCAGGCCGTGGTCTGGCGTTTCTAGACTGCTGCGCCGTTCACCTCAGGTTGTCGAGGTGCAAGCTGCGTCTCCGGTCTGATATTTCAGTACGGTCGGACGGAATTGGCTGATCTCACCCGACCGCAGTGATATCTCCGCCGGGAGTGACGGCGCGCGCATACTGCGCAAGCAATTGCGCCGTCTGCGCCGATTGCAGAAACTCGCCCGCCTGCTCAGCAGGCACCCGCAGTTCGCCCGGAGCGGCGGCAAGCGCCGACACCGCATCGCGCAGTGTGTGTGCGAGCGCCGTCACCGAAGCATCTGCGGCCAGCCATGATGGCGTGACCTGCACATCGGCTGCGATAGCGGGATCACAGAAGATCGTGGGCGTTCCCAGCACGGCAGCTTCAAAGGGGGTCAGCCCCTGCGTTTCAAAACCGATCGAGGTCTGCACCAGGGCATCGGCGTCGCGAATCGCGCTGAGCGCTGCCTCGTGCGGCACGGGGCCTGCCAGCGTCACTCGATCCCCCAACCCCAATTGCGCCACGCGCGCCTCTACCTCGGCAAGCAACAGACCAGCACCGAAGAGGGTGACCTCTGCGTCAACGCGAGCGAGCGCAAAGGCGTCAATGAACTCCAGCACACGCTTCTCGTGGCTCATGCGCCCCAGCCACACCAGCCGCGGTCGGCTGCGTGCCGTACGCGGCACCTCGACGAGGGTTGCCACCATCTCGTCGTCGATGCCGTTCCGGGTTACCATCACCTCGCGCGCCACCCCCTGCCGCATGAGCTGATTCGCGAAATGACGCGACGGTGCGGTCACCACGGCCGCCTCGGCGGCGAGCTCCGCGAGATAACGCCAGGCGCCGCGTGCGTGGCGATCCACCCGCCCCCGCGGCCTGCCGAGCGCCAGTGCGCGCCACAGTCGCAAACCGGCAAACACCAGCGGCGCAAACGGGGTCACCGCGCGGGTGCCCTCATCAACGTTGTTATGCAGGGTGTGGATCACGGGCACCCGCAGCCCCCGCGCCGCGCGCAGACCAATCAGCGCGCCCCAAAAATCACCCTCAAGATGCACAAGATCGACTGGCGGGCGGCTGCGGAGTGTCCGGGAAAGCGCACGGTCGGTGCGTGCACCTGGCCAGCTCAGCCCGTACTCGTGGTCGCCGGTGATCGGACGGGAAGGCAGCGCGATGACCGCGCCTTGGTCTGCCACGGCGGGTTCGTAGCCGGGTCGGTGCAGCGCAGGCGCGGCGATCGTGACCGTGTGACCGGCGGCTTCCAGGGCACGGTGCTGCGCCCGAATGGCGACCTGTGCTCCTCCGAGCGAATCGGGGTGTTGGTCGGTGACGATCAGAATGTGCATGGCGGTGTCGCTACGCTGCCCGGGTCTCTCCGCGATACAACCGTTCGAAGGTATCGAGGGTGCGGTCAAGATCGTGCACCTGCACAGCATCGAGTGATGCCTGCTGCATGCGCTGATACTCAGCCGGGTCGAGGCGCAAGATCTGCTCAATGCGCTCGGTGAGCTCCGCGACGTTTCCTGGCTCAAACAGGTAACCGTTCTCACCGTCAGTCACGAGGTGGGGCAACGCCACGGCGTTTGCCGCAAGAATCGGCAGGCCCGACGCCATCGCCTCCATAGTGGCGATCGACTGCAGTTCAGCAATCGAGGCAATCACGAAGATGCTGGCCTCGGTCAGGTTGCGGCGCAGCTCTTCGTCACTGACCCGACCGGTGAAGGTGACTCGTTTGTCGAGACCCAACTCGGTGGCGAGTTTGGCGAGGTTCTTGCGCTGATCCCCGTCACCCACGATGGTGAGGGTCACATCGAGCGCCGGGTCCACTCGGGCCAGCGCCCGCAAGATCACATCGATCTCTTTCTCGAGCGTCACGCGGCCGACAAACACCAATCGGTTCTGGGTGCGTGGTGTGAGATCAGCGGTGTAGTTCGAGGCGCGTAGACCGCAGCTCACCGCGAGCACATCGCTCTGCGCGGTGTTGTTCTCAAGGAAGGCGGCGGCTCGGCGGGTCGGAGTGGTCACTGCACTCGCCTTGTTGAGCACCCGGTCGGCGTCGCGCCACGCCCACCGAATAAAGGCCCGCTCAGCCCACTTCGGCAGCAGCGTAAAGTCAAGCACGTTCTCCGGCATGACGTGGTTCGTGGCGACGATGCGGATCCCGCGCGCCTCGGCTTCTTTCGCCAGGGCACGCCCAATCACAATGTGCGACTGAATGTGCACCACGTCGGGGGCGAACTGATCGAGCGCTTCGCGCACGTAGTGGCGCGCGCGCCACGGCAACACAAACCTGAGCCAGTCGTGCGGCAACCAGCGCAGTGCCGGGGGCCGGTGCACCAGCATCGCGGCACCCTCGATCGATTCGACGCGGGGGGTGGATCGCCGCCACTTCAGGCCGGGGGCAATGACCTGCACATCGTTGCCCCGCTCGACCAGCCCGGCGGCCAGCCGCTCGGCGAACCGTGCCGCGCCGTTCACGTCGGGCGCGAAGGTATCGCAACCGATCAGGATACGCATACGGTCGGAACGATCGTTGGTGCTCACGTCGGCAGGTGCCCCTCGATGGAGTGTCAGTGATGGTGGGCGCGAGTGGACGCGCATGTGTGCGGCTTCCAGTCTATGTGGGGAGAGGGCGCGATCCACTGAGGTGATGCGGCAAAGCCGAACACAGTCTTTCATCACAATGCGCTAACACACTGGTGATCTTCGCTTGAGTGTCGCAGTCTGGTGTCATGCCACGCACTCACTCCGCCGCCGCGATCGAGATCGGTCGCCGTATTCGCGCCGCCCGCCACGCCCTCGGTATCTCGCTAGAAGATCTGGGTGACTTGGCCACCATCAACTGGACCACTATCGGCAAGATCGAACGCGGGGTCTCTAGCCCCACTGTCGAGTCGCTGATCCGCATCGCCACCGCGCTTGATGTCGACGCTGGCAGCTTGGTCAGCGGTGTCACTGCGAACCACTTCGGTTCCCGACCACACCAGCTCTCTGCGCGCGATCTCATCCGTGCACGCCAAGACGCCGAGTTGCTACCTGAGGCTTAGCGAGACGGCGGCCGCTGCACGAAGCGTGGCACCCACCGCAGAAACCCCAGCGCCCCGAGCAAGCCAATGCCCCCCATTGCCGCGGTCGCGAGACCCAGTGTCGATATCGCCGCGATCCCCGAGAAGATCACCGGGGCCAGCGCTCCGCCGGCGTCGGTGAGTGTGCGCCACGACCCCAGGAATGGGGCAGGGTCACCCTTGGGCGCCACATCAGCGCCAAGCGTCAGCAGAATCCCGCTCGACAGGCCATTACCCACCCCGATCACCGCGGCGAACATCGCGAACCACATGGTGGCCTGCGGGAGGTCGTGAGTGAAGGCCAGCACAATAAACCCAGACCCCATCAGCAGCATGGCGGGCAGCGCCGCCCACAGCCGGCCGAAGCGATCCATCACCTGCCCGCTGGCGTAAAACAGCGCGAAGTCGATGGCACCGGCGATGCCGACCACCAGCGAAATGGTCTGCGCGTCGAGCGCGAGCGAAATACCCCACAGCGGCAGTACCACCTGACGTGCCGAGCGCACCGCGGAGAGCGAGGCGGCAGCAAGCCCCAATCGTGACAGCACCCTACGATGCCGCCACATCGTGCGAAACACCCCGGGTCTGTCTCCGGGCAACGCAATGCCCCCCGTAATGGCCTCGCCGGTGTCAGCGGTCTCGATTCCTGTGTTGCGCGTGTCGAAATCAGCCACCCCGGGTGTGGATCGCGAGTCGCCTCTCGACGCCCCGCCCCGGGGCACACGCTGCTCGTTGAATTTCGTCTCCGGGTCGGGGCCAAATCCGACCAGGGCAATGCAGGCGAGCAGGCACAGCGCGAACAGCCACGACGCCGCAGCTTCGGTGCCGGTGAGTCCGAGCAGCAGCGCACCGAGGAAAGGGCCGACGAACATGCCGAGGCGGAAGGATCCACCCAGCAGCGACAGCGCACGCGCGCGAAAACTCAGCGGCACACGCGTGGTCATGAACGCATGCCGCGCAAGGCCGAATGCCGACGCGCACATGCCGATCACGAATACGGACGCGGCGAGCACCGAAATCGTTGGCGCGAGCACCAGCCCTGCTACCCCGAGCAGCGCCAGCACGGACGCGGCGACCATGGTGATGCGCTCACCCACGCGTGCCACCAGGTACCCGGCGGGGATGTTGCCGCACAGTTGCCCGATGACGAGCGCCGAGGCGACGAGACCGGAGACCGCAAGATCAGCGCCGAGACGAGCCGCGATGACGGGGATGAGCGGGATCACCGCGCCTTCGCCCAGCGCGAAGAGGATGGTGGGCCCGTAGATCATGGGGGCGAATCGCCGCAGCACCTGCCGTGCCGAATCCGTCATCGCACCTCCTCCGAGCCTTCAGCCTACTCCCGGGCCCCCGACCAGCGAACTCGGCGAAACGGCGCAATTCCATCACTGATCACGGGATCGGGGTGGAATTGCGCCGTTTCGGAGGTGTTGTGGCTCGCGGTGTGACGCCTACTCGTCGAGCAGCTCAGCCTCAATGACATCGTCGCCGCCAGCTCCGCCGAAACCGGGGGCGTCGAAGCCACCGACCCCGGGCACGGTATCGTCAACCTCGAGCCGCAGCGTGTCACCCTCCGGTGCCACGTCGACCCGCACGGTCTGCCCGTCGCGCACTTCCCCAGCGAGCAGAGCCCGCGCCAAACGATCGTCGATTTCGTGCTGCATGAGCCGACGCAGCGGGCGCGCCCCGTAGATCGGGTCGTAGCCGGTGCGTGCGAGCCAGGCCCGCGCCGCGGGGGTCACCCCGAGCGTGAGGCGGCGATCCGCCAACCGCAGCTGCAACCGATCGACCGCGAGTTCGACGATTAGCGCGAGATCGGCCTCCGATAGCGGGTGGAAGATCACCATCTCGTCAAGACGGTTCACAAACTCAGGCTTGAACGCGCGGCGCACGGTCTCGCGCACCGCCCCCTCTTTCTCGGGCCACGTCATCTCGGGGTCGATCAGGTACTGGCTGCCCAGATTCGAGGTGAGGATCAGGATCACGTTGCGGAAATCAACCGTGCGGCCCTGACCATCGGTCAGGCGCCCATCATCGAGCACCTGCAGCAGCACATCGAACACCTCGGGGTGTGCTTTCTCGACCTCGTCGAGCAGCACCACCGAGTAGGGGCGCCGCCGCACGGCCTCGGTGAGCTGGCCGCCCTGCTCGTACCCCACATAGCCGG
>CAZTBS010000012.1:0-5668 GCA_964612125.1 uncultured Leucobacter sp. | reverse complement strand
GCCGGGAGGGGCACCGACGAGGCGCGACACCGAGTGCTTCTCGCCGTACTCGGACATGTCGATCCGCACCATGGCGTGCTCGTCGTCGAAGAGGAACTCGGCGAGCGCCTTCGCAAGTTCGGTCTTGCCGACGCCGGTCGGGCCTAGGAACAAGAACGAGCCCACGGGGCGATTCGGGTCGGCAATGCCCGCCCGCGAGCGGCGCACCGCATCAGCAACCGCGCGCACCGCGTCGGCTTGCCCGACCAAGCGCTTGCCCAGTTCGCCCTCGAGTGCGAGCAGCTTCTCAGTTTCACCCTGCAGCAGCTTGCCCACGGGAATGCCCGTCCACGCAGCCACCACGTTGGCGATGTCTGCATCGGTGACCTGGTCGTTCACCATGCGCTCTTCGCCATCGGCCTCGCTCTCGGCGCGCTCGGCCTCTGCAAGTTGCTTTTCAACCAGCGGAATCTCGCCGTACAGCAGCTTGGATGCCTGTTCGAGGTTGCCCTCGCGCTGGGCGCGATCCGCGCGGATGCGCAGCAGATCCAACTGCTCGCGCAGCTCACCGACGCGGTTCAGCGAGGCGCGCTCTTTCTCCCAGCGCGCTTCGAGCACGTCGAGTTCGGCTTGCTTGTCAGCGAGCTGCTCGCGCAGTTTCGCGAGACGCTCCTTTGACGCGTCGTCTTTCTCCTTCTTCAGCGCCAACTCTTCGAGTTTGAGGCGGTCGACCGCACGGCGTAGTTCGTCGATCTCCATCGGCGCGGAGTCGATCTCCATACGCAGACGGCTCGCCGCCTCATCGATCAGGTCGATCGCCTTGTCGGGCAGTTGCCGCGCCGTGATGTAGCGATTCGACAGGCTCGCCGCAGCGACCAGCGCCGAGTCGGCGATGGTGACCTTGTGGTGTGCCTCGTAGCGTTCCTTCAAACCGCGCAGAATGGCGACCGTGTCGGTGACTGACGGCTCACCCACGTATACCTGCTGAAAGCGGCGCTCGAGGGCGGCATCCTTTTCGATGTATTCACGGTATTCGTCGAGCGTGGTGGCACCGATGAGGCGCAGTTCGCCGCGCGCGAGCATCGGCTTCAGCATCTGCGACGCCGCCACCGACGATTCGCCACCGCCGGCCCCCATCAGCGTGTGCAGCTCGTCGATGAAGGTGATGATCTTGCCGTCGGATTCTTTAATCTCGGCAAGCACCGCTTTCATGCGCTCTTCGAACTCGCCGCGGTACTTTGCGCCTGCGATGAGGGCAGAGATATCGAGCGAAATGAGCTCTTTGTCTTTCAGCGACTCGGCGACGTCACCCGCGACGATGCGCTGGGCAAGCCCCTCGACCACCGCGGTCTTGCCGACGCCGGGTTCACCGATCAGTACGGGGTTGTTTTTGGTACGCCGGGTGAGCACCTGGCTGACGCGTCGAATTTCGCTGTCACGCCCGATAACGGGGTCGAGCTTGCCCGAACGCGCAACTTCGGTGAGGTTCACGCCGAACTGTTCGAGCGCGCTCTGCTCGCCCTCGCCCTGAGCGGGCTGCCAATTTGCCTGCATGGGGTTCCTCTTTCACAATGCAAACTTGAGTGATGTTGACTCAAGTTTAGCGCGCGGGAGGTGATCCCGCTAGACCCCTCAGTCACGCATCGTGGCCTCGCGCTCGCTCACGCGTGCCACCCAGCGCCCGGTCAGCGGCGACACCACCAACAGCGCGAACCACACGGAGCGGCCCCACCCGGCATCTGCCAGATACGCCACCGGAATCGACAGCGCAAACACGCCGACCTGCGCGAGTGAATCCACACGCCACGCCCACACCACACGCGGCGACGGGTGATCCGCGAGCAAACCGCGCGATCGCCCCACCTCAAAGATCAGCTGCTCTGACAGAATCACCAGCGCCACATTTGTGGCATATAGCGCCGTAGGAAGCGGCAGATCAGACACGGCCGCGTCACTGATGCCCTGGGTGGTGAAGGGCAGCAGCACCACGATGCCCGCGCTCAGCAGGTTCGCGGCAATCACCGGCCCGTCAATGCCGCGAAACCGCGACATCAGGTTCGCGTTGCTCTTCCAGAACACCGCAATCACCACGAAACTGATCGCGAAGGCGAGGAGCTGATCGCCGAGCCCCGAATCGAGCAGCGACCCGACACTCTGCCAGGCCTCAGCGGGTGGCAGATCAACATTGGCAATCAGCAGGGTGATCGCGAAACCGTAAATCGCGTCGAAGAAGCCGATCCCGCGGCCGAACTCAGTGCCCTCGCGGTCGAACCACCCTCGCTTCACCATGCGCGCCCCCTTACGCCCTCATCGTAACCGCGCAGCCGGCACGAGTCAGCGCATCGCCGCCAACCAGGCAGCCCCCACCAGGCCCGCATTGTTGCGCAGCTGCGCGGGTAGCACCTGCGCACTGACCCCCGCCATCGGCAGGTACTGGTCGGCGGCCTTGCTGATGCTGCCACCGATAATGAAGCGGTCGGGGTGCATGATGCGTTCGAGGTGGATCAGCAAGCGTTCGACGCGCCCTGCCCACTCCGCAAGCGTGATGCCTTCACGCTCAATCACCTTCGCCGCGGCGAAGCGCTCGATATCGGGATGCCCGTCGAGCTGCAGGTGGCCGAGCTCAAGGTTTGGCACAAGCACCCCATCGTGCAGCAGGACGCTGCCGATGCCGGTGCCGAAGGTGAGCAGCAAGGTAGTGCCCGGTGCGCCGCGTGCAGCACCGAAGGTGCTCTCGGCGATGCCAGCGGCGTCGGCGTCGTTCACCACTATGCACGGCGCCCCCGCTGCGTCTGACAGCAGCGACTGGGCGTCGGTGCCGATCCACCGCGCGTCAATATTGGCGGCGGTACGCATAATGCCGTGCTGGATCACGCCGGGCAGGGCCACCCCGATCGGCAGGGTGGCGGGGTGGGAAATCGCTTTCTGATGCAATTCACGCTGGATCGCGGCCACCATCTGCCCCACCGCCTCCGCAATGTCGGCTGGAGACCCACCTTCAGGTGTGACCACTCGGTGCCGCGTTGTCAGCACAGCGCCGGTCGCGACAGCAACTGCCGCGCCCTTAATACCGGTGCCACCGACATCGATGCCGATCGCTATCTGGGGTGCGTCCACGGTGCCAGTGTAGTTCGGGGCGGCAGCCTCGCCCAGGCCTCACGCGTCACGCGAAGCTGGTGCAAGACCACCGGCCGAATCTCTAGAGCAGCAGCAGTTCCTGCTCGATCGCCCGCGCGGTCTGCTGCAGGCGTGGCAGGTGGTGCTCGCGCAAGAGTTCGACTGAGCCGCTGCTCGCCGACGTCGACACATTGATCGCGGCAGCCGCGTGCCCGGTCTTGTCGCGCACTGGAACCGCGAGTGAACGGAGCCCGGCCTCTAACTCGCCATCGACGATTGCCCAACCCTGCTGACTGACCCGCGCAATCTCAGCGGCGAGCGCTGCCGCGTCAGTGATCGTGCGTTCGGTGAGTGCGCTGGGGTGTGCCGCTTGCAGCACCTCAACCAGTTCCGCCGCAGGCAGGTTGGCGAGCAGCACGCGACCCATACTGGTGGCAAACGCGGGAAAGCGGGTGCCGATAGTGATGCCAACGGTCATGATGCGCCGCGTGGGTACCCGCGCGATGTACACAATGTCAGTGCCAGCGAGCACCGCGGCCGACACCGATTCGCCGAGCTCGCGCGACAGCGCCTCGAGGTGCGGTTGCATCACCTCGGGCAGCGTGAGCGCCGAAAGATAGCTGAAGCCAAGTTCGAGCACGCGCGGGGTGAGGGCGAATTCACGCCCGTCGCTGCGCACATAGCCGAGGGTTTCGAGCGTGCGCAGGAAGCGCCGGGCGGCAGCCGGCGGGATTGCGGCACGCCGCGCCACCTCGGTGAGGGTGAGTTCGGGGTGTTCGGCGTCGAATGCACGAATCACTGCGAGACCGCGCGCAAACGACTGCACGTAGTCCGCGGGTGGCGCATCCGATGCAGCAGCGGGGTGGATCGGCTCTGCCGATCCTGCTGCACCAAGGAAACCGTTCACGCCCTCACCCTATCGCCGCACCAGAACCCCTCGTCATTCCGCCGGAATCGCGAAGCTGTGCGCAGTAAGAATCGGCGTTGCAGCTGCAGAGGCGTAGAAGCTGAGCACCTGCTGTGCTGCTGCGGGCTCTGCAGCAGCCGCCCCGACCGCGCCGGCAAACACCGTATCGATCGCGCAGTCTGCCGGCAGCACGCCGAGAATGCGAATGCCGGACTGGCCGACCAGTTCGCTGAGCTGTTGAAAGCCGAGATCCACTGCGCGCTCGGCGACCAAGCGAGCCACCGGCACGCCCGGCGGTGCCTGCACGAGGCGGTCGCCGATTTCTGCGGTCATCCCCCACTGCTCGATCATCGCGACGAGTGCGGTACCGCTCGGGCCAGTCGAGTACCCGATGCGCTGCGCCTGTCGCAGGGCATCCTGCATGCCTGACGCATCAGCAAACGCGGCACCGCCGGGCGCGCTCCCGCCAGCATCTGCGTCGGCAGCGTCTGCGTCGGCAGCCGCCGCAGGAACGGCGACCGCGACTTGCGACAGCATGAGGGGCGTGACCGATTCGGCCACCACATGCCCCTCGGCAGCAAGCTTCTGCAGTGCACCGAGCGCAAGGAACACCAGGTCAAACGGCTCGCCAGCGGCCACTCGCGCGGCGGCGTCGACCCCTCCGACAGATTCAATGTCGGTGTGCGAGAGACCCGCCGCGACGGCAGCCGCATTCAGATCGGCAAGCACCTGGCGAGTCGCCATCGAAGAAACAGCCCTCACGCGACGTCTCCGAAGGCTTCAGCATCCACTTCGTTTTCCCCTGCGGGTGCGTAGCGACGCCCTGACACGGTCGCAGTGTCGATCAGCGCACCGGCCCGCGCGAGGAGCGCCGGGTCGATGTGCAGATCCACCGCGGCCTGATTTTCACGGAGGTGGGCCAGGCTCGTGGTACCGGGAATGGGCACCACGTGCTCGCCGCGCGACAGCACCCAGGCGAGCGCGAGCTGACCGGGTGTGCAGCCAGCCTCGGCAGCCAGCGCACGCCACTGTGGCAGCAGGGACGCATTGTGGGCCCAGTGCTCAGGCTGGAAGCGCGGCATCGCCAAACGAATGTCTTTCGGTGCCAACTGCGCAGGATCAGTGACGCCATCGCTCAAGAACCCGCGCGCGAGCGGCGAGAATGCCACCAAAGCGATGCCGTCAGCGCGGGTCGCTTCGAGCATGCCAAGCTCAGGGTTGCGACTCCACAGCGAGTACTCGTTCTGCACCGCCGCGATCGGTGCCACCTGCTGGGCTTCGCGCAGACGCTGCACAGAAACCTCAGACAGCCCGATGGCACCGATCTTGCCAGCTTGTTGCGCCTCACGCAGCGCGCCCACGCTGTCGGCAATGGGCACCTGCTTATCCCAGCGGTGCAGGTAATAGAGATCGATGTGCTCGACGCCGAGGCGCTGCAGTGACGCATCTACCTGCGCACGCACCGTCTCAGGCCTGCCATCAATGCGTTTCACACCGTCAACAATCGCCATGCCGCCCTTGCTGGCGAGCATCACCTCGTCGCGACGCCCGACAAGTGCCTGGCCGACAAGCTCCTCGTTTCGGCCGCCCCCGTACAGGGTTGCCGTGTCGAGCATCTGCACGCCCGCGTCGAGAGCCGCACGCAGAAACGCCAGACCGGCCTCG
>CAZTBS010000011.1:0-51003 GCA_964612125.1 uncultured Leucobacter sp. | reverse complement strand
TGTCCGCGATGTCGTGGGACATGTGTCCACTATGTCCTGAAACCAGACACTGTCAGCCCGACCAAAAAATCGCGGAAACTCAAGGGTTTCCGCGATTTTTTCGTTGGTGCCTCAGGCCTTGGAGGTAACCACGCATGCGCACACTGCAGGTGTCGCGGTCATGCGAGCACTCTATGGAGCGGTCTGCGGAGCTGCGGCCACGCGCTGGAAGTCAATCAGCGATTTCAGCCGCGGACTACGCCCAGCCGCCAACGGTCAGGCCGAGCAGCGCCACATTCAGCGCCACAATGAGAGCCGCCGCCGTGATACCCGCAACCCGCAGCCAGGCCGGGTTTACAAAGGCACCCATGAGTTCGCGCCTGCTGGTGAACCACACCAACGGAATAATCGCGAACGGAATGCCGAAGGAGAGCACCACCTGGCTGAGCACGAGCGCCCACGTAGGATCCACCCCGAAACCCAGGAGCACCAACGCAGGGGCAAGCGTGATGAGGCGGCTGACAATGAGCGGGATCCGCTTATGCAGCAGCCCACGCATGATCTCCGAGCCCGCATACGCACCCACAGAACTGGAAGCCAGGCCAGAGGCGAGCAGGCCGACCGCGAAGATCACGCCGATCGCCGGGCCGAGGTAGGTGCTGATCGCCGCCGCAGCACCCTCAATGGTGTCGGTGCCAGCAACCCCTGGCAGAGAGGAAGCGGCGAGCAAGAGCATCGCAATGTTGACTCCACCCGCGACCACCAGGGCGAGTGCGACGTCCCAGCGGGTGGCACGAAGGAGGCGTGACAGTCGCACCGGGTCACGTTCGACACCGTGTCGATCGCGCGAAAGCGAGGAGTGCAGGTAGATCGCATGCGGCATCACCGTCGCACCCAGCATGCTCGCCGCCAGCAGCACGCTCTCGGTGCCTGCGAATCGCGGCACCAGCCCGCCCGTGACACCACCCCAATCGAGTGGACTGAAGAACAGGCCCGCGACAAAACCGAAGGTGATGATGAGCAGAAACCCCATAATCACCAGCTCGAAGCGCATTTGACTTCTACCCTGCAGGGTCAGAATCGCCAGCGAAACACCTCCCACGATGAACCCGCCCACCAGCAGTGGCAGATCAAACAGGATGTAGAGCGCGAGGGCGCCACCGATCACTTCAGCCAGGTCGGTTGCTATCGCAATGGACTGCGCTTGCAGCCAGAACGCGATGCGCCCGCGGGTGGGCATCCGTTCCCCGAGCAACTCGGGCAGGCTGCGGCCTGTCACCAGGCCCAGCTTTGCAGACAGGTACTGCACCAGCACCGCCATCACATTGGCCGCCACCAGCACCCACACGAGCAGATAGCCAAACTTCGCACCGGCCGAGAGGTTGGCGGCCACGTTTCCCGGGTCGACATAGGCAACCGCGGCGACAAACGCTGGCCCCAGTAGCCTGAAGAGGCCGCGCTCGGGCTTCGCAAGCGTGTGGGGGTGAAGAGGTGCTGTCACCTGAGGCTCCTCGGCTGCGCATCTCAACGGTATGGCTGGTGTGGTGAGCGGTGCGCACCACATTAGCACAGGATACGTGTATCAAATCTCAATTGTTCGATGGGTCGAAGTTGCGCCGTATGTGCGCCCAGATGACCCAGGTCTGGGGCTTCTGCGCGATCCACGCTGCGTTCGGGCGCTTACTCCTCCGGGCTCGCAGGCCACACCCAGTCGCGAATCTCAGGTGGATCCTCACCGTGCTCGCGAATATACGCACGGTGGTGGATCAGCGCGTTCCGCAATTCCTCACGAGCGTGCGCAGATACATCCCGCAACCGTGGAACCCGGTCGATGACCTGCATCGCCAAGTGGAACCGGTCGAGCCGGTTCAGCACGCACATGTCAAAGGGCGTAGTGGTGGTGCCTTCCTCCTGATACCCGTGCACGTGGAACTGTTCGTGCCCTGCGCGCCGATAGGTGAGGCGATGAATGAGCGACGGGTAGCCGTGAAACGCGAACACTACTGGCCGATCGCTGGTAAACAGGGCATCAAACTCGGTGTCCGACAGCCCGTGCGGGTGCGCGCGCTGATCCTGCAAGCGCATCAGGTCGACCACGTTCACCACCCGAATGCGTAGGTCAGGGAAGTATCCCCGCAGAATCGTCACCGCGGCGAGGGTCTCCAGTGTGGGTACGTCACCAGCGCACGCCATCACCACGTCGGGCTCTTCTCCCGCATCATTGCTCGCCCACGCCCAGATACCAACGCCCTTCGTGCAGTGCTCGACGGCTTCCTCCATGTTCAGATACTGCAACTGTGGCTGCTTTCCGGCCACAATCACGTTCACGTACTGGCGGCTGCGCAGGCAGTGATCCGCGACCGAGAGCAGAGTGTTGGCATCCGGCGGCAGATAGATGCGAATCACATCGGACTTCTTGTTCGCAACGTGGTCAATGAATCCAGGATCTTGGTGCGAGAAGCCGTTGTGATCCTGTCGCCACACATGCGAGGTCAGCAGGTAATTAAGCGAGGCGATCGGGCGGCGCCACGGGATACGGTTCGTGGTGGTGAGCCACTTCGCATGCTGATTGAACATCGAGTCGACGAGGTGAATAAACGCCTCATAGCACGAAAAAAACCCGTGTCGCCCGGTGAGCAGGTACCCTTCCAGCCACCCTTCGATGGTGTGCTCTGACAGGATCTCCATCACCCGGCCGTCGGGGGAGAGCTGGTCATCACCCGGCAGGGTCTGTGCGTTCCATGCGCGATCCGTTACTTCGAGCACCGCATGCAAACGATTGGAAGTGTGTTCATCGGGGGAGAACACGCGAAAGTTCTGCATGTTCTGTGCCATGACATCGCGCAGGAACAAACCGAGCACCCGCGTGGATTCCTGCGTAGTGGTGCCGGGCTGTGTCACGGGCACCGCGTGTGTGCGTATCTCTGGCATGCGCAGATCACGCAGCAGTTCACCGCCGTTGGTGTGCGGGTTTGCGCTCATCCGCCGATTCCCGGCGGGGTGCAGCGCGGCAATTGATGGTACCGGCGTGCCTTCTGCGTCGAACAGTTCCTCGGGGCGGTAACTGCGCAGCCAGGATTCGAGCACGGCGCGGTGCTCTGGGTTTTCGCGTGCCTGCGCGAAGGGCACCTGGTGTGAGCGCCACGTGCCCTCGACGGGCACCCCGTCGACCTCGCGCGGCCCGGTCCATCCCTTCGGCGAGCGCAGCACGATCATCGGCCACAGCGGTCGCTCGGTGTGCCCGTTGCGCGCGCGCTCTTTAATGGTGTGGATCTCATCGAGGCAGGCATCGAGCGCCTGCGCGAAGCTGTGATGCATCGACGCGGGATCGAGGCGCTCGACGTATCGCGGTGCGTGCCCAAAGCCGCGCAGCAGATGGTCAAGTTCGGCAGGCTCGATGCGGGAGAGTACGGTCGGGTTTGCGATCTTGTAGCCGTTCAGGTGCAGGATCGGTAGCACGCTGCCGTCACGCGCTGGGTTGATGAACTTGTTGGAGTGCCAGCTGGCGGCAAGCGGCCCGGTCTCGGCTTCACCGTCGCCCACGACCGCGGCGACAATCAGTTCTGGGTTGTCGAAGGCCGCGCCGTAGGCGTGCGACAGCGAGTATCCCAGTTCGCCGCCCTCATGCAGCGACCCGGGGGTTTCGGGGGCAACGTGACTGGGGATGCCGCCGGGAAACGAGAACTGCCGGAACAGGCGCCGCATGCCATCGGCGTCTTGCGAGATTTCGGGGTAGATCTCGCTGTAGGTGCCTTCAAGCCACGCTGCAGCGACCGGCCCGGGCCCGCCATGCCCCGGGCCCATGACGTAGATCATGTCGAGATTGCGCTGCATGATCGCGCGATTGAGATGTGCGTAAATGAAATTGAGCCCGGGCGTCGTGCCCCAGTGGCCGAGCAGTCGTGGCTTGATGTGTTCGGGGAGGAGTGGCTCGCGCAGCAAGGGATTATCAAGCAGATAAATTTGCCCCACCGACAGGTAATTCGCTGCCCGCCACCACGCATCGATAGCCGCCAACTGCTTGGCATCGAGCGCGGGAGTGCCTGCCGTGTCAGACGACGGGTGGGCGTGATCCGGCGGCATGGGTCCTCACCTTCTTGGCGGCACCTTAGAACTCCGCCACTCTCCCAGTATGGCCCGGGTGGTGCGCGGGGCACAGTGTTCGACTGCGCTGTACGCTGGCGGCATGAGTTCCGCAACGCCGCACCCAGCTCCAGGATTCGCGCTGCAGACGTTCGCCCCTGGGTGGGGCGCCGTCGTCATGGGTACCGGAGTGCTCGCGGCGGTGTCGCAAGCCCTCGCGCAAGCGTCGGTTGCGCCAGCCGTCACCGCACTCGCCGCGAGGGTGTTTCTGGTGCTCGCGCTGCTGGTGGCGATCCCGGTGCTCGCGCTTCTCGTGGCGAAGTGGATCCGTTTTCCGGCAGCGGTGTCGGCGGAACTTGCCCACCCGATTAAGGGCGGGATGGCGGCAACGTTCCCGGGTGCGTTTCTCGTGCTTGCGGTCGCGATCGGGCGCGCCGGGGAATGGTTGTTCGGTCAGACCGTCACTCCGATATTGGTGGCAGTGCTCACGGCAGTGGGAGGAACCCTCGCGCTGATCATTGGCCTCCTGTATCTCGGTGGCATGTTTCAGCGTGGCGCGCTCGCCACTCCCATGATCACCGGAGCCATGTTCATTCCCCCGGTGGTGACGATCATCGTGCCCACCGCGCTGTTCCCGCTGCTCGACGGTGCTGATCCGCTGGCGCGTGAACTGCTGTGGGTGTCGTGGGCGTTTCTCGGGATCGGGTCATTACTCTACGGCGTGGTGGTCGCCGCATTGTTCTTTCGCACTTTGACCGCGCCGTTGCCCCCGGCGCCGGTTGCGCCAAGCTTGATTATTGGGTTGGGCCCCGCGGGCCTCATCGGCCTCAACGTGTATTTGCTCGCGGAGGCTGGTGCGCGACTCGGTGCGACCGGCGACAGCGTGGTCGACATCGCGATTGCTGTCGGCATGATGTTCTGGGGTTTTGGTCTGTGGTGGGGAATCGCCGCCGTGCTGGTGATGTATCGCGGCTACGATGCACTGCCGTTTGCGCTGTCCTGGTGGGGATTCACCTTCCCGCTCGGTGCGTGGGTGGTGGCCGGGGTGGTCCTTGCTGCCGCTGCTGGGTCTGCGGTGGTGGGTGCGATCTCGTTGGTCGGTGCGGTGGTGTTGGTAGCCGTCTGGTGCCTCGTGCTCGTGCGCACACTGCAGGGGATCTACCGGGGAACTATCTGGGAAAACTGAGCCGCCGGCGCGATGTGACTATATCGTTCAGCCAGTCAGTGATATGTTGCTGACAATCGTTCAGTCATTCATCTGGAGGTCATCATGAGCACTGCATTTACCGGATTTGGCACATCTGCCGAGAGCATGTGGCAAGCGATGGAGCAACTGCGCACCGGCTTCGAGAAACGTGTGCAGACCCGAGTGGGGCGCGGTGAGGTGCGTGCTGCGGTGCTCGCGCTGCTGGCTGAGCAGCCCATGCACGGGTACCAGATTATTCGCGAGATCGAAGAGCGCAGTGGCGGGCGGTGGAAGCCCAGCGCCGGTTCGGTGTACCCGACACTGCAGCTGCTCGCGGACGAAGGCCTGGTTACCGCCGAAGAATCGAACGGTCGAAAGACCTACTCCTTGACCGAGGGCGGTGCCGCTGAGGCCGCTGAATCTGCAGGCTCTGTGCCGTGGGGTGAAGCAGCTGAGACGCACACGCCGGCGTTTGCTGCTCTTCCGAAGGCAGGTTTTGAACTCGCTCAGGCTGCCGCGCAGGTCGGCCGATCGGGCACGCCCGAGCAGCAGCAGCAGGCGATCGCAGTGCTCGATGAAGCGCGCCGTCGGCTCTACTCGATCCTCGCGCAGGATTAGCGAGGTGCCCCCGGTCCCTCCCGGCCGAGACGAAATTCCGCAAGCACGGGCGGCCCGTGCGCGGTACCGGCGCATTCTGCGTTTTGCTGGTCGCTATCTTGCGATTACCTGGTGGTTTGAGCTGGTCTTGCCCCGGTGGGGGCTGCAGCGCATTGCTGAGCGCACCCGCGCGGCGCGCATGCGTCGTTTTGCGCAGAACTTCCATCGACTAGCGGTCGACTTGGGCGGGCTGATGATCAAGGTAGGGCAGTTCATGTCATCCCGCCTTGACGTGCTGCCTCCTGAGATCACCGCAGAACTGGAAGGCCTGCAGGACGAGGTGCCCCCGGTGCCGTTTGCGGCGATCCGCGCGCTCGCCGAAGCGGAACTCGGTGTGCCGCTCGACCAGGTGTTCGTGTCAGTCGATGAGACCCCGTTGGCCGCTGCCTCTCTCGCGCAGGCCCATCGTGCGGTGCTCGGAGGTCAGGACGCCGCCGACGTCGGGTTTTCCGAGGTGGTGCTGAAGGTGCAGCGCCCGGGCATTGAAGATATTGTGACCGTCGACCTCGCTGCACTGCGGAAAGTCGGCGGGTGGCTGAGCCGGGTGCGGCTGGTCTCGAACCGCGTCGATATGCCAGCGCTGGTTGAAGAATTCGCACAAACGAGCCTCGAAGAAATCGACTACCTCAACGAGGCAGCGAACTCCGAGCGCTTCCGTGAAAACTTCACTGACAACCCGCGGGTGGGTGTGCCCGAGATTGTGTGGGAGCGATCCACCCGTCGCGTGCTCATACTGCAAGACGTTACCGCCATCAAAATTACCGACGCAGCCGCACTGCGCGCCGCTGGGATTGACCCGGCAGAGGTGGCACCGGTGTTCGCCGCGGTGATGTTCGACCAGCTCTTCACGCACGGCTTCTTTCACGGCGACCCCCACCCGGGCAATGTGTTCGTCACTCCTGGCAGTGACACCGCGGCACCCGGCGACTGGCAACTCACCTTCATTGATTTCGGCATGATGGGTGAGGTGCCAGAGAATACGCGCAGCGGGCTCAGACAGCTGCTGTTCGCGGCGGCGTCTCGTGACGGTGCCGGGCTGGTGCAGGCGATCCGTTCGCTCGGCGTGCTGTTACCGTCTGCAGATACGGTTGCGCTCGAGCGCGCGATGTCGCAGCTGTTCGCGCGTTTCGGGGGCATGGGCTTCGCTGAACTGCGCGAAGTGGATCCGCGCGAGTTTCGCGCGTTCGCGGTGGAGTTCGGCGACGTGATCCGCTCGCTGCCGTTCCAGCTGCCCGAAAACTTCTTGCTCATCATTCGCGCGATGTCGCTGGTGTCGGGGGTGTGCAGCGCTCTTGATCCGAAGTTCAACCTGTGGGATTCTGTCGAGCCGTACGCGGCGCAGTTGCTGCGGGATGAGAGCGGCAATGTGGTGCAGGAATTCGGCCGCGAGGCGCTGAACGTGGTGAGCACCGCCTGGCGGTTACCGAAGCGACTGGATGCGGCGCTGACGCGACTCGAAGATGGTGCGGTGGAGGTGCAGAACCCGCGACTGGAACGGCAGATGCAGCGGCTCGAACGCACCGCGCGGCGTACGACATCTGCGGTGCTATTTGCCGGCCTACTCACCGCCGGGGCGGTATTGCGCAGCGACGATCTGCTGTGGGGGAACACCCTGATGATGGTCGCGATCCTGCCGCTGCTGTATGCCCTCTCTGGTGGGCGCCGTGACGGCGGGTGACCGCCCACGTAGAGTCCGCTCAGCGGCTTCCCCATGCCAGGCGCACGGCGGTGCTGCGGGCAGTTGTTGAAGCAACACAGTGTCCTTGGCGAAAGCGTGGTCGCGTTCTAGGGTGAACATTGCGGGGAGTGGATCGCTCCCATCGCGTGGGGGATGGGCGCCCGCATCAGCCCAACACGAAGCGAGGAAACACATGTCACGCACGTATGTCATTACCGGGGCCGCATCGGGGATCGGCAAGACTACCGCCCAGCTGCTGCGCGACCGGGGCGATACCGTGATTGGGGTTGACCTGCAGGGCGTCGAAGTTTCGGGTGATCTGTCGACGCCTGAGGGTCGTGCGACTGCGGCGAGTTCGGCGCTCGCGCTCGCCGATGACACGATTGACGCGGTGATCGCGTGTGCCGGTCTTGCGCTGCCGAAGCCCATCACCGCCGCGGTGAACTTCTTCGGCGTGACCGAGTTCATTACAGCTCTGCAGCCCGTGCTCACGAAATCCGCCGCTCCGCGCGTCGCGGTGGTGTCTTCCATGGCCTCGCTGCAGCCGGTTGCCCCGCCCCTGGTCGACGCGCTCCTCGTTGGCGATGAGAGTGTGGCCAGCACCGTTGCTGAGCACCTGGCCGCCGATCCGGCCACGGCGAACCTCATTTACTCGTCGTCGAAGCGTGCGCTGTCGCGCTGGGTGCGGCGCGAAGCCCCGTCTGCGACCTGGGCGGGTGCGGGTATCCCTCTCAACGCAGTCGGTCCCGGAACCGTCATCACACCGATGACCCGCGACCTGCTGTCAACCCCTGAGGGCGCCGCGATGGTCGATACGGTCGTGCCGATGCCCCTCAACTCTCACCAACCGCCGGAGAGTATCGCGAACCTGCTGATTTGGCTGACCTCGGTCGAAAACACGCACTGCTGTGGGCAGACCATCTACTGTGACGGTGGTGCTGACGCTGTGTTGCGCGGTGACGACGTATGGTCGTGGAACGAAGCTGCGATCGTTGAGAAATTTCAGCAGCTCCTGAGCTGACAGTTGCGCAGCGGGCAGATCTGAGGAGTCGTGATGGAACATCTGGACACGGTGGTCGTGGGCGCGGGCATCTCAGGTCTCACCGCTGCGAAACTGCTTGTGCAGACTGGGCAACGGGCGGTGGTGCTTGAAGCCCGCGATCGTATCGGGGGTCGCGTGCACACCGACCGCGCGGGCGCGCACCCCATCGATCGGGGAGCCTCATGGATCCATGGGATTCATGAGGCTCCCGTGGCTCAAGCAGCGGGGTCGTTCGGCATGCGCATGCAGGAATTTACCGTTGGAAGTTTTCAGCCCGACGGGCGACCGATCGCCTACTTTGGCCCCGATGGCGGCAGACTGAGTGATGCCGAGGCGGCAGCCTTCGCACGAGATGTGCGCGCCTGTGATGCTGCGCTGACGCGAGCTATTGCCGAGGCTTCCCCGGGCACCTCGTACGCTGAGGCAGTCGAACTAGCGCTCCAGCAATGCGAGTTCGGTGCGCAGCGAACAGACCGTGTGCGGGAGTTCCTGCAGCACCGCACCGAGGAACAGTACGGTGCCTGGATCGGAGATCTCGATGCGCACGGACTCGATGACGATGCGATCGAGGGCGACGAAGTTGTCTTTCCCGACGGCTATGACGAACTGGCCAACCACATTGCGCAGGGGCTTGATGTGCGCCTCCAGCACGAGGTGCGCGAGATCCACTGGCATCCCAGCGGCGTCCGTGTGGTGACCTCGCAAGGGGAATTCCGCGCCGAACACGCGATTGTCACCGTACCTGTGGGTGTGCTCAAGGCGGGAGCAGTGTCCTTCCATCCACCATTGCCAGCTGTGGTGGCGGGAGCGCTTGACCGACTCGAGATGAACGCATTCGAGAAGGTGTTTCTGCGTTTTCCCGAGAAGTTCTGGCCCGACGACGTCTATGCGCTGCGGCGGCAGGGGAGCGTGGGCGAATGGTGGCATTCTTGGTACGACCTCACTGGTATGCACGGCGCTCCGACGCTGCTGACGTTTGCAGCTGGCCCGTGCGCCCGTGAGACCCGGCACTGGAGCGATGAGCGCATTGTTGGTTCGGTCATGCTCGGCTTGCGCGAGCTGTTCGGAGCGGCAACGGTGGATCCGATCGATGCGCTCGTCACCCGCTGGCAAGACGACCCCTACTCGCGCGGCTCCTATGCCTACATGCCTGTCGGGTCGCGGACTGAAGATCACACCTTACTCGCGACGCCGATCGGTGGCGTGCTGCACCTCGCGGGGGAGGCGACCTGGGAGGAAGACCCCGCCACAGTAACCGCAGCGATGATGTCCGGCCATCGCGCTGCCGAACGAGTGACGCATCGCGAGCTCCCGATTTCCGTGCTGTGGGAGTCGCCACGCGCGTGATCGGCAGCTTCACGCGCAGCTCACATTGACGTGCATCGATATGTCGCGTACTCTCGGACATATTGACATGCGTCAATGGATTTAAGGAGCGTTTCGTGTTGCCCATCGTTGTCATTGGAGCTGGCCCGCAGGGGCTCGCGGCTGCCGCTCACTTGCTCGAGCGAGGGCATGAACCTCTCGTGCTGGAGGCTGGGTCTGCCCCGGCCGCAGCTGTCGCGGATTGGGGGCATGTACGGCTGTTTTCGCCTTGGCCGGAGCTCGTTGACGAGGCGGCGCGGCGGCTGCTGGAGCCCACGGGCTGGTCCGTACCTGAGCGTGGATTCCCCACCGGTGAGCAGTGGATCAGCCACTACCTTGCACCCTTGGCGGCTGTGCTGGGTGAGCGCGTGCGCACGCACAGTCGCGTGACCGGTGTTGCGCGCAAGGGTCGCGACCTCTCCGTCGACGCAGGAAGGGCGGAGGCGCCGTTCGTGGTGCACATTGAGCATCTCGATGGCTCCGAGTCACGAGTCGAGGCGGCAGCGGTGATTGATGCGTCAGGAACTTGGCAAACGCCTAACCCAGCCGGGGCAGACGGTCTGCCTGCGCTTGGCGAACCTGCGGCGCATGCCGCAGGTGTGGTGAGTTATCGCATCCCCGCGGCAACCGAGCTGCCTGCCTGCTCAGGGAAGCACGCCGTCGTAATCGGCAATGGGCATTCCGCAACCACTGCCATCCTTGAATTGCTCGAAGTAGCGAAGCAGTATCCCGATACGCGTATCACCTGGGTGTTGCGACGTGGCCAGGTCGGTACCACCTTCGGCGGCGGCAGTGCTGATGAGCTGCCAGAGCGCGGCGCGCTCGGGCAGCGCGCCAAAGCGGCGGTCGACGCGGGACTCGTGGATCTCGTGACAGGCTTCCGAACCGAGCGTTTCACCCTGCGGGGCCAGCGGGTCATCCTACAGGCTGAGGACGGTCGGGCATTGGCCCCGGCTGACCAGGTTATTGTGCTCACCGGATTCAGACCTGATCTCTCATTCCTGTCGGAGGTGCGGCTTGAGCTCGACATGCGGTTGCAGGCGCCGGTGCGCGTAGCGAGCGAAGTCGATCCCAACCTTCACAGCTGTGGTTCCGTGCGGGCTACCGGCGCTGCGGATCTCGCGCACCCTGAACCGGGTTTCTACATTGTGGGCGCAAAGTCGTATGGTCGCGCACCCACATTCCTGGCACTCACCGGGTTCGAGCAGGTGCGCAGTGTCGCAGCGGAGCTTGCGGGGGATCATGAGGCAGCCGCGCGAGTGGATTTGGTTCTTCCTGACACCGGTGTCTGCGGCGGCGCCGGCGTGTTTGATGCGCCAGCTGCTACCGGTGGTGGCGGGTGCTGTGCACCCGCGCCACAGGTGATTCAGCTTGGTCTGGCGCCCGCCCAAGCGTAACGCGATGTCTGAAGACTCTGCGACACCGGAGTATGCGGGCTCAGGCTGCTGCGTGACACCAATTGTTTCAATGCGCCTCACGGATGAGGCCGAGCAGACAGCGCGGGTGTTTAAGGCGCTGGGCGATCCCACACGGTTGCGTCTGCTCTCCATCATCGCGAATAGCGGGTCGAGTGAGGCCTGCGTGTGTGACTTGACCGAGCCCATCGGGCTCTCGCAGGGAACGATTTCGCACCACATGAAGGTGCTGGTTGAGGCTGGGTTAGTGACCCGTGAGCAGCGCGGCAAGTGGGCGTACTACGCAGTAAGTCGTGCGGCGTTACGCGCGGTGTCCAACGCGCTGCAGTTTTGATGGGCACCGCGCCCGGTCCTGGGGTGCAACCTCGCAGCGCTCTCTGTAGTTTGTCATGCATGGCCGGGCCGAAAGTAACCTCTCGGTATCACTCTGCGCCGCATACTCCTGAGGGAGAGTACTCTGCATGCATGCACACACATCGCCCGTGGGTGGCGCTCGTTGCCGCCGCACTGCTCGTCGCGCCCTTGTCTGCCTGCTCGACTGGGATGGCAGGTGGCGACGCATCATTGTCGGCCGAAGCTGACGGTCGAAGTGTCGACGGGGCGGTGGTGGCTCCCGAGAATGCCGTTTCCGCAGAGCCTGCCACCCCAATTGCCGGGCAAGACATCATCTATTCGGGCAGTGCCACGCTCGTGGTTGCTGATCCTGCCGCCGCGGCTGACGAGGTGCGCAACCTCGCCGATGATCTTGGCGGGTACGTGGAATCGCAAACCGTCAGCGATGCTGATGAATACAGCGGTGCCAACGCGCAGCTGACCGTGCGCATCCCCTCGGAGGAGTTTGACGGCGCCTTCGACGCGCTGGCAGAGATCGGTGAGGTGGTGGATCAGAGCCGCTCGGCGACTGACGTCACCCTGCAGGTCGTTGATCTTGAGGCACGCGTTGCCGCGTTGCAGGCATCGGTGGATCGGCTCACCGAATTGATGTCCGGGGCCGCCACGACCGGTGAGCTGATCGAAGCCGAGGCCGCGCTGTCGCAGCGGCAACAGGAACTCGACGGCTTGCGCGCACAGCTGCAGTCGATTGAGAACCAGGTCAGCTACTCGAGTCTGTGGGTGACGCTTGAGACTGAAGCCCCGTTACCGGGCGGCCCGGCGAACTTCTGGGAGGGACTGCTGACCGGGCTGGACTCGATGGTGAAGGCAGGCGCCGCGGTACTGATCCTGTTCGGAATATTGCTGCCCTGGCTGCTGGTGCTCGCTGCCATCGTGTTGGTGGTGTTGTGGATCGTGCATCTCACACGAAAGCGCCATGTTGCCCCGAGGGTCAACATGGCGCCTGTGCCGCCCGCGCAGCCGATGCAGCACGAGCCTCCCCAGCAGGGTTAGCCGCGACGGTACTCCGCGGTAATCGGGCACTCGAAGGGGTCGCGCGCGGCGAGGCCAACACGGTTCAGGTAGTCGATCACGATCGCGTAGGAGCGCAGCAGCGTGGTCTCGGTGTAGGGCACGTTCATCGTCTCGCAGTACTCGCGGACGATCTCACGCGCCTTTGCCAGGTGCGGGCGTGGCATGTTCGGGAACAGGTGATGCTCGATCTGGTAGTTCAAGCCACCCATCAGCCAAGTTGCCCACCAGCCACCGGAAATATTGCGTGAGGTGCGCACCTGCTTGGTGAAGAAGTCGAGTCTGGCGTCGCGGTCGATCACCGGCATGCCCTTGTGGTTGGGCGCGAACGACGCGCCCATGTAGACGCCGAACACCGCGAGCTGCACCGCAAGGAAGGCGAACGCCATGCCGACCGGCAGGAACAGGAAGAGCGGCGTCAGGTACAGCACAAATCGTGCGGCGATGAGGCCGAGTTCCGTCCAGCGACGCGGCACGGGGCCGGGCGTCACCAAGTACTTGATGCTCTGGAAGTGCAGATTCCCACCTTCGAAGGTCAGGAGGGGGAAGAAGAGCCACCCCTGTCGGCGCGTGATGGCGCGCACGATGCCGCGTGATTTTGCGGCGTCCTCTTGGATGAAGGAGATCGTGTCGATGTCAATGTCGGGATCTTTGCCGACCTGGTTCGGGTTCGAGTGGTGGCGCGTGTGCTTTGAATCCCACCACGAGTAGCTCAGACCGACGAATCCGGCGAGCAGTCGTGCCAGTCGGTCATTGGACGAGACTTTCGCGAGCACCTGACGGTGTGCAGCCTCGTGCGTGATGAACGACACCTGGGTGAACAGTACACCGAGCGCAGCGGCAATAAGTAACTGAAACCAGCTATCTCCGAGCAAGATGAATCCGGTGATGGCGCCGCCAAAGCCGAGCGCAATCAGCGTGCCGACGAATCCGTAGAACCACGGGGTGCGGCGCAAGAGGCCTGTTTCCTTCACCGTTTGTGACACCTGCGAGTAAGCGCGGGCCATCTTCGGGAAGTCTTCGGTACGAGCGTAGGTTTGGCGCAGAGTGCCAAGGTTGGACAGCGGAATGAGCTGGGTAGCAGAAATAGCGTTCGTCCTCAGAGATCGGCGAATCTAGTGCCGACTCGCATGGCATACAGCCAAAGGCGGGAGCCGATCGCTTCACTTCAGCGTAGGGGGCCAAGCATGCAGCGGGCTGAATGTAACTGCCGTTTCAGTGAACTCGCAGCGTGTCAGGTGGAGGAACCCGCGCCTGATGTCAGGTTTCCAACAATCTTCGTGCCGGTGCCGGTGCCGGTGCCGGTGTCTGTATCTGTGGCGGTGCGCAGACGCGGGAATACATGCTCGAGCGTCAGTGGTGCGAGATCGGCTCGGTCGCTGCGTGGATCCACCCACTCAATCAGGTCGATTTCGGCGCTTGCCTGCACTCCCGACACAAAGGGATGGTTGAACACATGCGCTACCAGAGTGTGATGTGCTTCGTTTGCGGCAGTCGAGTGAAATACTCCGAGCGGGGTGAGGAGTGCGGGTGACAGGGGCACGCCGAGTTCCTCTGCAAACTCGCGCAGCGCCGTCGTCGCTGGGGTTTCGCCCGCTTCAGGCTTTCCGCCGGGCAGCATCAGCATGGTGGTGCCGCGCTTACGCACATTGAGCACACGACCTGCGTCGTCCTGCATCACGATGGCGCTGACTGTGATCTCCCGCATGGCCTCAAATGTAGCGGGTGTGCGCAGGCGGCTTGTGACCAGTAGCGGATGCGACTCTATATACTCGCGGGGTGTCCGAGTCCTTACGCGTGAGCCGCCTGCTCGTGGTGTTTGCGGGCGGATGCATTGGTACCGGTGCGCGGGCTGCTCTGCTCTGGGCGTTTCCGGCTACGTCCGGAATACCCACCGCGATGCTGCTCATTAACCTCGCGGGGGCGTTCGCGTTGGGGTTCCTGCTTGAGGTGTTTCTCCGGCTGGGACGGGGCGCCAACGGCATGCGCCTCCGCCTGTTCCTCGGCACCGGGATGCTCGGGGGATTCACCAGCTACAGTGCACTGGCCGAGGCAGTGACGGCGCTGACAGCATCGGGCGCGGTGCTGCAGGCGATGCTCTACGGGTTCGGCACCGTGCTGCTCGGCGGTATTGCGAGCTGGGCGGGGATCACGGTAGCGGCGCTCGTGCGGAAACCTCGCGTTTCTGGAGCGCAGGAGTGTGATCATGCCTGATGCCTTCGGTATGCTCCTGCTCACCGCTGTGTTCGGTGGCGCTGGGGCAGTTGCCCGTTTCGCACTCGATGCCAGCATCACCGCTCGCGTCGCGCGAGCGAGGCGCGCCTCGTCCCTTCCCTGGGGCACGCTCATGGTGAACTTGCTCGGCTCGCTTGGCATCGGGATCGTGGCCAGCATTGGTTCTGAGGTGTTGCCCGGCATGTGGGCGACGGCCGTCGGTGCGGGGTTGTTCGGCGGCTTCACCACCTTCAGTACCGCGAGCTATGAGACTGTGCGGCTGCTGCAGCGCGGCCGCCGGGGCGCGGCATGTGCGGTGGGGATAGGCCAGCTGCTTGTTGCGGTCGTGGCAGTGGCACTTGGTTGGGGTATCGGGATGTTGATCGCTACGCCCCCGCGCTGAATAACTGTCCTGCGTCTGGCTATGTCGGCTGGCGTAGGGTCATGCCAGGCGGCTGCTTGACGGCGAAATGGCTGAGGCCCCGATCCAACGTGTGGATCGGGGCCTCAGCGGTGTTGCGAAGTGTGCGTCTTAGAGAGCGCGGATGTTCGTCGCCTGCAGACCCTTCTGGCCCTGCTCGGTGTCGAATTCGACGCGCTGCTCTTCGAAGAGATCGCGACGGCCGTTGCCGGCGATTGCGCTGAAGTGCGCGAACACGTCAGCTGAACCGTCATCGGGAGCGATGAAGCCGAAGCCCTTTTCGGAGTTGAACCATTTCACAGTGCCAGTGGCCATGCTGTATTTCCTTATTTCATTGTGGGCCGATTTTCAGGCCCGGGTGCCACGGCGACGGCGCCGACGTGGAGCTTGGCGCAAATTCGCGTGGGAGACTGCGACTTCGCGATTGAAATCACTCTAACTCATGAACGGGGCACTGTCACCGATCAATCTGTCGAAGACACAGGTGATCCGGAGGTTTGGCGGATTGCGTTCACCGGCGTATTCTGACTTATAGTCAAATTGACTTTAAGTCGTCGAGGGCGCGGAGGGGGTATGCAGCGTATGGATTTTGCTGCCGTCAGCGCGAGTGAGCGTCGATTCCTTCCTCCCGCCGTTGCGGTCTCAACAGTGGCGTTTGCGCTCACCCCACCGAGTGATGCTCGCCTCGGCGCGCCGGAAGTCACCGCATCGCCAGTCACTCTCTGGATCCCGCTGGTGCGCCGCACACGGCCGCCCTTTGCCGATGCATGGGCGCTGCCGGGAGGTCCGATCCCGTGGGATGAAACTCTTGTCGATACGGCGATGCGCACGCTGCACGCCGCTGTGCATCGGGCCCCTGGCTACCTGGAGCAGTTGTACTCATTCGGGGCCATCGAGCGTTCGGCTGATGCGCAACGGCTGGTGACTATCGCCTACTGGGCGTTGTACGGCGAGCAAGAGCTTGCCGCCGCACCCAGCCTGCCCGCACCTGCGAGCACCGTGTCCCAGCCGCGATCCGCACGCCGCTGGGATGAACCCCTGCCGCCGCTCGCGCACCCGCTCGTCTCTGAACGCAGAAGTGACCGCGCCACTGACGCGCTGCAACCGGATCCCAATGTGGCCTGGTTTTCTGCGGATCAGCTGCCGCCGCTGGCATTTGATCACGCCGAGATTGTGGCGACAGCGCTGTGGCGTTTGCGCAGCAAAACCGAGTACGCGGCGGTTGCGCACCGATTCTTGGGGGAGACCTTTACCCTGGCGCAGCTGCGCGGAGTCACCGAGGCAATTCTTGGTGCGCCTGTCGACCCGGCAAATTTCCGGCGTCAAGCACTTGCGCAGGGAAACCTCGTCGACACCGGCGAAACCACCACAGGCACCGGACATCGCCCCGCTCGGCTCTACCGTTTCCGCAGCGACGCAGAAGAATCCAGCATTCCCATCGAACCATTGGCTCGCGCCACCGAACAAAGGAAATCAGCATGAGCAGTGTTGCCGAACTCATTCGTCAGGCAGCAGCAGCCGAAGCGGTGCGGGAGGAAGCAACCGTTCCGACGCACCGGAAACCAATTGCGCTGCGTGCCACCGGACTGTCGAGCTGCGATACCGAGCTGGTCCGCGATCCGTGGACGATCGACCGACTGCCCGGTTACGGGCCGGGCGCTTCTGACGCCGACGTCATTCCCGGTGACGCTCCGCGGCAGGGCCCCCTGCCCGAGCGCTACACCAACGCGAGCGAAGAAGAGCTCGACCGGTGGATTCGCGATGCGAAGGCACAGTTGGGTGATCGCGTGCGCATTCTGGGTCACTTCTATCAGCGCGACGAAATCGTGCAGTACGCCGACTTCGTGGGTGACTCCTTCATGCTGGCCCAGGCAGCCAAGCAGCACCCGGAGGCAGAGGCTTTCGTGTTCTGCGGTGTGCACTTTATGGCTGAAACCGCTGACATCCTGTCGACCTCCGAGCAGTCGGTCATTCTGCCGAACCTTGCCGCTGGATGCTCGATGGCAGACATGGCTACGATCGATCAGGTCGAGGACTGCTGGAACCAGATGATGTCAGTGCTCGGTGACGAGGACACAGACGGCGACCTGGCGCCGGTCATCCCGGTCACCTACATGAACTCCTCCGCTGCGATCAAGGCCTTCTGCGGCCGCAACGGTGGCATCGTCTGCACCTCTTCCAACGCGCGCACCGTGCTCGAGTGGGCGTTCGCGCGGGGCAAGCGAGTGGTGTTCTTCCCGGACCAGCACCTGGGGCGTAACACCGCAAAGGCTATGGGAATCACTGAAGCCGAGATGCCGCTGTGGCGCCCACACCTGCCCCTGGGCGGCAACACCGCCGAGCAGCTGCGCGACGCACGCGTCATCTTGTGGAACGGCTTCTGCTCGGTGCACAAGCGTTTCACCGTGCAGCAGATTGAGCAGGCGCGGGCTGACTATCCGGGTGTACGCGTCATCGTGCACCCCGAGTGCCCCGCAGCCGTGGTCGAGGCCGCTGACGGCAATGGTTCGACCGAGTACATTCGGCGTGAGATTGAGGCGGCGGAACCCGGCACCGTGTTCGCAGTCGGCACCGAGATCAACCTGGTGAACCGTCTGCAGGAGCAGCACCCCGAACTCACGATCTTCTGCCTGGACCCCGTGGTGTGCCCCTGCTCGACGATGTACCGGATCCACCCCGCGTATCTTGCGTGGACGCTGGAATCGTTGCTCGCCGGAGAAATTCCCAACCAGATTCGTGTCGCTGATGCGGTAGCGCAGGATTCACGCGTCGCACTCGAACGCATGCTGGCAGCTCGGCCATGATGCTCATCGTCGGGGCTGGCGTCGCAGGCCTGAGTTGCGCGCTCGCCGCGGTAGCTGCCGGTGCCGACGTCGAACTTGTCACCCCCGGGGTGTTGCGCGGCAGCACGGATGCGGTTACGGCGGCAATCGCGGGCGGCAATACTGCCATGGCGCAGGGGGGCATCGCGGCGGCCATTGGTGCCGATGACTCTCCGGAGCTCCACGCAGACGACACGATTGCGGCCGGCGTTGGTCTAGTGGATCCGCATGCTGTCGAGGTGCTCACCCGCGATGGCGCGGCTGCCGTGCGGGCGCTCATTGCGCAGGGATTTCCGGTGGATCGCGCCGCGGATGGGACCCCCGCCCTCGGGCTCGAGGCGGCACATTCCCGCTCGCGTATTGTGCACGCGGGCGAGGACCGCACCGGGGCTGCTGTGCACCGTTTTTTGGCGGACCAGGTGCTTGGGTTGGAAGCAGCCGGGCGATTGCGGCTTACCGAGCAGACCTCATTAGTGTCGCTGCTGACCGATGCCGGTGCGGTCAGTGGGGCAGTGCTGCGCGATCGCGCGGGTGCGCTGGTGACAGTGCGGACCAGTGCGCTGGTGCTGGCGACCGGCGGTTATGCGGGCCTCTACTCGCGTACCAGCAGTCACCCGGGTGCGCGCGGCGAAGGGATCGTGCTCGCAGCACGCGCCGGTGCGGTGGTCGCTGACCTTGAGTTCGTACAGTTCCACCCCACCGTGCTTGCGGGCACCGGGTACCTGATCTCGGAGGCCGTGCGGGGCGCCGGTGCGGTGCTCCGCGACGACCACGGGGCGCGCTTCATGACCGCGCTGCACCCCGCAGCTGAACTCGCGCCGCGCGATGTGGTGTCTCGAGCGATGCACCGCATGTTGCAAGAGCGAACCGACGCGATGGTGTGGCTTGACGCGACCCCGATTGAAGAGGCCGGCGGCCCCGGTACCCTCGCCCGGCGCTTCCCGAGCCTGACCGCAGCAACCGCATCCCAGGGGTATGACTGGGCGAAGCAGCCCGTGCCAGTGGCTCCTGCCGCGCACTATGCAATGGGCGGAATCGCCACAGATCTGCAGGCACGGTCAACCGTGCCGGGGCTCTTTGCCGCCGGTGAAACCGCGGCGACGGGGGTGCACGGCGCCAACCGGCTCGCTTCGAACTCACTGCTCGAAGGCCTCGTGTTTGGGGCGCGTGCGGGTCGCACCGCCGCGGCCTACCTCGCAGCTGGTGCATCCCAGTGGGACACCCAGGGTGAAGCGTTCGCGGCTCTCGTGTCGCACGCCCACGACCTCGCACCCGGCACTGTCGCCAGCGATGGAGTCACCAGCACAGCCGCAACTGAAGCGGTCGTTGCGCAGGCAGTCACCGCTGGCCTCGGCATTGAACGCGACGCTGCGGGCATCGCAGACACCCAACGGATCTGTGAGGCGCTGCCCGGCGCGGCTGCCGAGCTCGCGACCATGATCGCGCAAGCTGCCGCCGCGCGCACTGAATCCCGTGGCGCGCACCAGCGTGCGGACTACCCTGAACTCGACCCCGCTCAGGCTGTGCGGCAGAGTTGGTTGCGGGGATCCACCGCCATCGCCGCAGAATCGACCCCCACACCCGCCTCGGCTGACAGGAGCCTCGCCGCATGCTAACCACGCAGATCGTTACCGATGCGGTGAGTCGCGCGCTCGCCGAAGACGCGCCCTGGGGTGACCTCACCGTCGAACTCGCGATCCCAGCTGAGGCACACCTTGACACGGTGCTTGCCGCACGTGAACCAGGTGTCTTTGCTGGCGGGCCACTCGTTGTGGAGGCGTTCCGACAGGTGGATCCGCGGATCGCCGTGACCGAGCTCGTGCCTGAGGGGCATGTCTTCGCTACGGGTACCGTGCTTGCACGCATCAGCGGGCCAGCGCGCGAGGTGCTGACGGCTGAACGCGTTGCGTTGAACTTCAGCCAGCGCATGAGCGGTATCGCGACACTCACTGCGCAGTATGTTGCCGAGACCGCGGGTACCCACGCTCGCATCGCCGATACGCGCAAGACGACTCCGGGTCTGCGCGCGCTCGAAAAGCACGCGGTGCGTGCAGGTGGTGGCAGCAATCACCGGTTTGGGCTTTCAGACGCCATCATGGTGAAAGATAATCACCTCGCAGCGCTCGGGGCCACCGATGGTCCTTCGATCACCGCGGCGCTGCGTGAGCTGCGGGCACGCGCTGGCCATACCGTCTCAATCATTGTCGAAGTGGATCGCCTCGAACAGCTTGAGCCCGTGCTGGCCGCTGATGTGACAGGCGTCCTGCTTGACAATTTCTCGCTCAGCGAGCTTTCCGAGGGGGTGCGGGTAGTCGCCGGACGCGCCATATGTGAGGCCAGCGGGGGAGTGTCACTCGACACGGTCGCCGCGATCGCGCGCACCGGTGTCGATGTGATCTCCGTTGGCAAACTCACCCATGGCGCCACCGCGCTTGATCTCGGCCTTGACGCCGCCTAGCTGTCAACTCGCGTGACCGACGAAATGAGCCTGTTTGGCTACCTTGATGCGGCAGCTACCGCGCCGTTGCGTGTAGAAGCTGCCACTGCGATGCGCGCGGTGCTTGCCGAGCAGCAAGCGAACCCGTCAAGTGTGCATCAGGCAGGGCATCGTGCCCGCACGCTGGTAGAGGAAAGCCGCGAGCGGATCGCGCAGGCGCTCGGCGCCCGGGCCGCGGAGGTGGTCTTCACATCAGGCGGCACCGAGGCCAACAACCTGGTGATTATCGGGTGGGCGCTCGCAGCGCCGCGCGGTAGGCACATTGTCACCACCCCGCTCGAACACCCATCCGTGCTGGAAGCGTGTCGTTTCTTGGAGCGCGTGCACGGCTTTGAGCTGAGCCTCGTGCCCGTAGATTCGACGGGCATGGTAGATCCTGCCGCCGTAGCTGCTGTGCTGCGCGACGACACGACGTTGGTGACCATTGGGCTGGCGAACGGCGAGATTGGTACGGTGCAGCCGGTGCCGGAGATTGGTGCACTGGTGCGGGCGCGCGGGATACGCATGCACAGCGACGCGGTGCAAGCTGCGGCGACCCTGCCGGTGAGCTTTGCAGCAGATGGGTGGCCGGGTGCCGCGGTTGATGCGCTTGCGGTCGCCGCGCACAAGTTCGGCGGACCACAGGGGGCGGGAGCGCTGTTGATGCGGCGACATCTTCCGCTCGAGCCCTTACTGCATGGCGGCGGGCAAGAAGACGGTCTGCGCTCAGGCACAGAAAATGTGCTGGCCATCGCGGGGTTTGCCGCGGCCGTTTCCGCGACCACGCGGGAAATTGGCACCCGAGCGCTTGCGCTGCTGGGCAGCCGCGACCGACTGATCGCACGTGTGCTGACGGAAGTTCCGGGTGCGCAGCTCACCGGGCATCCGACTGAGCGGCTCCCCGGGCACGCGTCCTTTGTGGTGTCGGGGGTCAGTGGTGAGTCGCTCCTGGTGGCGCTCGACGCTGCGGGAGTGGCAGCATCTTCGGGGTCGGCGTGCGCGGCGGGCAAGGATGAGCCCTCGCCGGTGCTGCTGGCGATCGGCCTTGATCCGGGCCTGGCGCACACCGCCATTCGCTTCACCCTGCCCGACACCGCGGTGGGTACCCAGTTCGAGCGCCTGCTTGATCGCATCATCGAGGTGCTGGTGCGTGAGACTCAGGCGGCAGCGGCAAAGCGTCGTCGCTAGACAGGCCTGGCATTAGCCTGCTGACCCTTCGCGCAGCAGCCATCCCGGCACACGGCGATGCAGTGGTTGCAGCACGCGTACCAGTGCGCAGTCGGGATCGATCTGCTCAGCCGCGCGCAGCATCCGTTCGCTCACCGACTGCAGGCCGAGCGACCACCACGCCCACGCGAGCAGGCAGAGCATGCCCGGCTGGCTGTCGCGCGGCGCATGCGCGCAGGCTACCTCCCAGATCGCGATCGCGCGGCGCAGCTTCGCCTGATCGGGCGGTATTTCGGCAGTGTCGATGAGGAATGCGGCGAGATCGCGCCCACCCGGTGCACGGCGCGTGCTCCTTGCGTGGGGAGTCTCAGTCAGCGCAACGAGCGCAGCTGCGCCGGCACCTGACGTCATCCCACGCACAAACTCGGGGCGAGTCAGTGCGGTGAGCGCCTGCATCAACCAGGTGTGTGGTTGCCCGGCATCGTGTATCAGTTGCGCAATCACGGCGCTGTCGAGGGTGTCGGGAGACTGGGACAGCGCTGCACCGGTGCTCGCGATCGTGCGCAGGAGGTGCCCCTGCGCGACATTTGCGTGCTCTGATGCATCGGGTGTGCTGGTCGGGTCTGCGGCGGTCAGTGCCATGAGCTCGGCCAGTACAGCGGCGGCCAAGACGGGACTCGGAGCCGGCACTGAACCCAGCGCCGCGAGAGCAGGTGGTGTTCCGGTGCACCCTGGGCCGACGGTTCGCACGGCGCTGCGCTCGATCTCTTGCAGCGGGCGCCCGAGTCGGGGTGCTGACGGATCGCGATAGCTCACCCAGCCGTCCGGGGCGACACAGGCGAGCTCGCGGAGCCACCACCCCTCGCGTGCGCACCTGCGTTCGATGCGTTGGGCCAGTCGGCGCCACGGCGCATCCTGCGCATCGGCGAATGTGCGCTCACAGGTGATCACCAGCGCCGGGCCGTGCGGGCCAGCCCCGGTTTCGCGCAGCAGTTCGCACACGGTGTGCAGCAGGGCCGTTGTGGCTCGGGGCGAATCGTTCGCTGGCAGGTCGATTCGAATGGCTCGGCCAGCGCGCTTGCCGATGAAGAGCACCAGAAACAGGCTGTCGGGTGCGGTGAAGCCGGTCAGTATCGGCAGCGCCGCAAGAAAGTCAGCGGTGCCTGCGCAGCGTAGAACGGTGGCAGGTTGCTGTTCAGAACTGGCGCTGTCAGCAGACGGAAACGTGGGTGCAGATGCGGGGGAGTGAATCATGTGCCGATGCTCGCGCATCGGCGCATGCGGCAGCTGGTTTCTCCCCAGGCATCAACGTGATCGGCCTGCAGTGCCCGCGACGCGCGCCTGTGCGCGGCAGTGCGCGGCGCGCGCTCCGCGCAGTTTAGGGCCGGGGTGTTAGCCCGCGGACTCGAGCTGGCGGATGTCTGCTTCGAGTGCCACCCACCCCAACATGGCGCACTTCACTCGCATCACGAACTTAGACACGCCCTGCAGGGCCACCGCATCACCGAGCAGGTCTTCGTCGGGCTCAATCTCGCCGCGTGACTGAATCATCTCGCGAAACGCCGAAATGCGGGACTGCGCCTCAGTCATGGTGAGCGTTTCGTCCCGCAGCAGTTGCGCGAGAATCGATACCGACGCCATCGAGATGCTGCACCCCTGACCTTCCCAGGCGAGATCCACAATCTTGCCGTTGCTGGGATCGACTGCGATGCTCAGCGTCAGCTCATCACCGCAGCTGGGGTTGAACTCATGGTGAGACGCGGTGACGCTCCCGGAAGGGGCTGCAAGTTCGCGCTTCCCGATCGGACGCTTGGAATGGTCGAGGATGAGTTCTTGGTACAGTCCGTCAAGCGCGCTCACGCGGACACCTCCAGGCCAAAGTACCGCTGAGCGCCGCGGATCGCGTCGAGGAACCGGTCAATTTCTTCCTCAGTAGTCGTGAGGTGCACGCTCGCTCGCGTGCTGGAAGCCAGCCCCAGCGCCCGATGTAGGGGCTGTGCGCAGTGATGCCCGACCCGCACCAGCACGCCCTGCTCGTCAAGGAACTGGCCCACGTCATGTGCGTGCAGGCCCTCGATGGAGACCGCCGCAAGCGCCACACGATCCTGCATCCCCTGCGGGCCGAGTAGTCGCACGCCTGGAATCTCAGCGATGCCCGAGACCAGTCGTTCGACCAATAGGTGCTCGCGCGCGGCCGCACGCTGCATGCCCACCTGTTGCAGGAAGTCAACGGCTGCGCCGAGCCCCACGACCTGCGACACCGGTTGCGTACCAGCCTCAAACCGCAGCGGCGGCGGCATGAACTCCGCGGCCTCCATGGTCACCTTGGTGATGATGGAACCGCCGGTGCGGGCGGGCGGGAGCGCTGCCAGCATTTCATTGCGCCCGTAGAGCACGCCGATGCCATTGGGGCCGAGCATCTTGTGCCCCGAGAAAGCTGCGAAATCAACACCGAGTGCGGCCATATCAACCGGAATATGCGGCACCGACTGGCACGCATCGAGCACGGTGACTGCGCCAACGGCGCGGGCCATTTCGACCAGCTCTGCTACTGGCGCGACGAATCCAGTGACGTTCGAGACGTGTGCGAAAGCGAAAATACGCGTGCGGGAGTTGATCGCTGCGCGCGCGTCGTCAAGCGACCAGGTACCGTGCTCGTTCGCAGGAATGTACCGGAAGCTGGCGCCGGTCTTCTTCGCTAGGCGCTGCCACGGAATGAGGTTCGCGTGATGCTCAGCCTCGGTCACCAGAATCTCGTCACCCGCCCCGAGCGCAAACCGCTCTGAGCCGCTGACACCCAGCCCCGCATTCGCCTCGCCGATGCCGAGCGCCACGATATTCAGCGCGTCGGTGGCGTTCTCCGCCCACACGATCTGCTCCGGCGTTGCCGCGCCAACAAACGCAGCGATCTTTGCGCGTGCGCCCTCAAACAGTTCGGTCGCAGTGCCGACCGCCTGATACGTGCCGCGGTGCACCGGGGCATTTGCGGTCTCCAGGAAGTGCCGCTCGGCATCGAGCACCGTGGCGGGCCGCTGGGAGGTCGCACCGGAATCAAGATACGCGACCGCTTTGCCGGCAACCAGCGGAGGGTGCGTGAAATAGGGGAACGCCGCGCGGAGGTCTGTGACCTCCGCCGGTGTCAGTGATGACTGCATCCAGCTATTCTCCCACTCTCCCCTGGTAACGCTTAGTATCCGGCCAGTTGCGCCAGGAAGGTGCGGAACGCGGTGTTGTCTGAGGGGTCTCCGGCGTAGGGGATCCCGTTCGCCACGATGAAAGGTGTGCTCGACACGCCGAGCTGCGGATCCACCGCGTTCGGCACCGGCACGCTAAACACCCAGTTATTGAGTGCCTGCGCGAAGGGCACGAAGCGCTCGCTGGTGATGCACTCCGCAACACCGTTCGACAGGCCTCCGACGCCGCGGTCAAGCTGTGCGATGATCTCCTCGTTGCTGAGCCCCGCGCCAGTAGCCGCTGGTTGTACCTCGGGTGACAGCAGCGTGGTGTGTGCGGCCCAGGCAGCGTCAGGTTGCCCGTCTGCAACGCAGGCCATCGCTGCTGCGGCGCGCGAGGAGTAGTAGCTGCCCTCGGATGAACGATCGAGGAACGTCAGCGGCACCAGCTCAACGGTGACTGCGCCGTCGCTCACCAACTCGGTGAGCATGTCACCGTTCTGCTGCTCGAACAAGCCGCAGTAGGGGCAGCGGTAATCGACGTACAGCCGAATATCGAGCACTCCGCTGCTGCGGTCAACCTCGGTAGTTGCCGGAGCCTCGCCAAATGGCAGGGGCTCCGAGCTGCGCGGGAGCAGACCAGATTCGAACAGGATTCCGCCGGTGCGCATATTCGCGGGCCATTCGATCAGTGTGGCGGGTGGATCGGTATCTTCTGCCTCCCAATCAGACTCTGGCTGCGCGGTCGGGGGAACTTCGGACAAGGTCGCGACGGCAAGGTTGCCGAGGCCGAATGCGGCGAGCCCCAGTGCAATGAGCACGGTCAGGGCTCCCGAGGCAAGCCCGGTGATGCCCGTGCCGCGCGGACGTTGGCGTTTCACCAGCGCAATGATGCCGAACACGATCGCCACAAGGCCCAAGATCGCCCCGAGCGCCACTGCCAATGGAAGGTAGATCGCGGCCATGATGGTGGTGAGCACCGCCACCAGACCAATCGCCATGGCCGCGATACCCAGCCCCCTGCCCGCCGGCACACCGCCACCTGCAAAGGGGTTCGGCGGGGGAACCGGGATCCACTCGGGAGTCGGCTGCTGAGTGGTCTGCTGGGGTTGCTCGTCGCTCATGCCACCCATTCTGGCAGTCGCTCGCGGGCGTACCATGGGAGCATGCTCTGGCTCGCCGCGACACCGATCGGAAATCTCGGCGACGCTTCTGCCCGCCTCCGCGAGGCGCTGCGTACCGCAGACGTCATCGCTGCCGAAGATACTCGTCATACTGCGCAGTTGCTGCGCCTCCTCGAGATCGATGCGCGGCCTGAGTTGGTGGCGTTGCACGATCACAATGAGCGTGACCGCGCCGCCGGGCTGGTCGCGCGTGCCGCCACCGAAGAGGTGCTGCTGGTGAGCGACGCTGGCATGCCCACCGTCTCTGACCCTGGGTTTCGAGTGGTGCAGCTCGCAGCCGAGCAGGGTGTGCAAGTGAGCGCGATTCCCGGGCCCAGCGCGGTGATTACCGCACTTGCGGTGTCAGGGCTCCCCACCGATCGATTCGCATTCGAAGGGTTCCTGCCCCGCAAATCGGGCGATCGCACTCGCGTGCTCCGTTCCCTGGCGACCGAGCGTCGCACTCTGGTCTTCTTCGAATCACCCAGCAGGATCGCCGACACGCTCGCTGCAGCTGCCGCGGAGTTCGGCTCTGCTCGCCCGGCTGCGGTCTGTCGTGAACTCACCAAGCTGTATGAGGAAGTGCGTCGTGGCGGCCTCGGCGATCTTGCACAGTGGGCTGCCGACGGAGTGCGTGGTGAGATCGTGCTTGTGGTTGGCGGTGCTCCGGAAATTGCCGCATCGCCTGAGGCTGCGCTCAGCGACGTGCAGCAGCGGGTGCTCGCTGGCGAACGCTTGAAGGACGCGACCCGCGCTGTCGCTGAGGCCACCGGCTTGTCGGCGCGTGAACTGTACGCTGCGGCGTTAGACGCCCGATCCGCACGGCAGCAGTAACGCGGCGTGTTGGCCGCCAGACGAACAGGAGTCACCTTGGAAACGAAACTGCGGCTCGAGATGTGGCGCCACGCGCTTCCGGTGCTGTGGATCGGCATGATCGTTGCGATCTCGTTCCTTGAAGCGCCGCTGAAGTTTCAAGCGGAGGGCATCACGATCCCGCTCGGGCTTGGCATCGGTCGACTGGTCTTCGCGGCGCTGAACATCACCGAGGCCGTGCTGCTGGTGATGTTGACCGTGGTCACCTTCTGGCCGCGAACCGCACGCGTGGATCGCAGCCGCATGTGGTGGTGGCTGGCTCTCGCGCTGGTGTTTGTCTTCAAGGTGGTGGTGGTGCGCCCGCCGCTGAATGCGCGCACCGATTTGGTGATTGCCGGAGCCGACCCCGGGCAGTCCATCTGGCACTACGTATACATCGCGAGTGACGTCATCCAGCTGGTGCTGCTCCTCGTGATTGCCCTGCAGGCAGGGAGTGCCGTGCGCAGGGTGGCCCGCGAGGCTGTCGCGACCGCGGCGCGTCATGCGTGAGCTGGTCGGTGCAGTGAGCGTGTCCTGCGGGGACTGGCGACCTCGCACCGTGCGTTACGCGCCGCGGCCACCCTCGGCGTAGCCTTCCGCCCGCTCCTGCCCGGTGAGCTGGTGGATTGCGGCCATAATCCGCTCGGTTGCCTCGCGCCGCGCGCGACCCGCAGGTAGATCCGTCAGGTCACTCAGCTGCACGGGCGGGCCGAACTTCACCTCAACGCGCGGTACGCGACCGGTGCGCGGATCCACCAGCTTGCGATTTGTGCCGATGAGCCCGACCGGCACCACCGTCGCTCCGGTCTCCAACGCCAGGTAGGCAGCCCCGCTGCGTCCGCGGTGTAGGCGCCCGTCACGAGAGCGACTGCCCTCCGGAAACACCGCGAACACCTGTCCGGCGGCCAGCACGTTACGCCCCGCAGCGAGCGCGTCCTGCGCCGCAGAACTCGCTTCGCGGTGCACCGGAATTGCCCCGATCTGCCGAAAGAACCAGCCGCGCACGGGCCCCGCAAAGAGCGAAGCTTTTGCGAGAAACTGCACCTTCCTCGGTGAACATGACGGAATGAGGATGGTGTCAATACCCGAAAGATGGTTGCTTGCAAGCAGCACCGCACCGTTCTTCGGGATGTGTGCGGTGCCGCTCACGCGTGGTCGAAAGCGCAGCCACAGCAGCGGACGCAGCACGGCCCGACCGATCGTAAAGACCGGGCCGGGGCTTACTGCGGACCGCGCGGCGGCGTCGCGTGAAGACATGCGTCGAGACTACCCGCGCGACTGACCAGTCACGACCCGTGAGCGCCATCAAGCTGACTTTCAGCAGCCCCTCAAGTCAGTGCGACAGAATCAAGCCTGACCGAGGGCCCGCCCGGGGCCCGCGAACGAATGAGGATTCTGTGAAGCGCACCCGTGCTCTAACCGCCGCCATCCTGCCCGCAACCCTGGCTGGCGCTCTGCTCGTGACCGGATGCACCGCCGGAACCGACCAGGGCTGCGCCCCAGAGGGGAACGTCAGCAAGGCAATCTCCATCGCCGGTGAATTCGGTGGTGAGGTACAACTGGAAACCACCACTCCGGTCGAGGCAACCGCGTTTGAGCGCTCGGTGGTGGTGCAGGGCGACGGCGAAAAAATCGCCGCAGACGAATTGGTCAGCACCACGCTCACCGCCATTAACGGGCAGAGCGGCGAAGTGATCTCGACCGAGTCCGCGCAGCTGCAAAATTCAGCCGAGACCATGGCGCCCTGGGTCGCAGACTCGCTCAGCTGTTCCGTAATTGGTGACCGCGTGGTTGCGGTGGCTCCGGCTGCTGACATCGTCGGTGCTGGCAACGAAGCAAGCCTCGGCATGGACGCAGGCAGCACGATCGTGCTGGTGCTCGACCTGCTCGAGAAAGCACCGACCCCTCCCGGCACGCTCGAACCCGGTGACTTGCTCGCTGGGCCCGACGGTGACGCGCAAGACGCACCCGCAGGGTTCCCGACGGTCAGCGAAGATTCCGACGGTTCACCGCTCATCACCATGCCCGAGGGCCAGGCTCCGCCGACCGAGCTGTCAGTCGCGACCCTGATTGCGGGCAGCGGCGAAGAAGTGCAGCCGGGAGACCGCGTCTACGTGAACTACCGTGGCGTGATTTGGCGTACCGGTGAAGAGTTTGACTCGAGCTGGAGCCGCGGTGAGCCCACGAGCTTCCTCACCACCGAGGTGATCGAGGGCTTCAAGGTGGCGCTCGAAGGGCAGACCGTTGGGTCACAGGTCGTAGCAGTGGTGCCCGCAAACGACGGTGGGTACGGTAGTGAGTGGCTCGTGTCGCAGGGCTACGAGGCAGAAGACGTGATGGTCTTCGTGCTCGATATTCTCGGCACCGTGCACGCGGGCTAGATCCGCTATCGCGTGTGGATCGCGGGGTGTGCAGCAGCTGCTGCACACCCCGCACCCGTTTCGGGTCCGTGCGTCGGGCACAATGGAACACATGAGACGCGTCGTCATCCTGGGATCCACCGGTTCAATTGGCGAGCAGGCGCTCGATGTCATTCGTGCCAACCCGCACCGTTTTCAGGTTGTCGGGCTTGCGGCCGGCACGCAGCACGAGCGGGTGCGGGCGCAGGCTGACGAGTTCAACGTTGAACACACCGCGATGGGAGCCACAGAAGCGGCCGCCCTCGTCCGTGAAGTGCCCGCAGATGTGGTGCTGAACGGCATCACCGGCTCGATTGGCCTCGGCCCTACGATTGCGGCGCTACGTGCCGGGCGCACGCTGGCCCTCGCCAACAAGGAATCGCTGATCGTCGGCGGTGACCTGGTGACCGGGCTCGCCGCCCCCGGCCAGATTGTACCGGTTGACTCAGAACACTCGGCGATCGCGCAGGCGCTGCGTGCCGGGAGCGCCTCGGAAGTGCGCAGGCTGGTGCTCACTGCATCGGGTGGGCCATTCCGCGGACGTACCCGCGCACAGCTGCGCGACGTCACCCCCGCTGAGGCGTTAGCGCACCCGACCTGGAATATGGGCCGCGTGGTCACCACCAACTCCGCGACCCTCATGAACAAGGGCCTTGAAGTTATCGAAGCGCACCTGTTGTTTGGGGTGTCCTACAGCGACATCGACGTGGTGGTGCACCCGCAGTCCGTCGTGCACTCGATGGTCGAGTTCTTCGACGGCTCGACCATCGCGCAGGCGTCTCCTCCCGACATGAAGCTTCCCATTTCACTTGGTCTTGACTGGCCAGCCCGCATCCCGGGAGTGGGTGCGCCGATCGACTGGAGTCGCGCCACTACCTGGGAATTTGCGCCTCTCGACGAACAAGCCTTCCCGGCGGTGGCACTCGCTAAGGAGGTGGGGCGTGCGCGCAAGACCTTCCCGGCCGTCTACAACGCCGCCAACGAGGAAGCGGTGGATGCCTTCCATGACGGGCGCATTGGATTCCTGGACATCGTCGACACTGTGCAAGAGGTGCTTGCATCCCACACCGCGCCGGAGACACTGACGCTCGAAGCGCTCGCCGAGGCGGAGCGGTGGGCGCGTGAGCAGGCGCAGCGGGTGATTGCGGCACGCGCGGCGTGATCCACCTCGTTCGACCCGATCCATCTCGTTCGCAACCTGACTTTCCTGAATCGATGTTCGACGCGCGTGTATGTGTCTATGTGGGGTAGCGCGTATAAATCCGAGGTAGACTCTCGACTGTAGGCACAATTCAATACGCCGCTCACCCGTCGCGGGAGAGCCCAGCCCTGGCTGGCGCCGTAGGAGCAATCCCTCCCCGGGAATCTCTCAGGCCCATGTACCGCGACGAATAGGCAACTCTGGAAAGCAGCGGGCACGCGTCCGCTCACCGACGGTGCAAGGGAGCCAGCAGGCTCCTGAATCTCTCAGGTTCCGTACAGAGCGGGGAGGATCACCGTTGCGAGGCTCTCCCTCGCCTGATCCGGAGTACCCCCTGTGAACACTCACGCGTATGCCAGTACTTTCGCCGACCGTCATATCGGCATTGCCCACCCCGCCGACCGCCGCACCATGCTGGCAGCGCTCGGCTACGACACTCTCGATGCGCTCGTCGACACCGCGGTGCCCGAGAACATTCGTTCCCACACGCCGTTGGATCTCCCGGCGGCTCGCAGCGAAGAAGAGATTCTCGCCGACCTCCGTGCCTTTGCTGCGCGCAACGAGGTGAAGACTCAAATGATCGGGCAGGGCTTCTACGGGACGCACACGCCGCCTGTGATCAGGCGTAATGTGCTCGAGAGCCCCGCCTGGTACACCGCCTACACGCCGTATCAGCCCGAAATTTCCCAGGGGCGGCTCGAAGCCCTGCTCAACTTCCAAACCATGGTGGCTGACCTTACCGCGCTGCCCATTGCCAACGCATCGATGCTTGATGAGGCCTCAGCCACTGCCGAGGCGGTGCTGCTGATGCGGCGAGCCGGCAAAGCTGCCGCCGACGCTGTCACGGTGCTCGACGCACATCTGTTCCCACAAACCATCGCGGTGGTGCGGGGTCGTGCGGAGGCGCTCGGTTTCGAGGTGCGCGTTGCCGATCTCTCGCAGGGTCTGCCCGAGGGCCCGCTGTCGGGGATTGTGCTGCAGCAACCCGGCAATGACGGCGCGGTGGTGGATCACGCTGCGCTTATCTCAGATGCGCACGCCCGCGGGGCAATGGTCACCGTGGTCGCCGACCTGCTTGCGCTCACTCTGATCGTGCCGCCCGGGGAGCAAGGCGCCGATATCGCCGTCGGGAACACCCAGCGCTTTGGTGTGCCGCTGTTCTTCGGCGGCCCGCACGCTGCCTACCTCGCCGTGCGACAGGGCCTCGAACGCGCACTGCCCGGCCGCCTGGTGGGGGTCTCGAAGGACGCCTCCGGCGCGCCAGCGTACCGCCTGGCACTGCAGACCCGTGAGCAGCACATTCGCCGCGAGAAGGCCACCAGTAACATCTGCACCGCGCAAGCCCTGCTTGCCATCACCGCATCGATGTATGCGGTGTACCACGGGCCGCAGGGGCTGCGTGCGATCGCTGAACGTACGCACGCGCATGCGCGCACCCTGGCGGCTGCGCTTGCTGCAGCGGGCATCGTGCTTGCGCACGAGTCGTTCTTTGACACGGTGGTGGCCCGGGTACCGGGTCGCGCCGATGCCCTGGTGCAGGCCGCTGCCGATGCCGGCGTGAACCTTCGCCGCATCGATGCCGACACAGTCGGCATCTCCTGTGACGAGACCACGACCGCCGACACCATTGCGCTCGTGGCTGATATTTTTGGGGCTCGCATCGCGCCACAGGCCGTCATCCCGCAGGGCGAGTATGGCTTTGACGCTTCGCTGCTGCGCACCAGCGACTACCTCACGCACCCAATTTTCCACTCGGTCCGCAGCGAGACGCAGATGCTGCGCTACCTGCGTCGCCTCGCCGATCGCGACCTCGCGCTCGATCGCACGATGATCCCGCTGGGCTCGTGCACGATGAAGCTCAACTCCACCGCGGAAATGGAATCCATTTCGTGGCCGGAGTTTGCCGGGATCCACCCCTATGTGCCTGCGTCACAGAGCGAGGGCTGGCGGGCCCTGATTGCAGAGTTGGAGGCCTGGCTGGTGACGATCACCGGCTACGCGGGCATCTCGCTGCAGCCGAATGCCGGCTCACAGGGTGAGCTCGCCGGTCTGCTCGCCATCCGCGGGTACCACCGCGCGAACGGTGACGTCGCGCGCGACATTTGCCTCATCCCGGCCTCCGCACACGGCACCAATGCGGCATCTGCCGTGCTCGCCGGCATGCGCGTGGTGGTCGTGCAGAACACCCCCGATGGGCACATCGACATGGCTGATCTTGCCGCGAAGATTGCGCAGCACCGTGACGAGCTGGCCGCGATCATGCTCACCTACCCCTCAACTTACGGCGTGTACGACGCTGATGTGCGCGAGGTGTGCGAGCAGGTGCACGCCGCGGGCGGGCAGGTGTATATCGACGGCGCGAACATGAACGCACTTGTCGGTCTCGCACAGCCCGGTGAATTTGGCGGCGACGTGTCGCATCTCAACCTGCATAAGACCTTCGCGATTCCACACGGCGGTGGCGGGCCGGGCGTGGGCCCGGTCGCGGCCGCCGCTCACCTGCGGCCCTTCCTGCCGGGTGACCCGAACGCCGAGCTGGCAACGAACGCTGGCGGAGTGCCCGTCGTCGCGACCCTGTTCGGCTCGGCTGGTGTGCTGCCGATCTCTTACGCCTACATTGCCATGATGGGCGGGGACGGGCTGACGCTCGCTACGAAATCAGCGCTGCTCTCGGCAAACTACATTGCTGCCCGCCTGCGTGATCACTACCCGGTGCTGTTTACCGGCAATGCCGGTCTCGTCGCGCACGAGTGCATCCTCGACCTCCGCGAGCTCACCGCTCAGTCGGGAGTCACCGCAGAGGACGTTGCAAAGCGATTGATCGACTTCGGCTTCCATGCACCCACACTCGCCTTCCCCGTCGCGGGAACCCTGATGGTGGAGCCCACCGAATCCGAGGATCTCGGAGAAATCGAGCGCTTCATCGAGGCGATGATTGCGATCCGCGCCGAAATCGATGCAGTGATCGCTGGCACCTACCCGCTCGAGGCGTCACCGCTGCGCAACGCACCGCATCCGGCGACGGTGGTCGTGAGTGACAGCTGGGATCGTCCCTACAGCCGCGAGCAGGGGGCCTTCCCAGTGGCGAGGCTCCGCCAAGACAAGTACTTCCCACCGGTGGGGCGTATCGACGGCGCCTACGGTGATCGCAACCTGGTGTGCGCCTGCCCTGCGCCAGAGGCGTTTGCCGAGTAGCCGCTGCGTGATCCACTGCGCACATCGGATGACGACACGAAAGGCATCGCAATGACCCAGCACATACCCACCGCGGCGGGGCAGCCTGCCCGCACCGCACTCTTCGACGAACACGCCAAGCTTGGCGCAGCGTTCACCGACTTTGGCGGCTGGGACATGCCGCTGAAGTACGGCTCTGAACTCGCTGAGCACCGCGCCGTGCGTGAGGCGGCCGGTCTCTTCGATCTCTCCCACATGGGGGAGATCTGGGTTGATGGGCCTGACGCTGTTAGCTTTCTCAACACCGCACTCGTGGGTGATGTTCGTGCGCTCGCCTTGGGGCGGGCGAAATACTCGCTGATCTGCGCAGCTGACGGGGGCATCATCGATGACCTCATCTGCTACCGCCTCGCTGATCAGCGGTACCTCGTCGTGCCAAACGCGGGCAACGCGGCAACCGTGTTCGCCGCCCTCGCAGAACGCGCGGCAGGTTTCGATGTGCGGGTGACTGACGCAACCGCCGAGACCAGCCTGATCGCGGTGCAGGGGCCTGCAGCACTCGCGGTGATGCAGCAGTGGATCGCCGAGCGTGCTGGTGCCGACAGTGCACGCGGTGCAGATGCTGCTGAGCGCATCGCCGCACTTCGCTACTACGCGTGCGTTGAGGTGGTGATCGGTGGCGTAGAGGTACTTGTCGCCCGCACCGGCTACACCGGTGAGGACGGCTTTGAGCTGTTCCTGGCGAACGCAGCGGCAGCTCAGGTGTGGCAGGAGCTGCTGGTAGCGGGCGAGGCGTTCGACATGATCTCGGCCGGGCTCGCCGCGCGCGATTCCCTGCGGCTCGAGGCGGGGATGCCGCTCTACGGCAACGAACTGAGCCGCGAGGTGAACCCACTGGAAGCAGGCCTGGGCGGGGTCGTGTCCTTCAAGAAACCAGAGGACTTCATAGGGCGCGGCGCGCTCGCCGCGGCGCAGGAGGCTGGCCCCACCCGGGTGCTGGTGGGTCTGCGAGGGGCAGGGCGTCGTGCGGCGCGGGCTGGGTACCCCGTGGTGGTTGACGGTGACGTGGTGGGGGCAGTTACCAGCGGCTTGCCGAGTCCCACTCTTGGCTACCCGGTTGCGCTCGCGTACGTCGCACGCGACTTCGCCGTGCAGGGAAATGAGCTCAGCGTGGATCTGCGCGGAAAGCTCGAACCCTTCACCGTTGTGTCCACCCCGTTTTACACGCGCGCTTCCTAACCGCGCGCAAGTTCTTTAGCATGCAGGGAAACGGTCATGCATTCCAGAATGTTCGAGTGAAAGAAGTCATGAAATGAGCACAGTACAGTCCGGGCTGCGGTATTCGGTCGAGCACGAGTGGGTGGCTGATGGCACCCCGGTGACGGTGGGCATTAGCGAGGTCGCGGCCGACGCGCTGGGTGAGGTCGTGTATGTCGAACTACCCGAGGTGGGTGCGCAACTCACCGCCGGCCAGGTGTGCGGCGAGATTGAGTCGACAAAGTCGGTGTCGGAGCTGTTTGCCCCGGTGTCGGGTGAGGTTGTCGAGGTGAACGAGGCTGCAGCGGCGGATCCTGCCGTGATCAACGCCGATCCGTATGGCGCAGGCTGGCTGTTCCGTGTCGCGGTCAGTGCGGAGGGCCCGCTGCTGACTGCCGCAGAGTACGCGGCTGCCAACGGCGCCGAACTCGCAGGCTGATCCACCCCGCAGCCAGTACCAAGCTGCGCGCGCTAGCCTGAGCGGGTGCAAGACGTGCTGCTGTATCTGCTCGGCATTCTCATCATCGTGATCGGATTGGCCGTGTCTATCGGCCTGCACGAAATCGGTCACCTGGTGCCCGCGAAGCTGTTCGGTGTGAAAGTGACGCAGTACATGATCGGCTTCGGCAAGACCCTGTGGTCGCGCCGCCGCGGTGAGACCGAGTACGGTGTGAAAGCGATTCCGCTCGGCGGATACGTGGCGATGACCGGCATGTACCCCCCGCAGAAGCCCGGCGGGAAGGCGCGTGCCGCGAGCACCGGATTCTTCGACACCATGGTGCAGGAGGGGCGCGACGCGAGCGCCGAGAGTATCGCCGAGGGCGAAGATCACCGCACCTTCTACCGCTTGCCCATGTGGAAGAAGATTGTGATCATGCTGGGCGGCCCGTTCATGAACCTGGTGCTCGCCTTTGTGTTCTTTGGCATCGTGCTGATGGGCTTTGGGGTCGCACAGAACACCACCACCCTGGCCGCCGTGAGCCAGTGTCTGATCCCTGCGTCGAGCAGCGCTACCGAGTGCACGGCGGCGGATCCTGCCGCACCCGCTGCCGCCGCGGGCTTGCAGCCGGGAGATCGCATCCTGGCAGTTGAGGGCGTGGCCGTCACTTCCTGGGAACAGTTTCGTGACACGGTGAGTGCCGGTCCTGGCGAACCCCTGCGCGTCAGCATTGCGCGCGATGGCGGTGAACGCACCGTCACCCTCACCCCGGCGGCGAACGAACGTTGGGCAACTGACGCGAACGGCCAAATCCTTGAAGATGCCGAGGGTGAACCCGTAATCGAGACCGTCGGCATGGTGGGGGTGTCACCCACTGCGGAAATGGTGCGACAACCCATCTCTCAGGTGCCGGTGTTCGTGGGTGAGAACGTGGTCAATGTGGCGCAAATCATCGTGGGCCTGCCCCAGCGCATGGTCGAAGTCTGGAACGCTGCCTTCGGTGCCGAGGAACGCGACCCCAACGGTCCCATTAGTGTGGTTGGGGTGGGCCGTTTGGCCGGTGAAGTCGTCAGCATGGAGGAAGCGCCAGTGGCCGCGCGCGCCCAGACCATGTTCGGACTGCTTGGTTCGCTGAACATTGCCTTGTTCGTGTTCAACCTGGTACCCCTCATGCCGCTCGACGGCGGCCATGTTGCCGGGGCCCTGTACGAGGGAGCGAAGCGCGGGCTAGCCCGCGTGTTCCGTCGCCCTGACCCGGGCCCCATCGACACCGCGAAAATGCTGCCGGTGACATTCGCCGTGGTGATTATCCTCGGTGCGATGAGTGTGCTGCTGATCTACGCGGATCTGGTGAAACCGATTTCCCTCTACGGCTAACGCCGCCCGCAACCGGTGGCTCTCGGCGTCATTCGATGCGCGCGGGCGGTGCTTCAGCTACTCAGTGACGATGGTGACCTCGGGGCCAAGAATTGCCGCAGTGGCAGCCAGTTGATCTGCCGCGGTGACCCCGAAGCGGGTGCGGCTGAGGAGCTCGTCTGACGCCACGAGTGGCGTCAGACTGAGGTTCGTTCGCGCAGCCAGGTTGTAGGCGGCTTCATCCGCCGCGCTCCAGTCGTAGTGCATGTAGGTGACGAGGGCCGTTGGTCGCTCAACCCGCACAGGTCCGCCAACTTCGTCTCGCACCAGTTCAAAACCGGCCAATACGCCGGTGCGCTGATCAAGCGCAATCTGCGTGCTCAACATGTTGCCGATGGAGTACCACACCAGGGTGCGTCCACCGTCGGGGCGGCCCAGCCAGCTCACCGGCTGCAAGACGTGTGGCCCCGTGCCGACAATCACATCTGCGCCGAGATCTGCGAGTCGCTGTGCAAACGCCTGCTGCATCGCATTCACTTCGTGCGAATCTTCCGTGCCCCAGTGGGCGGACACGAGAACGATGTCAGCGGCGGCGCGCGCTTGTGTCATCAGATCGGTGACCAGTGCGTCGTTTCCCATCAGGTTCAGCAGCGCACCATCGATCGGTGCGTTCGAGTACTCCGCGAAGGACACCAGGGCGACGCGTACCCCATCCACCTCAAATACGGGCACCGTCCGCTGCTCGTCAGCGTTGCGATTCGCGCCAGCCACGATGGCGGGGGAGAGTCCGTCCCACACGGCGCGCGTCGCCGCGATGCCCGCAGGCCCGAGATCCGCTGCGTGATTTGTTGCGAGGTTAACCAGGTCGCACCCCACCGGAGCGCGCAAGTGCTGCGCGAATTCCGCGGGCGCATTGAAGGTGGGGTAGCCGGATACGCCAAACTCGACGCCAGCGCTCGGCACTTCCTGGTTGCAGAACACCAGATCTGCCGCATCGATTTGCGGCTGAATGCCCGCAAAGAACTGCCCGTAGTTCCAACCGCCGTCGACCTGTGCGTTCTGATTGACCGAATCGTGGGGCAGCATGTCCCCCATAGCGATGACCCGGATCGGACTGGGGGCCGCCGGCTCAGCCGGTGTGGGTGCCGGTGTCGGGGAAGATGTGGTGCGCGTGGTTGCCTGTGGCGCCTCTGCGGCTGGTGTGCGCAGCAGCGCCGCCACGGCAACCGTGGCTGCGATGACCGCCACGGCGACAATGCTGAGTGTGATCGCGAGACGTGCGCGGCGGCCCAGACGCGGTGCTCGGCCGGTGGGAGGCACGGAAAGTGGATCTTCGGACATGCCTCCACACTACGACGCGGAGTGCCGTCGAGTACGCTGAAACGGTGTACGCATCTTCGCTTCGGGCCGTTGCAGCTGCGCTGCTGGGGCTAGGCATCCTGGGCAGCCTGTCGGCGTGTGCTGAGCCAGCAGAGCCAGCCCCGGTCGCTCCGAGCCCTGCGCCTGCACCCACCGAGCCTCCTGCTGAACCTGAGCCCGTCGAACCAGAGTTCGATCGTGCCGCGCTATCGATCGATGACCCCGCATCGCTGTGGATCGTCAGTAATAAACTGCGACCGCTGAGCCCGATCGACTTCGTGCCGCCGGATCTGGTGATGCCCGAAGGTGTCGAAAATGAGTTTTCGCAGCCGCTGCGCGAACCTGCCGCCCGCGCGATCGCACAACTCGTGCAGGACGCTCGTGCAGCTGGACTACAACTGCGCATCATCAGCGCCTACCGCCCCTATGCCACGCAAGTCGCCCTCTACAACAGTTACGTGGCACGCGACGGGCAGGCCGCCGCGGACACCTATTCTGCGCGTCCGGGGCATTCTGAACATCAGACCGGTCTCGCTGTGGATCTTGACGATTTTGCCGGCTGCTACCTCAACACCTGCTTTGCGCAGACCCCCGCGGGAGCTTGGGTCGCCGAAAACGCGGCCGCCTACGGTTTCGTTATTCGCTACCCGGAAGGGCAGGAAGGCGTGACCGGCTTCATGTTTGAGCCGTGGCATCTCCGATACGTGGGTGTTGAATTGGCCGCCGAAATGCGCGCCACGGGCACCACCACCCTCGAGGAGTTTTTCGGCCTGCCAGCGGCGCCCGGGTACGCCTAGCGGCACGCTCGGAACGTCGGCGCTGCCTCCAGGTGGGCGCCAGCATGCGCCGCTAGACTCAGGGTGTGGCTGCTATCAATCTTGGAATGCCGAAGGTACCCGAAGTTCTCGCTCCGCGCCGCAAGTCGCGCGAGATCAAAGTAGGGTCCGTGATGGTCGGCGGCAATGCGCCGGTGTCGGTGCAGTCGATGACCACCACGCCAACCACTGACATCAATGCGACGCTGCAGCAGATCGCTGAATTGACTGCCGCTGGCTGTGACATTGTGCGCGTGGCCTGCCCCAGCCGTGATGATGCCGAGGCGCTGCCGATCATCGCGAAGAAGAGCCAGATTCCGGTCATCGCTGACATTCACTTCCAGCCAAACTACGTGTTTGCCGCGATCGACGCTGGCTGCGCTGCGGTGCGCGTCAACCCCGGAAATATCCGCAAGTTTGATGATCAGGTCGGCGAGATCGCGCGGCGCGCGAAGGCCGCTGGCGTGTCGATTCGTATTGGCGTGAACGCGGGATCGCTTGATCCCCGTCTGCTTGAGAAGTACGGCAAGGCGACACCTGAGGCGCTCGTAGAGAGCGCCGTGTGGGAGGCCTCGCTGTTCGAAGAGCACGATTTCCACGACTTCAAGATCTCGGTTAAGCACAATGATCCCGTCGTCATGGTGAAGGCATATCGGCAACTCGCCGAACGGGGCGATTGGCCTCTGCATCTCGGCGTTACTGAGGCCGGCCCCGCATTCCAGGGCACCATCAAGAGCGCGACCGCGTTCGGCATTCTGCTCTCTGAAGGCATCGGAGACACGATTCGGGTGTCGCTCTCGGCGCCTCCCGTCGAAGAGGTCAAGGTCGGCCTGCAGATTCTGCAGTCGCTTAATCTGCGTGAGCGCAAGCTCGAAATCGTGTCATGCCCGTCATGTGGCCGCGCCCAGGTCGACGTCTACACCTTGGCTGAAGAGGTCACGAAGGGCCTCGAGGGCATGAGCGTACCCCTGCGGGTCGCTGTGATGGGCTGCGTCGTGAACGGCCCCGGCGAAGCACGCGAAGCTGACCTGGGTGTGGCCTCTGGTAATGGCAAGGGGCAAATCTTCGTGAAGGGCGAAGTCATCAAGACCGTGCCCGAGAGCGAGATTGTGCAGACGCTGATTGAAGAAGCCAACCGCATTGCCGCGAGCATGCCCAGCAGCGAGACCGGCACCCCCGAGGTCGTCACGGTCTCGTGACCGATGCCGCAGTGCCCGCCGGATGCGCTGTTCCTGAGGAATACCAGGGACAGGTGTTGCGGGAGGATCTGCACCAGCTCCTGAACGATGCGGGCGTCACCGAACACCGAGATTTGGTGCTGCGCATTTTCGAAGCGGGGCTCGGGCTCGGACTCGATGACACTGACCGTCTCGACCTGAAGATCGCCGCCGCCGCACTCGAAGAGATGCGCGCGGCCATGCAGATTTTTGCCCCACACCGGGGTGTACCGAAGGTCACAGTGTTCGGTTCAGCGCGCACGCACCCACACGACCCGTTGTTTACACAAGCTGAGGAGGTCTCCCGCCAGCTTGCGAACGCCGGGTGGATGGTGGTCACCGGGGCTGGCCCCGGCATCATGGAGGCAGCGACCCAGGGAGCCGGAACCGACCGCTCGCTCGGGGTATCCATTCGACTGCCCTTCGAAGAGCGCCCGAATCACACCATCTCGAACTCCCATCGCTTCGTCTCAATGAAGTACTTCTTCACACGCAAACTTATGCTGGTGAAGGAATCGCGCGGGTTCGTGTGTCTGCCCGGTGGCTACGGCACCATGGATGAAACCTTTGAACTGCTCACCCTGCAGCAGACGGGCAAAATGGTCCCGGTGCCGATTGTGCTCCTCGATCGACACGGCGGCACGTTCTGGCGCGGCTTTGAGCGTTTCGCGAAGGAGCAGCTCGAGGGTACCGGCATGACATCGTCGGGTGACTTTGATCGCGTGCTCATCACCGAATCGGTCGATCAGGCTGTCGCAGAGATTACCGGGTTCTGGCGCAATTACAACTCGCTGCGCTGGGTGCGCGAGCGACTCGTGCTGCGACTGCACCACGCGCCAACCGCTGCAGAGGTAGGCGAGCTCAACGAACGCTTCGCCGACATGATTGAGCGAGGTCGCATTGAGCTCACCGATCCACTCGCCGAAGAGGTACGAGGTCACGATCGCCTGCACCTGCCGCGCTTAGTCTTCGAACCGCGGCAGCGTGCGGTCGGCGAACTGCACCGACTCATTCGGGCACTGAATACGCTCCCGTCTGTGCCTGCGACGACGCATCCCTGACATACTCTGCGAGATGCTGCCCAGTGAGGGTGGATCTTTCCGCCACGAGCTGCGCAGGAGAGCCAGAGAACACCACCGTGCCACCCGCGGTGCCCGCACCCGGGCCCATATCGATGATGTGATCGGCGTGCGCCATCACCGCCTGGTGGTGTTCGATCACGATGACCGACGTGCCTGCATCGACGAGTCGATCGAGGAGTTCAAGCAACTGCTGCACATCGGCCAGATGCAGACCGGTGGTCGGCTCGTCGAGCACATAGATTGCGGCGTCCTCAGACATTGCGATCGCCAGCTTGAGTCGTTGCCGTTCCCCGCCCGACAGCGTCGAGAGCGGTTGTCCGAGGGTCAGGTAGCCCAGTCCGACATCGACGAGGCGTTCCAGGATTTTGCCCGCCTTCGGCACGCGCGATTCGGTGGCGCTGAAGAAGTCGCGTGCCTCAGTCATGCTGAGATCGAGCACTTCGACGATGTGCTTACCCGCGAGTCGATACTCCAGCACTTCGCTGCGGAAACGTTGCCCCTCGCACACTTCGCACACGGTTTCGACACTGGCCATGATGCCGAGATCAGTGGTCACCACGCCGGCGCCCTTGCACTCCGGACACGCACCTTCTGAGTTTGCGCTAAACAGCGCAGGCTTCACTCCATTCGCCTTCGCGAAGGCGTTGCGGATGGGATCGAGAAGGCCCGTGTACGTGGCAGGGTTGCTGCGCCTTGACCCCTTGATCGCGCTCTGATCCACCGTCACCACGCCCGGTCGATTCGACACCGAACCGCTGATGAGGGAGCTCTTGCCCGAGCCCGCGACGCCGGTAATCACCGTCAGTACCCCGAGTGGAATGTCGACATCGAGGTGCCGCAGGTTGTTCCGCGTGGCGCCGCGCACCTCCAACATGCCGGATGGTGTGCGCACCGTTGCCTTCAGTCGGACCCGGTCGTCAAGGTGCCGACCGGTGACCGTGCCGCTGTGACGCAGATCCTCCACGGCGCCCTCAAAGCAGATGCTTCCGCCAGCCTTTCCTGCGCCGGGGCCGAGATCCACCACATGGTCGGCGATTGCAATCAGTTCCGGTTTGTGCTCGACCACCAGCACGGTGTTGCCGTTATCGCGCAAGCGCAGCAGCAGCTCGTTCATGCGCTGAATATCGTGCGGGTGGAGGCCGATGCTCGGCTCATCAAACACGTACGTGACGTCGGTCAGGCTCGATCCGAGATGCCGAATCATCTTCGTGCGTTGCGCCTCCCCGCCGGAGAGTGAGCCAGCCGGTCGGTTCAGGCTGAGATACCCGAGACCGATTTCGGTGAAGGCGGTGAGCGTACCCGTGAGGCTCGCGAGCAGCGGTGTGAGCCCGCTCGACTGCGGAGTGTCCGCAAGTTCGGTGACCCACGTTGCGAGATCGCTAATCTGCATGTCGCACGCTTCGGCAATATTGATGCCTGCAATGCGTGATGAACGAGCAGCTTCGCTGAGTCGTGTTCCCAGGCATTCGGGGCAGCGCTGGAAGGTGATGGCGCGATCCACAAACGCGCGAATGTGCGGTTGCATGGCCTCGCGGTCTTTTGCGAGGAACGACTTTTGGATCTTTGGGATCACACCTTCGAAGGTCACGTTGATGCCGTCGACCTTAATCTTGGTGGGTGCCTGGTACAGCAAGGAATCCAGCTGTTTTGGGGTGAAATCACGGATCGGGGTATCCGGGTCGAAGAATCCGCTGGCGCGATAGATGCGCCCGTACCAGCCATCCATGCTGTATCCGGGCACGGTGAGCGCACCCTCATTGAGTGTCTTATCTGCGTCAAACAGCGCAGTGAGGTCAAAATCCGAGACGCTGCCGCGCCCCTCGCAGCGGGGGCACATGCCACCGGTGATGCTGAACTCGCGCTGCTCGCGCACCGTGCGGCCGCCCTGTGTCAGCGTGATCGCGCCCGCACCGCTCGCCGACGCAACGTTGAATGAAAACGCCTGCGGGCCTCCAATGTGTGGTTGCCCGAGCCTGCTGAATAGGATGCGCAGCAGTGCGTTCGCATCGGTCGCGGTGCCCACAGTGGATCGCGGATCCGCACCCAACCGCTGCTGATCGACAATGATCGCCGTGGTCAGTCCCTCCAGCACATCGACGTCGGGGCGGGGGAGCTGCGGCATAAAGCCCTGCACGAACGCGCTGTAGGTCTCGTTGATCAGGCGCTGCGACTCCGCGGCAATGGTGGCGAAGACGAGCGAGCTCTTGCCGGAGCCGGAGACTCCGGTGAACACGGTGAGGCGGCGCTTCGGGAGCGCCACGCTGATGTCGCGGAGGTTATTTTCGCGCGCGCCGAGCACGCGGATAGTGTCGTGCCGATCGGCTGGGTGTAGTGCGGACATGGCGTCAGGTTACCCCCTGCGCGTGTGCCGCACACTCGCTACGCTATCTGGCATGCGCCAGACCACGCCCGAATCCGTAGGCGGGATTTCGCGCGCCGCGGGTGCGAGTCGTGCGCCGCGCAGCGTGCGACCCGGCGATGTCACGGCCGCGCTGCTTGTCTGCCTGGCCGCACCAGCGTTCTTCGTGCTGGAGGTCGCCTGGGCAGGGTGGGCGTTGCTCGCCAGTGGACTTGCCGGGGCGTGGGTGGTCGAACGACTCGATCGCGGGCGAGTCGAAGCCACTGCGATGGTGCCCCGCATCGCTGCGGTGTTGCCGCGCCCACCGTCGCTGGTGCGCGATCTGTCGCTGATCGTGATCGGGCTCGCCATCGTGCGCTCGATCCCGCTGGCTGCCGAGCTCGACAACTGGGCCATGCTGCGCTTCACCCTTGCACTCGGCGGAGCGGTGCTCGTGCCCTACCTCATCTCTCGCTTCGTGTACCGTGATCGGGCCACTGGCTTCCCGTGGCGTGGCCACCCGGCAGAGCCAACCGAGTCCGGTGCGGCACCGGCGGGTGGATCGATGCGCTGGGGAGTGCTGCACTGGAGCTGGCTCGCCACTGTGCTCGTGCTTGGCTGGCTCATTCTGCCGTTCTACTTCATTAGTTCCGGGGTGTACCAGAACTGGCCAGTGGTGGATACTCCGAATCTCTTTGCGCGACTGTTTGTTGGGGTCAACGCGGTCGGAATTTGGGATGAGCTGTTCTTCATCTGCACCGTGTTCGCGTTGCTCAGGCGACACTTCCCTGATTGGCTCGCGAACCTGCTGCAGGCGATCGTATTTGTGTCGTTTCTGTGGGAGCTCGGGTATCGCGCCTGGGGGCCGCTCTTGACGATCCCGTTTGCGCTGGTGCAGGGGTGGATCTTTGTGCGCACTCGTTCGCTGTCCTACGTGGTGACCGTGCACCTGCTGTTCGACGCGGTGGTGTTCGCTGTGCTGGTGCATGCGCACAACCCGGAGCTCTTCAATATCTTCCCGACGGCTCCGTAGCCAAGCTTCCGGAAAAGCGCGGTGCCGCTGCTGCGCGGGGATATGTCTCAGCTCAGCAGCGTAGCAAGTCGCCGCACCGCGAAGTCGTAGCCCTGGATTCCAGCCCCGGCGATCACGCACTGCGCGATCGGAGAGATGTAGGAATGGTGGCGGAACTCCTCACGCGCGTGCACATTGCTGAGGTGCACCTCAACCACGGGCAGCGCAACACCGGTCAACGCGTCGCGCAGCGCAATCGAGGTGTGAGTGAAGGCGCCCGGATTGATCACAATGCCCACGCAATCGGTGCGAGCGGCGTGGATCGCATCGAGCAGCACCCCCTCGTGGTTGCTCTGCACCGCGCGCACGCTGAACCCGAACTCCTCACCGGTTGCCGTGGTCAACGCCACGACGTCATCAAGTGTGTCGGTACCGTAAACTCCGGGCTCGCGCACCCCCAGCAGGTTCAGGTTCGGGCCGTTCACGAGCAGGATTCTCCGCGTCATGCCCCCATGCTATCGATCGGCTGCCGTGATGCGTGGGAGATGCGTGCGGCCAGGATCCACTGAGCGGGAGTGCGTTACCCTCGTGAGGTGACTGAGACGACCCAGCAGCTGCCCGCGAAAAGCTTCGACCCGCGCACATTCCGGGCGAAGCCGGTCTCCTTTGTGCGCCGGAGCGGGCGCATGACCCCCTCGCAGGAGCGCGCCTGGGAAGACCTGGGCCCGCGGTACCTGCTGGAGTTGCCACGCGGACACGCGGCGACGAGCATTGCCTCGGACGCCGAACTCAACCCGGCACAGGTGTTCGGCCGTGAAGCACCGTTGGTGGTCGAGGTGGGATCGGGTCAGGGCCATGCCATTGTGCATGCCGCCGAACAGCACCCCGAGCGGAATTTCCTCGCGATCGAGGTGTTCCGTGCGGGGCTTGCCCGCACCATGATTCGGGCTGAGTGGGCGAATGCGCAGAACCTGCGGCTGCTGGAAGCGAACGCGCCAGAGGTGCTCGAACACGCGTTGCCCGCCGCTTCAGTCGATGAACTGTGGGTATTTTTCCCCGACCCCTGGGCAAAAGCTCGCCACACGAAACGTCGCCTTGTCTCCGATGATTTTGCCGCCATTGCGGCACGTGCGCTGCGCCCCGGCGGTGTGCTGCGGCTCGCCACCGACTGGGAAGACTACGCGTTTCAGATGCGTGAGGTGATGGATGCGGCCCCCGACTTTGAGCGCGCTTTTGCGGGGGAGTGGGCCGAACGCTTTGACGGGCGTGTGCTGACGGCGTTCGAAGCCAAGGGCGCTCGGGCTGGCCGTGCGATCCACGACCTCAGCTATCGTCGGGTGTAGTCCGCACCCTCGTGTTCGAGGAGCTGCTGTTTCAACTCGGTTCCGAACAGGTAGCCGCCGAGGGTGCCGTCACTGCGCACCACGCGGTGACACGGCACGATGAGTGCAAGTAGGTTTGCAGCACACGCGGAGGCTGCTGCGCGCACTGCTGCCGGGCGCCCGGCGCGGGCGGCGAGCTCGGTGTAGCTCACCACGCGCCCGGCGGGCACTTCGCGCAGTGCACGCCAGACCTCACGCCGAAACGGTGTGCTGGGCTGCGACACCGGCAGACTGTCGAGCGCGGTGAGATTGCCGCCCGCATAGGCGCGCAGAGCCGTCGCGACGTCGCCGGTGTGCGTGGCCTCGCGCGCGACACCGCGGGCCCCAAGCGTGGGATCCAAGCTGGCGAGGCGAGATGCGAGCTGCGTGGCCACAGGGTCGTCTGGCGTCGCAAAACCCGACGCGCGCACGACCCCGTCTTCGGGTGTAACAAGCGCCAGGAATGGGGCACCCCGCACCTCGACGACAACGCGGAGCAGTGGCGCAGTGTGCATTATTGTTCCGATCGGTGCGTGGCGGGTGTATGCGGTGGTCGTAGGCAGGATTAGCGGGCCGCGTAGGCAGCTGCGACGGCAACCTGCAGCCGCTTCGCGAGCAGCGGCGGGCCAGCAATTAGCAGCGGCTCGCCGGGCAGAGTGGTCTCGTCGCGTCCGAGCACCAGCGCACCGGCCTCGCGCGCAATCAGCACACCCGCGGCGTAATCCCAAGGCTGCAAGCCGCGCTCGTAGTAGGCATCAAGCTTGCCAGCCGCAATCATGCAGAGATCTACCGATGCCGAGCCCATCCGCCGCAGGTCACGAATTTGCGGAATCAGCTGAGCAACGACCTCGGCCTGTTCGGTGCGCCGCTCAACTGTGTAGCCAAAACCCGTGCCCACCAGAGCGAGGCCAAGATCGGTTTCACTCGAGACTCGGATGGCGATACCGTTGCGGGTCGCGCCAGCACCGGCGGCCGCGACGAACAGCTCCTGTGTGGCAGGAATGTAAACAGCTCCCGCGATCGCGCGCCGCCCGTCATGCGTGTTTCCTAAACCAGCTGCGGCGGAGGTGTCGTCCTCCACGGTTGCTGCCACGCTGACCCCGTAGGCAGGAATCCCATAGAGGTAGTTCACGGTGCCATCGATCGGGTCGATTACCCACGTAATCCCTGACGTGCCGATGGTGTCGGCGCCCTCTTCGCCGAGGATGCCGTCTTCGGGCCGGGCCGCCGTGATTCCGGCCACCAGCAGACGTTCCGCCTCCTGATCTGCTGCGGTAACCACGTCGGTGAGACTCGATTTTGTTGCTGCAATATCCACGCCGTGCTCGCGCAGGGTGTGGATCCGCTCACCCACTCTCGCGGCAAGCTCTCCCGCGAGTTGCGCGAGTGCATGAACGTCGACGTCACGTGCGGGGGAGGAAGCGCCAGGCATGACTCCGAGCCTAGTCGCGCAGATCCACCCCCGCACACAGTGGGGCGGGTCTAGACGACGCTGCCTAGACCCGCCCGCTCGGTGAGGGAGAAGCTACTTCGTGCTTGCCACCCCGGTCTCGTCGAGTGCGTACGCCTCTTCGCCGTGGATGGTGTCGATACCTTCTTCCTCCACCTCGATCGGCACCCGCAGCCCGGTTAGCAGTTTCACTCCGAAGGCGATCAGGAGTGACACGATGAAGCTGTAGGCCGCCACTGCCAGCACGGAGATCGTTTGCACGATCAGCTGACCCGCGTCACCCCCGAGGAACAGCCCTGTGTCCATAGCGAAGAACCCGAGGTAGAGGGTGCCAATGACCCCGGCAACCAGGTGCAGGCCCACCACGTCGAGCGAGTCGTCATAGCCGAGGCGGTATTTCCAGTCGATCGCGAAGGCGCAGGCTGCGCCCGCCAGTATGCCCAGCAGCACTGCCCAGATCGGCGAGACATTGGCACAGGCAGGAGTGATCGCGACGAGGCCGCCGACCGCGCCCGAGGCCGCGCCGATCACGCCCGGCTTCTTCCCTCGCATGACGTCAATGAGGAGCCACCCAATGATGCCCGCAGCTGGCGCGGCAATCGTGTTCACGACGATCAGGCCGAGTTGCGCATCGTCGCCAGCGGTGCCAGCGTTGAAGCCGATCCACCCGAACCACAGCAGTGCGGCGCCAATAGTTACCAGCGGCACACTGTGCGGGCGATGCGAGCCCGGGGCGAAGCCGACGCGTTTTCCGGCAACCAGCGCGAGAGCGAGTGCTGCGGCACCGGCGTTAATGTGCACCGCGGTACCGCCAGCCCAGTCGATCACCTCGGGTGTGCCCAGGGTGGTGCCCAGGGTCTGGATCCACCCGTCGCCCCATACCCAGGCTGCGACCGGGAAGTAGACCAGTGCTGCCCACACGCCCGAGAAAATCACCCAGGAACCTAGGCCGACGCGATCAGCGATCGCACCCGAGATGAGTGCGGTGCTAATCATCGCGAAGGTGACGCCGAAACCGGCGCCCACGAAGTTCGCGGGATCGGTGGAGATGAGACCGAAGTCCTTCAGGGGATCTCCGGCCCACACGGGCGGCTCACCATCACCGAAGTAGCTCATGCTGTATCCGAAGATGATCCACAGTAGACCAACAACGCCCATTGCGCTCAGACTGAACAGCATCATATTGACGACCGAGCGCACTCGGACGAGGCCACCATAAAACAGCGCAAGGCCAGGGGTCATGATCAGTACCAGAGCGGTACTGGTGACCATCCACACGGCATCTGGAGTCATTGCTGCCGCCTTTCTCCCGGTGGGTGCCGGGGTTGCAGTTGTTCGTGTGGAGTCAGTTTGCGCGCGGGGAGTTTCGGTTGCGTTTCGGGTCAGTTGCTCGGCCGTAACCGTTTTCGAACGGATGAGTGCGACATGTTTCGAGTGGATGAATGGGTCTGTCGTCACATGCGTGAGCAACAGGTGCTAGGCTGTACAGGTTGCCGTCAGAACGGCCGCGGATACAGAGAGCCGCAGCAATGTGCTGCTGGCGCCGCGCAACACACGAGAGGGAACCAGATGTCGCTGAACGCAGAGGTCAAGAAGGCCATCATCGAAGAGTACGCAACCAAGCCCGGTGACACCGGTTCTCCCGAGGTGCAGGTGGCTATGCTCACCCAGCGCATCAAGGATCTCACCGAGCACCTGAAAGAGCACAAGCACGATCACCACTCGCGTCGTGGTCTCCTGCTGCTCGTGGGTCAGCGTCGTCGTCTGCTCGGTTACCTGCAGCAGGTAGATATCACCCGCTACCGTTCGCTCATCGAGCGTCTCGGGCTGCGCCGCTAAGCGCCCTTCGATTCACGCTTCGCAGCGCCTCTTTCCTTCGGGAAAGGGGCGCTGCTTCATTCTGGGGTGCCAGCAGTCGATCCACTTTCCCGAAAATGTGGATCCGGGCGCTCGCGAACATCAGTTTGGCGAAAGTGGGCTTGGCTGCTCGCAGACGTACGGAGGCCCGCCTCGCAGCTGCGAGGCGGGCCTCCGTACGTTGATCAGTCTAGATCTTCGACGATGCGTCCTTCAGAACACTTCGCAGGATCCCACCGATTTCGGCGAACTCTGCCGGGCCAATGGTCAGCGGCGGGGCGAGCTGGATGACGGGGTCTCCCCGGTCGTCTGCACGGCAGTACAGGCCGGCCTCCCACAGAGCGGGAGAGAGGTAGTCACGCAGCAGGCGATCCGATTCCTCGGCGTTGAAGGTTTCCTTCGTAGCCTTGTCTTTCACCAGTTCGATGCCGAAGAAGTATCCTTCGCCGCGCACGTCACCGACGATGTCGAGGTCGAGCAGCTTCTCGAGCTCGGCACGGAACAGCGGGCTGTTCTCGCGCACGCGACCGTTGAGGTCCTCTTCTTCGAAGATGTCGAGGTTCGCCAGCGCCGCAGCCGCCGCTGCCGGGTGGCCAGCGAAGGTGAAGCCGTGGTAGAAGGTGTTCTCGACCGAGTTGAAGGGCTCTGACACCTTGTCGCTCACGATCATGGCGCCCAGGGGCACGTAGCCCGAAGTGATGCCCTTTGCGGAGGTAATGATGTCGGGCTCGTAGCCGAGCGCCTTCGAAGCGAAGAAGTCGCCAACGCGACCGTAGGCGCAGATGACCTCGTCGCTCACGAGCAGCACGTCGTACTGGTCGCAGATCTCACGGACGCGCTTGAAGTAACCGGGGGGAGGCGGGAAGCAACCGCCGGAGTTTTGGACGGGCTCAAGGAATACCGCGGCGACAGTTTCAGGACCCTCAAATAGGATTGCCTCTTCGATGCGGTTTGCCGCCCACTGGCCGAATGCTTCGACATCATCGGCAGGGGCGCCCATCTCCTCGGCGCGGTAGAAGTTCGTGTTCGGGACGCGGTGACCGCCGGGGGTCAGTGGCTCGTAGAACTTCTTCATATCGGGGATGCCGGTAATGGCCAGAGCACCCTGAGGCGTGCCGTGGTAAGCCACCGCGCGTGAGATGACCTTGTGCTTCATCGGCTGGCCCTGGATCTTCCAGTAGTGCTTCGCCAACTTGAATGCAGACTCGACGGCTTCGCCACCACCAGTAGTGAAGAAAACCTTGTTCATCTGGCCAGGCGCGTAGCTTGCGAGACGCTCCGAAAGCTCAACGGCAGCCGGGTGCGCGTAAGACCACAGCGGCATGAAGTCGAGCTGCTGCATCTGCTTGGCGGCAGCTTCGACGATGCGCTGCCGGCCGTGACCAGCGTTGACCACGAACAGACCTGCAAGGCCGTCGATGTACTGCTTACCGGAGGCGTCGTAGATGTGGTGGCCCTCGGCGCGGGTGATGACGGGGATACCGTCGTTGAGCACCTTGCGGTTGGTGAAATGAGGCCACAGGTGTTGTTTGGCCTTCGCCTGAAGGGCCGTGGTATCGGCCTGGGCTGTCGGATCGTAAGACATGGTT
>CAZTBS010000010.1:44384-51160 GCA_964612125.1 uncultured Leucobacter sp. | reverse complement strand
TACGTTCAGAGGGCCTGCGCTTTTTTACGAGCCCTACCCTTGGCACCGGCACCTCAGCGAACGGACAATCCATCGTCATTGTCGATGAATCTGGGATGGCGCCAATCCGCGAGGCATTCGCCACCGGAACTCTCAACGAGTGGGCGGCCGCCAACGGTAGCTGACTAGGGATGCAGCTCTCGTTCACTCACACGTTACTGGCTCAATGGGGGCTGACCTTCGACGGGTGCACCTCCATCGACCCCGCCGCTCGGCGGGAAGCCGTGTGGGAGCCCCGCGACATGAGGCAACCGAAAGGCTGTGAGCACAGGCATCTCATTGTTCACCGATAGCATGGAGCCCATGCGCGTTCTCCTCACCGGTGGTGCCGGGTATATCGGCAGTCATACCGCGCTCGTGCTGCTTGAGCAGGGTCACCAAGTGGTGGTGCTCGATGATCTCTCGAATAGCAGCCGGGAGTCGGTGCGCCGGGTCGAAGCTCTCACCGGGCAGCCGATCGCATTCGTCGAGGCCGACCTCACCGACCCGGCAGCGACCCGTGCCGGGCTTCACGGCATCGAGTTCGATGCCGCGATCCACTTCGCAGGTCTGAAAGCCGTGGGTGAATCGGTGGCGCAGCCCACTCGCTACTACCGCGTGAATCTCGATTCGACCCTCGTGCTGCTCGACCTGATGCGCGAGCGCGGCGTGAACCGGCTCGTGTTCAGTTCGTCTGCGACCGTGTACGGCGACCCGCAGACCCCGCTGATCGCAGAAACCCACCCCGTGGGTGTGGGGCTGACCAACCCGTACGGGTGGTCAAAAGCGATGAACGAGCAGATCATTCGTGATGCCGCGACCGCGTGGCCTGAGCTTGCCGCCGTGAACCTGCGCTACTTCAACCCGGTCGGGGCGCACCCCTCGGGGCGTATCGGTGAAGACCCGAGCGGGATCCCGAACAACCTCATGCCCTACGTCGCGCAGGTCGCGGTGGGCCGGCGCGAGCAACTTGCGGTGTTCGGTGATGATTACGACACACCCGATGGCACGGGCGTGCGTGACTATATTCACGTGATGGATCTGGCCGAGGGGCACGTGGCCGCGCTCACCCGGGCCACGCCCGGGGTGCAGGCGTACAACCTGGGGTCTGGGGTCGGCACGAGCGTGCTCGAAGCCGTGCGCGCGTTCGAGGCGGCGTCGGGTCGTGCGGTGCCGTACGCGATACACCCGCGGCGGGCGGGTGATCTTGCCACGGTGGTTGCTGACCCGTCGCTCGCGTTCGCCGAGCTCGGGTGGCGCACGACGCGCTCGTTCGCCGAGGCGTGCCGAGACGCGTGGGCGTGGCAGTCGGCGAACCCGCAGGGGTACCGGGGCTGAGTTTCGCGGGTGGTGCTGGCGTGGGGCGGGTGGTTGCTCAGGTGCCAGGGTTCCCTCTATAGCGAATGAACAGGGCTTTCCGCCTTGCAGCTATAAGCGCAACGTCGTTGGGTTCACGGCCATACTTGACTCGGGTCGCATCACAAGCTTCGCCTCGAGGATATCGTCGCGTTGAAGGTGAAGCGTCACGAAGCTCGAAGAATGCACCTGGTTTTCGCCGACGATCTACATGCAATCCTGGGTATCAGGAGTTCATTGACAGCCGCGGCTCTCACTTCGTTTCGTTGGGGTGTGCGGTGTGGACCTGCTCGAGGTAGACGCAATCCCCTTCAACATAGAACCATATTCGGGCGGTGCCGCCTGCAGTGGGCTTGTGCTGCCACCGCGCATGCTTCTTCCCGTCACGGATAACCTCTCCGAGCTCACCCTTTAGCGGATAGTTCGTCGGCGTGGCTTGCAGTGGCGTTCGTGTCAGAAAGTCCCAGGCATCAGCGAGGGCGTTTCTCTGGGTAGCTCGGAGGTCCCGCCACCCTTTTTCGGCCTGACGGCTGGCGCATATGATCGTGTACTCAGACTTCTTGATCGGGCGGGGTACGGGTTGCTCCTTCGCCATGGACTACGGCCGCTCGACCACGATGTCAGCCTCGCGCCACTCGACCGGTTCACTACCGATCCCGGCAGCGAGCGCCTCGGCGGTTTCGCGCCAGCTGGTCACAGCCACCGCAACGAGGTGTGGCTGCTCGGTGGCAAACGATGCGCGAGCTGCGCTCACGAGCTCGGCGGCGCACGCGCTGCGATCCGCCGCTGAGAGAGCAAGCATCCACGGGAACCGATCGGCCATCCGCTCTGCGAGCGTGCCACGATCGTCGGTGGTGACAGCGATCAGCATCGCGGCAAACTCGAGCAACTTCTGTTTGGCATCTGCCTCACGCTCGGTCATCAGCACCAGCGCCTCGGCACCGCGACGCGTCACAAGTACCGGGTGCTCCTCGGCAGCCGAGAACACCTCAGTGGAATTTCGGCTCAACTCGGAGGATTGAAATTCTGTCCGGGTCGTGGTTGCGCTCATGCCTGTACTTTAATTCAGAATTAGTTCTGAACTCAAGGAGCTGCCTCTAGCACACAGCCCGCGCTCAAGGTGGAGACCACGCCCTCTCGGCTCCCTCACAGCCCCCACCTCACGCTTCGCTCGGAAATCGGCGCAACCTCGGATCTTTTCTCGGGTTTCGCTCCGAGTGAAGGAGCGATCTCCGAGTGAGGGGTGGACCTGATCCACCATCGAACACAGGCACCCGCTCTGACTGCCTTGTCTACCTCCGTGCGCGATGCGCGCCGGGGTGGCCCGATGCGCGGATGCACGCGGCCTGAGCCACAGGCATCCACGAACCACACCGGTCTGCCTTTCGGGAGGTGAATACACGGTCGGGGGTCGCGCTTCTGGCGATGCGTTCCATCGCCGCCGCAATCGCAGCCCCAGTGTCGAGCACGCCGGTGCTGAATGCGGCAGCCATCGCCGCATTCAGTTCGCTCTGTGAGAGCCGCCTCGCGAAATCCTCATCGAGCACTCCGGCTGCGACGGCAGTCTTCACGAGACCGATTGGGGCGTCATCCTCGAAGTAATCCCACTCTTCGAGCCCGAAACGCTCCTTCGTTTCGCCGAGGAACCTCAACGCATCCCAAATCTGAGTCTGCTCTGCCTCAGTAAGCTTCCCCGAGCGGATCAAATCGTCAGCCATCGCGTACACGTCATCGTCTCGGCGCAGCCCAATCGTAACGATCTCGATGAGACCGACGCCGTCTCGCACGCGTGCGCGGGAGATGATCCGATACGTACGCTGGCACACCTCGACGGTGTTGAAACCGACGAGGTTGGTTCTCGCCTGGTGAGACAGTCACTCCTTTGCTTCGCAACGGGTGTGGCTGCTCGGTGGCGAACGATGGGCGAGCTGCGCTCCCGAGCTCGGCGGCGCACGCGCTGCGATCCACCGCATATGTTCACGCCCGGTGGCACTGCACCACCTCACCTGGGGGTGAGCGCCTCCGCCACGCCAACACGCACCACTGGCGTCGGAGATTTCACCCCGGTCGGACGGATCCACCACTGTTCATCCGCCCGAACTGAAATAGCCGACCGGAGTCACGCAGCCCGATCCGCCGGCGCGCGAGTGCGCCGACTTCAGCCGCCCATGCGTGGCATCGGCCGACGAGAGGACATGCAATGTCTGCGAAAGACGAGAAGAACCTCGCCCAGGTGATCGACAAGATCGCGAGCGTGGACGAACCCGCGCGGTCACTCGTGCTGCGCGTGCACGAGGTCATCTTTGCTGCTGCGCCCGAGTTGAAGCCTCGAATCTGGTATGGCATGCCCGCCTATGCGCGTTCCGCGAGCACTCCCGCGCTGGTCTCACTGCGCAACGACGAACGCGTCAGTCTCTCACTCACCGAAAAGGTGCCGCTGCGCCCCCGCCGGTGGGCCCGACGGGGCACTGATGCCCGCGGCCTGGCACCTCGACTGCATCGACGAAGCCACCGAGCAGCGCATCGCCGAGATCGTGCGCGCGGCGGTCGCCTGAGCGGGAGCGAAGGCTGAACCTGGCGCATAACACTTGACTTTCGCTGGATGCTGCGAAACCATTGTGTTATGGCTCTGACCATTGCCGAGTTCGCCGCTTCTGAGCGCATCTCGCCGCAGCGCGCTCGAGAACTCGCCCGAACGGGGAAGATCACCGCTCGGCGAACCGGGCGAACCTGGGAAATCGACGCCGACACCTCCCGTTCGAAGTACTCGCGTCGACCACTCTCGGCACAGTCACTCACTGACTTGCTCACCGTCATCGCGGACATGAATCTGGACTCCGTGAAGGGGGTTCGGAAACAACGCGCTGCGGAACGTCTGCGCCGGCTCCGCACATCGGAGCACCCCGCAACGCTGCTGTCGGAGTGGGCCGGACCCACACCTGCGCGACCGAATCGGGCCCACCAGCGTGCCATTCTGCAGGCCGCGCAACTCGGACGTGACGACTACCTGAAACTCGTGCTGGCCGAAGTAGACTCCGATGATCTCTCCGACCCTGAGCTACTGAAGAAACGTCTGCGTGATGCGATGCAAGTACATCGCCTGCATGCAGAAGCGCTCGCCGAACGTGCTGGCGTCACCACGGCAGACATCACACAGTTGCTGGGTCGAGGCCGCCTGAACAACTACGGCCGAACCGTTCGGATCCTTCGCGCCGCGGGGCTCAAGCCGGGGGCGGTGCCGCGGTGAGTGCTCACGGAGACAGAGAGGTTCTGGAGTGTTTCCTGAACGGGCATCACATCGGGCGATTCGAGCGGCAATACCTCGCAACCGTCCAGTTCGTCTATGACACCGACTCCGAATCCACAGCCGCACAGCCATGGGTGTCGCTGAGTCTGCCGCGCGACCGACCACATGCGAAGTACGCGGCGAGGAATTACTTGTTGAACCTGCTCCCCGAAACGGGAGCAGCGAAGGAACTGCTGCGCGCTCAGACCGGTGCTCGATCCACTGATGAATTCGAACTGCTCTGGCACGTGGGCGGCGACGTCGCCGGCGCGATACAACTCATGCCCGAGGGGCGGTCACCCGATGAATGGATCGATCCACCACTCATCGCCAGACCCAACGCGATCGCCGGTCGCATTCAGGCCATCAAAGCGACGGAGGTTCCCACGGGTGGCCTCGTCGCCGGGGACTGGCCCATCCGGTTCTCCCTCGCAGGCGTGCAAGCGAAATTTGCTCTCGCGAACGTCGATGGCGAGTGGTTCTGGCCCGATGCCGGCACACCCTCAACGCACATTCTGAAGCCTGAATCGCGGGCTCACGCGGGTCTCGAACGACTCGAGACTGCCGCACTTCACCTCGCGGGACTCGCAGGGGTTGCCGCAGCATTGGCCGAAGTCGCTGAGTTCAACGGTCAAACTTCATTCATGACCGCGAGGTTTGACCGGGCCGTCGATACCGCAGGTCTTCCTGTGAGACTCCACGCCGAGGATGCCCTCCAAGCCCACGGAAGGGAAGTCGGGTTCAAGTACCACCTCGGAGCAGAAGAGATTATCGAACTCTTGCGTTCGCACGGCTTCGAAAGCGTGGCGTACGACTTCATACAGCAACTCGCGTTCAACACCGGAGTGAAGAACGCAGATGCCCATGGAAAGAACTACTCGTTCCTGCACGGCGCGGACGGGTCAGTCGCGCTGTCTCCGTTGTATGACGTGGTACCCATGGGTTTCTTCCCTCAGTATGGGCAGGCGCTCTCCATGCCGGTCGGAAATGAGGAACAACTCGTTCGGCTTGACACCAGCCACTGGATACAGCTTGCAGACGACACCGGCCTCGATGCAGATCGCGTGTGTGCGATCGTCACCGAGACCTCCCGGGGGATCCTGGAGCACGTGGAAGCAGCCTTCGGTCGCATCGACCTTCCCACGCGCGGCACGGCAATCGCGGAAATCACACAGTACAACGAGAGGATCGTGCGGCAGAGTCGGGCGTAACCGAGCAGCTCGCCGCGCGCCTGCCCGGCGCATCGGGGAAGGAGCGGGCTGATCCACCATCGAAACCCGGTGAGCTGGGCGCGTACCCGCAGCTCAGCTGCGGCTCTCTGCGTGCATCGACGCCTGGATGCGACGGTCGAGATCGTCAAGCTCGGCCATCACTTCAGATGCCACCCAGACGCGGTCTTTCTTGCGGCCGGTGATCTCCTCAATCACACCGGCAGAGGTGAGCCTGTCGATCGCGCGGTAGGCAGCCGCCGTGGACCCGCACGCGGCTTGAGCTCGTTGGCCCACTCCTCGGGCATCGCTTCGAGGCGGTCGATAGTGTCACGGGAGCAGTTGGCGGCGACAAGGGCGCGCCCAAGGCGACCGTTGCCGTCTGCGAAAGGGTGGATGGACTCGAACTGGGCGTGACCGATGGCTGCCGCCGATCCAGTGCTGCATGTCGCGGAGGTGGCAGAGTGGCACTCAGCGTCAGTGTCGGCCTGGGCGACTGCCAGCAGAGCCCTCTCTGTCTCGATCACCACCTGAAGGGGCGGCATGAAGGCGAGGTGGCGGATGAACGGTGGGATAGTTGCGTCAACCGAAGACATCATCCGGTCCTCGCGGGTGCCACCGCGAACCTGCTGTCGCCAAGGCAGCGTCTCAACGCCGTGGGACGGCCAGGAAGTGGCTGGATTGCCGTTCAGAACCGCAAGGATGCTTGATCTAATTCCCACTTGTTGTCACTGACTGAGAATAAAGCAAGGCAAATTCCCGGTCATCGGCACCGCGCATAGCTACAAGTGAAAACAGCACAAGCTACACACGGCCTGCATCGCGAGCCACCAGCCGGAGATGTGGTGATCCAGCGGAGCTCAGGACTCCGAAGACTCAGCGGGTTGAACAGACGGCGAGTGTAAATC
>CAZTBS010000010.1:15764-44284 GCA_964612125.1 uncultured Leucobacter sp. | reverse complement strand
GCGGAGCTCAGGACTCCGAAGACTCAGCGGGTTGAACAGACGGCGAGTGTAAATCTGAAAATCGGCGAGTTGGTCTCCGAAAATCGGCGAACTCACTTACGAAAAACGGCGAGTTCTTGTACCGTTGCCACATGAAGCCGCTGATACCCCGGCATGCCGCCCCTGAAGCTGCCACTCTCCTCCAGCACTTTCCATGCCTGATAATCGAAGGCGCGCGTCAAGTCGGGAAGAGCACCCTGACCGAGCACATCGCCGATTCAGATGCGGTGATCCGCAATCTCGACAACGAGCAGGTGCGTGCTGCAGCTGCAGCAGATCCCGCCGGCTTCATCGCCGATGCCGGCGACCGACAACTCGTCATCGACGAGGTGCAACGCTGCCCGGAGCTCACGCTCGCCGTCAAGGCCGCGATTGACCAGGATCGAAGGCCGGGCAGATTCCTACTGACGGGTTCAGCAAGCCTGCTGCGCGTCAAAGGAACCGCCGACAGTTTGGCCGGACGTGCTGCCCGCCTGACACTGTACGGACTCAGTCAAGGTGAACTGTGCTCGAACCAGGATGACTTCGCCTCGCTCACCGCGCGAGACGCCGCGGTGCTCGTGGAACATCAGTCCAGCCTCACCAAGTTCGACTACGCACAGGCAATCGAGACAGGAGGATACCCCGAACTTCAGGGGGCATCCGACCGGATCCGCGATGCGTGGATTGACGGATACTTGCAGGGAATAGTCGGCCGCGACCTCCGCGAGTTGCGTCGCGAGGTACAACCGGCACGCACTATGGCAGTGCTGCGCACACTCGCAGGCCGACAAGCCGCAGAACTCATCAAGGCAAAGCTGGCCGAGGCAACAGCAGTGCCACCCCGCACGATCACCGGCTATCTTGATCTGCTGCATGAGGTGTGGCTCATCGGGAGTATTCCACCATGGACTCCAAATCTTGCTCGCCGCGAAATAGGCAGATCGAAGACGTTCATCACAGACTCTGCGGTGGCGATGTGGCTCGCAAAACTCACCTCCAGCCAACTCGTGCGCCTCGAATACGGCGAAGCCTACGGCGCCATGCTGGAGGCCTTCGTTGGGGCTGAGCTACTCAAGCAACGCAGTTGGTCGAAGCGCCGTTTCGATCTCTTCCACTACCGCAACGCCGACGGTGAGGAAGTCGACTACATCATCGAACTCGACGACGGTTCGGTGATCGGAGTCGAAGTGAAGGCTTCCACGTCGTTCAATGCGAAGCAGTTTCGAGGGCTCGCCGCCCTCAGGGATCGGCTCGGCGATCGTTTCATCGCCGGAATCGTACTCAACACTGGCACGCACGGCTACCGATACGCTGACCGTCTCTTCGGAGCACCCATTTCAGCGGTCTGGTCAGCGGGTTGAATGGACTCGCCCCGAGCCTCATCACTGGCACCAAAGCGACTGCGAAGTTCGGCGCGCGGCGCGATCCAGCCATAGTCTGCGAAGCATGGCGGAAAGCTATGGCAAGAAAAAAGCCGCCGCTGACGTTGAGTGGGGGCGGCCGGGCCGACCGTTCACGTCGAGCTCGAGCGCCCGCGAGACCTTACAGCACACCAGAATTGGAATCTAAAGATATCAATTCTTGCCAGTTATGATATCTGTACGTTCCACATGAGAGGAGCTAGCGCATGGTGCAACGTCGCTCTCCGAAGCGCGAACGCCAACTCGTCGAGATCGGCCACAACATCACCCGGTGGCGCAAATTACAGGGTCTGAGCGCAAGCGCGCTCGCAGAACGCGCATATGTGACCCGCGCAACCCTGCGCGGGATTGAGCAGGGAACCGGAACAGCCAGCTTCGCCGCAGTGCTCGCCGTGCTTGGTGCACTGGGCGTCGCCGATCAGTTCGTCGCCGCCACGGATCCGCTGCAATCACCCGTCGGGCGGGCACTCATCGACGAACAGATCACAGGTGCCCGATGATCCCCCACGACTCGCTTGAAGTGTTCATCGACCTTCGGCACCCAGGTGAGGGCGATCCCGAAGCCCTGCATGTCGGATTCGTCCGTGCTTCGTTTCAAGGGTCACGTCGAGCCTTGGGCGCACTGAGATTCGAGTACGCGCCGGAATACCTTGCAGCCGATCGCAGGATTGCCCTGTCTCCCCGGAGAGCGCGCAGAGTTCGCTGCGCAAGGGGCTCGCTATGGGTGCCGACCGCGCGGTGCAGGTCGCAGACCCCAGGCTGGCCGGGGCAGACACCGGGCTGACTGCCGCGACCCTTGCTGCGGCGCTTCGCAGGATCGGTTTCGAACTGGTGATCGCAGGCGACTCTTCAACCGATGGTTCCGCGGGAGTGATTCCGGCGATGCTCGCCGAGCTGCTCGAGGTGCCGAATGCGACCGTGCTGTCACAGCTCACCATCTCTGAGTCAGACATTTCGGGTACGCGCCGCTCTGACAATGCGGTGTTACATATCTCGGCGCCGTTGCCCGCAGTGGTCTCGATCACCGAAGCGCTGCCCAGCGCCCGATTCGCCAATTTCAAGGGCATCATGGCCGCCAAGAAGAAACCCTTCACCACGTTGACACTCTCAGACCTCGCGATCGACGCCGAAGATCTGTCGGTTCCCCGCTCGATCATGCTCAGCATCAGCGAGAAACCCCCGCGCGCCGCAGGAACCAAGATCACAGACAGCGGCGATGCCGGAATGCAACTTGCGGAATTCCTTCTGCAGAACGAACTCGTGTAGGGAAGAGGACGACAATGGGTGATTTCGCCGCAGACTCCATACTGGTCTTTCTCGAGATGGACTCGGCTGGCAAGCTCGCATCGAGCACCGCCGAGCTGCTCGGCGCCGCCGCGCAGGCGGGTACCCCGGTCGCGGTCATCGCGACGCCTGAGCGCGCAGCCGAGACGCACGTCGCAGAGGCCGCAACGCTGGGCGCGCAGCACGTACTCATCGGGCACGTCGACTCGCAGCATCTTACGGTTCCTGCCGTTGACGTGTTAATGAGCGCGGTCGAGCTGGTCAAGCCCGACGCCATCCTGCTCTCGCACTCCGTTGAGGGTCGCGAGATCGCGGCCCGACTGGCGGCACGCAGTCAAGCCGCGATCGCAGTGGACGCGGTGGGCATCTCGCGTGACAGCGAGGGCATCGTGGCACACCATTCGGTGTACGGCGGCGACTACCTCGTCGATTCCGCCGTCACGTTCGGCAGCCTGGTGGTCACGCTTCGGCAGGGCGCTGTCGAAGCACGCACGGCATCGGCACCTGGGCAGGTGCACACCCTTTCTGTGAGCGCGTCGAACAAGCCTGCCGCGACTGTGCACTCGGTCGAGGTACCGGAGGTCACGACATCGCGCCCTACCCTGCGCGGTGCGCGGCGCGTTGTCTCGGGAGGTCGCGGGATCGGCGCTGCAGAGAACTTCTCACTCGTGGGGCAACTCGCCGACACGCTCGGCGCGGCGGTCGGCGCCTCGCGAGCGGCCGTCGACGCCGGATACATCGCCCAGTCGCACCAGGTTGGTCAGACGGGGGTGTCGGTCTCGCCGGATTTGTATGTCGCCCTGGGCATTTCCGGCGCGATCCAACACCTTGCAGGCATGCAGACGGCGAAAACCATCGTCGCGATCAATACCGACCCGGAGGCCCCGATTTTCGGGGTTGCGGATTTCGGCGTCGTCGGCGACGTCTTTCAGGTTGTGCCGCAGCTGATCGCGGCCATCGAAGCGAAGCGGAAGTAGCCCCGCATGACAACGCACCAGCACACGCTTCGGCGGGGATTGCCGCGGGTAGCCGGGGGCGACCTATGGCCCCCTGCCGGCACAGTGAGCAGCGAGCTCGGCGCCCGGTTCGAAGGCTGGCAGCGCACCGACACGGCCACCTCAGCAGACGACCCGGCACAGACGCAGCGCCCCCTGCGCCGCGGCCTGCCCCGGGCTGCTGGCGGCGGCCCCTGGCCGCCAGCCGGGTTCGCCCCGGTCGAGACTCCGACCCACGAAGGCCCCGCAGACTCCCCCGAGCTCGCGGCGCAGACTGCTCTGCTCGAATCGCGCACTCCCCTGACTGCAGTATCTGAACGGGCGCGCGTACCCGTCGGGCAGCCGCGCCGCCGCATCACCCCGCCGGTGCCGCGAGAGCCGCGTCGATTCGGCCCGTTCACCCTGACGCAGTGGATCGGCTCCGGCCTCATCGCCGCCCTCACACTGCTGACGGTGGCAGCCGGAGTGGTTGCGCTGGCACAGTGGCTGCGCAGCCTGGCAGCGGTGCAGGGCTTCATCGCCGAGTTCCACGGCGCGTCGGCGCTGCCAGCGGGTGCACCTATCGGGGTGCCCGCATGGATGGGCTGGCAGCACTTCTTGAACGTGTTCCTGATGGTGTTGGTGATCCGCTCGGGTTTGCAGATTCGCCGCGATCAGCGACCGACTGCATTCTGGTCGCCCAAGTGGAACAGCGAGCGCAAAATCAGCCTCACTATCTGGTTCCACCAAAGCCTCGATCTGCTGTGGGTGATCAACGGCGTGGCATTCATCGTGCTGCTGTTCGTAACAGGCCAGTGGGTGAAGATCGTACCCACGAGCTGGGATATCTTCCCGAACGCGCTGTCGGCCGGGCTACAGTACCTTTCGCTCGACTGGCCGACCGAGAACGGATGGGTGCACTATAACGCGCTGCAGCAGATCGCGTATTTCGTGACCGTGTTCATCGCGGCACCGCTCGCGGCAGCAACCGGGGTACGCATGAGCGGGCTGTGGCCTCAGCGGGCAAACACGCTCAGTCGAGTGTTTCCGCTGGAGCTCGCGCGCAAGATTCACTTTCCCGTCATGCTCTACTTCGTGGCATTCATCGTGGTGCATGTCGCGCTCGTCTTCGCGACGGGTGCACTTCGTAACCTCAACCACATGTACGCCGCGCAGGGCTCGGTCGATCCCGATGCCTACGCGGGGAACTGGACTGGATTCTGGATCTTCGCGACGTCGATGGCTGTGATCTTCGCCGCGGTTGCGTGGGCTCGCCCCGTGTTTATCGCCCCGATCGCGCGACTCTTCGGCACGGTGAGCAGCCGCTAGTCTCGCCGCAACCTCATGCGTGCCTCAGCCGGTTCAGTGCCGACTGGTACCCCTTGTCGACGAACACTCACACCACACCACACGACCCAGAGCACACTGAGCGTGATTACCGCTGCAAAAATCACTTCCCCTGCAAGTCTCACGCGTTAAACGCCCGCGCTGCGTCAAGCTGTTCGGCCAACCCGTCGCGGCGCTGCCGCGTGCACGCCCAGCGTGGCGTGCAACTGGGGGACGTAACGTGGGATGCAGTGGCCGACGTCGCCAAATGTGCCACTGAGGTCGGCAATACCACTGAGGTCGGACCGATCCACTGCGTACCATCCGACCCCCGTGTTATGCCCGACGGGAGTCACACGCGCACGCGCATCACCCCCTCCCCTGGCTATTTCGCGGTGAAATACAGGCGCTGGTTTGCGAACTCGCCGATACCGAGCGGGCCCATCTCACGGCCGAAGCCCGAGCGCTTCACGCCACCAAAGGGCAGTTCGGCAGCTTCCGCCGCAATAATATTCACGTGCGCCATGCCCACCTCAAGTTGCGACGCCACACGCGCAGCCCGCGCCTCATCGGTCGAGAACACTGATCCACCCAGGCCCAGCGCGCAATCATTCGCAAGCTCGAGCGCTTCCGCATCACTGTGCACCTTGTACACCGTTGCGACCGGCCCGAAAATCTCTTCACGATACGACGCCGAGTCACGCGGCACATCAACCAGCACCGTCGGCGAATAGTACGCCCCGGGTGCTTCACCCAGCACCCCACCCGCGAGCACCCTCGCACCCTCTGCGACCGCGGCACGCACCTGCGCATCCACCGTCTCAGCCGCAGCCCGCGACGACAACGGCACATACTCGTTCTCACCCAAATGCAGCGGGTCACCAGGCTTCAAGCCTTCAGCGAGCTTCACGAGCTCCGCGACGAACTCGTCATAAATGTCAGCCATCACGATCAGGCGCTTGTTCGAGTTACACACCTGACCACCGTTATACGTGCGGAAGTTCCACGCATCCGCCGCGATCGCCGCCACATCATCACTATCAAGCACCACCATCGGGTCGATGCCGCCGAGCTCCAGCACGCACTTCTTCAGGTGTGCGCCGGCCTGCGCCCCGATAATCGCGCCAGCACGCTCCGAACCCGTGAGTGACACCCCCTGCACGCGGGGATCCGCAATCATGTCAGCGACCTGCTGATGCGAGGGGAACACCGCCTGGTACCCACCCGCGGGCACACCCGCCTGCTCAAAGATCTCCTGCATCAGCAAATTCGAACGCGCACAAATATCTGCATGCTTCAACACGATCGTGTTGCCGAGCAGCAGATTCGGGGCCGCAAAGCGGGCCACCTGGTAGTACGGGAAGTTCCACGGCATCACCCCCAACAGCACCCCGATCGGCAACTGCTGAATCACCGCCTTACCCGGGATCGTGCTCGGAATCTCAGCCTCAGTAATCAGCCCCGGCCCATACACCCCGTAATAGTCAATAATGTCGCGCGCGAACGCCACCTCATCCAGCGACTCCGCATACGACTTCCCCATCTCAAGCGAAATCGTGCGGGCGAGCTCGTCTTTGCGCTCGTCAAAGATCTCAGCAACACGACGGATCTTCGCCGCACGATCCTGCACACTCACCAGACGCCAGTCACGGTACGCAGCCTCAGCAGCGGCAAGCTGCTCCTCGATCTGCGCATCAGTAGCAGCAGGGAACTCCTCCACCACCACACCGGTCGCGGGATTCTGCAGACGATAACTCGACACTCTGTCTCCTTATACTCCGTACACAATGACGCTGCGCCGTGCGGCACCGTTGCCCATGTGATGAGCGGCGGCGGTCATGGCTTCCAGCGTAGTGGGGCACCGGGAATTTGCAACTGGATCCGAAGCGTGCCAAGCCTTACGCAGCAGAATCTTCGGGTGTTTTGGGGTTTGCGCTGGTCAAATCGGCATTCGCTGCGTGGAGCGCGGCAACCTGATCTGACGGCCTACCGAACCTCACCTGCGCCTAAAGCTCAGCGCGCAGAGCGCCGGGATGACCAATGTCCGACTTGCAGTTATAAGTGCAACAACGTAGGGTTGGTTGACACCCGCAAGCGGTGCACAAATCACCCCCAGCATGAACCAACAAAAGGGATGCACTCAAATGAGCGCGCAACTCATGGCTCGCACTGACGACGAGCAACTTATCCTCGACGAGCAGATCCGCGAACAGGCTCAAGAAACGGTCACCCGCGCCCACGATCGTAAGTTCGTTGGGTTCAAGGCCGTGCTTGACGACGGTTCCGAACTCAACATGCCCGAACATGTGGTGCGTGCGCTTAGGTTCACTCTGCACGGGCTCACACAGGGGAATCTGACCGTGACATCGATCCCTGATGTACTTACCACCACGACCGCGGCGAAGCTCTTGGGCGTCTCCCGGCCAACCCTTCGAAAACTGATCGATTCCGGTGAGCTTCCTGCTTCGAAGACTGGGTCACATCACAAACTCCGCCTCGAAGACGTTCTCGCATTGAAGGTGAAGCGTCGCGAAGCTCGGCGTGTAGCACTCGATGCACTGCGCAAGGTTGATGACGAGCTTGGTATCGACAACTAAGCCCGCCACTCTGGTGCTCTTGGCGGAGCCAGTCGCTACGCTCGAAGAATGCACCTGGTTTTCGCCGACGCAAACGTGCTTTACTCACGCACACTACGCGATTGGACGTTCCTGCTGAGCGAGGAGTCCGGGATGTATTCCGTGATTTCGTCACGCGAGGCGGTCGTCGAAGCGATGAGCAGCCTGCGGAACACCTTTCCGGAGTTCTCCGGCGATCAGATAAGCGTCATCCAGGACCGCATCGAGGGATCCCTCGGTGACCTGATCACTTCCTTTCCTGGCGGGGCAGTTGAGGGGATCGCCGACCCAGGCGACTTCCACCTATACAACGCTGCAGCGTACGCCGGGGCGCACATCCTCCTCACCCAGAACGTCAAAGACTTCGCCGACGTTCAGGACCCCCCCGTTTGATCTTTATTCGGTGGACGATTTCTTTATGCTCGTTGCGGAAAACAACCCGGAGGCGGTTTTGCGCACGGCGGACCGACAGCGTAGATACTGGCAAGACAGGCCCGCTCGCGCGAGGAAACTGCCCAAGGGGCTTGTGCAAGCTCTCATCGAAGCCGGGGCCCCGAAATTCGCCACGCAAGTCGGCCTGACCTTGCAGAAACTCTCCGGGATAGGTCTGCCCACCAGCGCGAACCCGCTGTCGCTGACCACCACGGCGTCCGACCAGTCCGCTACTCGCTGACCGCAGCTATACGCCCAACTCGACGGACCCATCCCAATGAGTGGTCACACGTTTGGCTGGCTTTGCCAGCCTCTCAGGCCATGAGTTGGGCTGCACCTGGGATCCGCTGGCCGTCGCATCCGAGCCCACCTTCGACGGCAGCGGTTTCCTTCCAGCCAGTCGGTGCCCGGGAATCACCGTCGGAGGGATCCATCCCTCATCGGTTCAACGGGTGCACCTCACTCATGACGCAGAGCTTCAACCAGGCGGTAGGCGGGTGGGCCAACCTCGGAAATCGCCGCAACTTCGAGGGAAATCTGGGGAAAGGATCCGGAATTGCGTTTTTCTCCGAGATTGGTGCGATCGAGACCTACGGCTCGGGGCGGTTCGGGGCCCGGGAACCGCGGATCGATCCACCTTTTTTCTTCCGACTGCAGTGAGAGCTCCGACAGGGGTACCAATAAGAGCGAACTGGTTGGGGTTCGCCAGGGTTCAGGGCCAGGTGTCAACAGGTCGAGATGACAGCGAATGACCGCACAGAACCAGGACCCTCAGTCGAACGCGGTCACCCCGCCTGACGCGAGCGCGACAGCCGCGCCCGCAACCAGCGCCATGCGCCGGTCGACCACAGCGCCCACAGCACGAGCACCGGCTGGAAGAACAACCGCCCGAGCCTGGCCTGATCGCTATCGAGGCCAAAGGCGTCGATGCCTTCGACGTATTGCGAGATGTTGCCGGGGAAGATCGCGACGAAGAACGCCGCGGCGATCCACCCCACAATCGGGCGCGCAACCCGCGGGGCGAACAGCAGTGCAGCACCGAGCAGGATCTCCACGACACCCGAGGCGACCACCACCAAGTCGGTATCGAGCGGCAGCCAGGTAGGCACCTGCGCCTGAAACTCAGCGCGCAGAGCGGTGAGATGACCGATGCCGGCAAAGAGCAGCGCAAGGCCGAGCGCGATGCGGGCGGTCGCGCGCGCGACCTTGCCGATGCGGCTTTCTTGCTTCGCAGCAGTGCTGGTGACTGTGGTGTCTGCGGCGGTGTCGGTGCTTGGGTGATCTGACATGCCATAAGTATTGTGCACAGTCTGGCCGCGGCCCGCGTCACTGGCGTCGGAAATATCAGTGTGGTCGGGTGGATCCACCCGCTTTCGCCCGACGCAGGTGATATGTCCGGCGGGAGTGACGAGGCAGGCTCGGGTATCGACGTTCGCCACTGCCCGAGCGTCAGCTACGTGCCGCAGTACGTGACGAACCGCCCCGCACCGGGCGGTGCTGGCAGCGCGTATGCGTCGGCCCCAGGCTGCTCGTCGAACGGCTGGCTCACCAGTGCCAGCAACCGCTCAAACGGCGCGAGGTGGTGCAGCTCACCCCCGCGGGGCACAAGCTGCGGGCGACGGCTGAGCGGATCCACTGTGCAATTACCGAGCACCTCGATATGTCGGTGACAGAGCTCGCCCAACTGCACGATCTCGCGACGCGGCTTACCCAGATGGTTGAGGCGCGGGCCAACTCATAGACTGGCCCACGCTATGCGTAGCTCGCAGGCTGCCGCACACTCAGAGACGCAATCTGCAACAACTAAGGTTTACGCACACCGGCCACCTGTTAACTTTAGATAGATAACGTATACATCTGTCTCGGGGAGGTGAAGCGTAGATGGCGCACTATGTCGAACGCACCTGGGATCCCACTGACGATGAAATCTATGGCCTCAGCCGCAAGGATCGGGCGCGCGGGGTATACCAAGCGTTGGTACCCGATGAACTGGGCACGGAGCTGCCTGCCTTGGGGCCAGAAGCCAATGAGCGCGCACAAGAGGCATTGGTAGCGCTCACACGCGCGGATGAGCGCCTGGGCGAACAGGGCGCATTTCTTGCTCACCTGTTAGTGCGCTCTGAGAGCATCTCTTCCAGCTGGATCGAAGGCAATCGGGTCACGCCGAAAAAACTCGCGATAGCTGAAGCCCTAAATCAAGGTACGAAAACAGCGCGTGATGTGATCGCGAACGTCACAGCGACCGAGGCCGCAATCGCAGAACTTGCTGATACAACCCAGCCCATCACGGCAGGAGATATCGAAGATCTGCAGCATGTGATTGAACCCGGGCTCGCCCGAGGCATACGCCAGGCGCAGGTATTCGTTGGAGGGACAGGTTACAGCCCGCTGCGCGCAGACTTCGTGGCACCGCCTGAGTGGGAGGTGCCACGCTTACTCGCGGATCTGGCGCAGTTCGTCACCGAGACCAGCGGAAACCCGGTAGTACGAGCTGCGATCGCACACGCTCAGTTTGAGACGATCCACCCCTTCGAAGATGGGAACGGACGCACGGGTCGAGCGCTCATCCACACTGTACTGCGCAGATGTGGGGCAACCTCACACATCTTGATCCCGATCAGCACAGTGTTTGCGGGCAACACGAATGCGTACATTGAGGGTTTAACGTCGTACCGCGAGATCCCGCCAAATCTTGATGCTTGGGTGATTGGCTTCTGTGAAGCAGTGGTGCTCGCATCTGAAAACGCGGTGCGCTTGGCGGAAGGCGTGCGCCACCTCCTCACAGAACTCGAGGAACGCCTCATCGCCTACCGCGCAAGCAAAGGAACCAACCCTGCACGACCACGCAAAGACGCCGCAGTGCTGAAGGTCTTGAAGAATCTGCCTGCGCAGCCTGTCCTGACTCTGCAGTCGGTGGCACAGGGATACGGCGTGTCAAAAGTTGCAGCGTCGAAGGCGCTCATTGAGTTGGCTGATGCCAACGTGCTGAAGCGCATCAAGGATCACAAGGGCAAGGTGTACGGCTACACCGCAGACGAAGTCCTTGGCCTCGTTGCGCTCACTGAACGCAGCAACCGTGTCGGGGCCGCAGGCACACATGAGGTGAAACCAAAGCGCGCTCCTGCACCCCCTCAAGTAGAACACGTCGGGCGACTCAGTAGGTTCACGGTGACCCCGGATCTGCCTGGCCACACAAGTTAATCCCGGGTTCGCCGGTTCGTGGCGATTACCGCGAGCTGCCGTGTCGGTGGGCTGGGTTAGTGAACCTTCTCGCGTAACTGGCGTCGGACATATCAGTGTGGTCGGGTGGATCCACCCGCTTTCGCCCGACGCAGGTGAAATGCCCGACGGGAGTGACGCAGCAGGTGCGGGGGGAGTGACGCAGCAGGTGCGGAGTTAACACAGCACGCAAGGCAGGCACATGTGGCAGCGCAACACCCCAGGTGACCACAACCGAGGTAACGTGGGGCGCACAACACTTCCCGAGAGAGGCTCGCGATGCAGCACCCACTCCGCCTACTGCAGGCGCTTACCCTCGGCGCGGCCGGGCTGTTCGGGCTCTTCACCTTCGCCGGCAACCTCATGGATTACAACTCGAACTTCCAGTTAGTCAGTCACGTGCTCTCGATGGACACCACGTTCGAGGGCAACGCCCTGATGTGGCGGGCGATTGACGCACCGGTGATCCACCACATCGCATACATCGGCATCATCATCGCCGAGGGCGCGTTTGCGGCGCTCGCTCTGATTGGCGCGGTGCAGCTGCTGCGATTTCGCGGGGCGGATCGCCACGCCTACGACCGAGCCCGCGTGTGGGGCTTTGCAGCGTACGGGCTGGGCATCCTGATCTGGTTTGTGGGCTTCATCGTGGGCGGCTCGGAGTGGTTTGCGATGTGGCAGTCAGAGGAGTGGAACGGCAAGGACACCGCCATGCAGCTCGCGACCCTGTGGGCTGTGTTTGCGGTGCTGCTCGCGATGAACGAGCCTGCCGAGCAACCCGCGGAGACCCCTCGCGCCTAGACTCCGCTGCCCGAGCGTCAGCTACGTGCCGCAGTACGTGACGAACCGCCCCGCACCGGGCGGCGCTGGCAGCGCATATGCGTCGGCCCCAGGCTGCTCGTCGAACGGGTGCGTGACCAAGTTGAGCAACCGCTCAAACGGCGCGAGGTCACCGTCGGTGGCAGCCTCCAGTGCCGCATCAAGCAGGTGGTTGCGCGGAATGTAGATCGGGTTCACCCGGTTCATGGCGGCGGCATCTGGGGCATAGGCCAGCCAGCGCGACAGCCAGTCTGCCGGCGGTGCGAACTCCGCGTCCGCTGGCCCCGGCGACCCCGCCGCCACTGCGGCGAGCGCGCGGAAACTGCCCGTGTGGTCGGCGCGGGTGTCGCGCAGGTGCTGCAGCAGGTCTCGCGCCAACTCGGCGACCGCCACATCATCTGCCGCGGCGTCTGCAAGCCCGAGCTTTGCGCGCATGCCCGCGATCCACGCCGCATCGAAGTGCGCGTCGAACTCCGCGAGCGCCGCACTGGCGGTAGCGACCGCCACCTCAAGCGCGGCATCGTCACCGCCCCCAGCTGGTTCACCCCCGCCCGGCAGTGCCGATCCACCCTCTGCAACAATCGCCGGCAGCAGCGACTCGGCGAAGCGCGCCAGGTTCCACTTCGCAATCGGACGCTGGTTCGCGAAGGCGTACCGCCCCTCGTGATCGATCGAACTAAACACCGCCTGCGGGTCGTAGGCATCAAGAAACGCGCACGGGCCGTAGTCGATCGTCTCACCCGAGATGGTCATGTTGTCGGTGTTCATCACCCCGTGCACGAAGCCCACGAGCATCCATGCCGCCACCAGCTCGGCCTGCCGCCGCACCACCTCGCGCAGCAGCTCGAGCGCGGGCGTTGTGCTCGCCGCCAGCTGCGGCGCATGCCGGTGGATCGCGAAGCGCACCAGCCGCTGCAGCAGCCCCGCATCGCGTCGTGCACGCGCCAGCTGAAACGACCCCACCCGCAGGTGGCTGGCGGCGACCCGCGCGAGCACCGCACCCGGCAGGCGATTGTCACGGCGAAAGTCATCGCGCCAGATACTGCGCCCGGTCGCCGTCACCGCGAGCGCGCGCGTCGTCGGAATGCCGAGCGCGTGCATCGCCTCACTCACCAGGTATTCGCGCAGCATCGGCCCGACAGCGGCAAAGCCGTCACCGCGGGCTGGTGGCGTCGGCCCCGAACCTTTCAGGTGCAGGTCGCGCACGGCGCCGCTGCGGTCACGCAGTTCGCCCAGCAGCAGCGCCCGGCCATCGCCGAGCAGCGGCGAATACCCGCCAAACTGGTGCCCGGCATACAGTTGCGCCACGGGGCGACTTCCCTCGGCGAGCGCTCGCCCCACCAAGAACTCGGCGCCGGCCGCGGCACGCAGCTCGGCTGGGTTCAGGCCGAGTTCGCGCGCCAGGGCATCGTTCAGCATCAGCACCTGTGGATCCGGCGCCACCGCCGCCCGCCACTCGATGGCAAGCTCAGGCAGCGCTGCAAGAAAGTCAGCGCTGAGCGCAATACCGGGGTACTCGGGCAGGTGCTCAAGCGCGGGCTGCGCGGGCCCGTCGTGTGTATGCCCGGCTGCCGCGCGCGCCTGCGTACCGACGCTGCCGACGCTGCCCGCGCGCCCCGCCGTGTCTTCGCTCATGCCTCGATGCTACGCTCCCGACCCGGCGCTGCTGCAGCCCACTCGAGCACCGTGCAGACACGGCAGTTCGATAAGGTTTTCATAACATCGACAGCGAGGTGACTGCCGTGCCAAGATGAACCTGCGAAAGCGGGAGAGTCTGCGGCTACCGGACAGTTCAGCACCTCGGAGGGGCACAAACACACCGAAAGCCAAGAAAGGGCACGTGGCGAGGCGCATGGGAGCGGTTAAAGGCGAGAACATCTTCACCGCCCCGTTTATCGGCATCGCACTCGCGACCATCGGCTTCGGCATCTTCGGGCTCATTGCCTGGCCGCCCACTTCCTGGACTCTCATCCTGACCTTCCTGGCAGCGGTGATCATCGCGGGCCTGCTGCAAGTGCATGTCGGCCGTGCACCAGGCTTCCCCCTGGTCGGCATCGCCATCACCATGCTGGCGATCCACCCCTCTACACTGCCCGCGCTCTTCAGCGTCTGTATCTGGGCACTTGGAATGCTCATTTCGCAGCTCATTCTGCACCGCAACCTCGCCCAGGCGCTCTACCTCACCGGCCTCAGCTCGCTGGCCGCGTTCGCCTTCGTGGCCGTTGAAGACAGCCTGACCGCCTGGGGCGTATGGCCAATATTCGGGTTCCTCACCGCATCACTTGCGTTCTACGCCATCTTCTTGCTGGGCGAGTTCACCCGCCGGTGGTCGCGTAACCGCGCCGACTTTAGCCTCGCAGCACTCAGCTTGCCCCGCACAGGTCTCGTGGTCGTGGTCGCGGCAGCCGTGGCTGCGCTCATTAAGATCCTCGACGGCGCGGTGATCCCGTGGATCGAACATGACACCGCGGCAGGCCGCAGCTCATTTGTTGCCCTGATCGCCGCTCTCATCATCTTCCTGATCGGGCAGCGCATCCATTTTCGCGACGTCGAGCAGCGCCTGAACGCTATCGTCGAAGCCGCGATCGAACTCCCCCGCGCCAGCGGCGAAGAACTTGCTGACTCGCTGCAGCATCGCGCGCAGGCGATTGTGCGGGGGCGAGTTGTGGATCTGCGCCCCACGCCCCCCGATCCCGGCGAGATTGGCGCTCCGGTCACGCTCGTTCCCGGTGTCGAGCAGTACCTGATCGCCGCATGCCGCGTCGACGGTATGCCGTTCACGCGCGACGATGAACGGGTGCTCGCGACGCTCGCAAACGTCGCAACCGAAGCCGCGCGGGCGCAAGACGAGGTGGATTCGCTCGAACGCCGCGCCAACACCGATCCACTCACCGGCCTGCCCAACTACGGGGCCTTTCAGAGCGCCCTCGACGACGCGAACGAGAATCGCCCCTACCACGACGGTGTGGGGCTGCTCTTCATCGACCTCGACAATTTCAAGAACCTCAACGACACTTACGGGCACCCGGCGGGCGATGAGCTGCTGCGAGTGGTCGCCCAACGGCTGCAAACCGCAGCGGGCGGCGGTGACTTTGTGGCTCGGGTCGGCGGCGATGAATTCGTTGTCATCCTCACCGGCATGGTGTCGCTCGAGCAAGCCAAAGACGACGCTGACCGTATCGTTGAAGCCATCAGCCAACCGCTCATCCTCGAGGGTCGCAGCATGCATCCGGTGGTCAGCGCTGGCCTCGCATACTCCAGCCACCGCGAACTCTCTGCCCAAACCCTCGTTGAAGACGCCGACCGCACGATGCTGCAGGTGAAGCGTGCTCGCCGCAACGGCGACGTACAGGACGGCAGCATGGTGCGCATCTCCTCGCACCGCTCCTCGCGCACCAACGACATTGTGGCGCGGGCGATTCGCAACAACCGCCTGTCGCTCGCGTTTCAACCCATCGTCAGCATCGACGAAGACAAGATCTGGGCATTCGAGGCACTGGTGCGCTACATCGACCCAGAGCTCGGCCCCATCTCCCCGCCCTCGCTCGTCGCGCGCGCTAAGAGCCTGGGCCTACTCAACGAGCTCACCGAGCAGGTCATCAACAAAGCCCTCGACGCTGCCGATCAGTTCCACAGACTGCAACCGAGCATCGCCTGCATGACCGTCAACCTCGAGCTCAACCAGATCAGCGATTCCGAACTCGGGCCCTTTATCCGAGAAGCCGCTCGCACCCGCCCGCACCTCTCGCTGTGCATCGAACTCAACGAGCGATCACTGCGCAGCCTCACCGACGAACTGCGCCAGGACGCCGCAAACCTGCAAGAGGCTGGCCTGATCATCGCTCTCGACGACTACGGCTCCGACGACTCCTCGGTGGGTGCGCTGGTGCGCTCGCCGATGGACATTCTGAAGATCGACCGCAGCCTCATCGACGATCTGGGCGATCCGCGGCAACGGGAATTCATCGCAGCCCTGCAGGGCTTCGGTACGCGACTCGACCATCAGATGGTGGTCGAAGGCATCGAACACCCCGAAATGGTCGACATCATGCTGATGCTGGGTGTACGCAACGCGCAGGGCTACTACTACGGCCGCCCACAGACGCTCGCACTGACCCTGGAGCGCCTGAAGCGTTGGGGCACCCAGGCCGTTGTTAACGACGCAGCTACCGGATCCACACCCTTGAATCTGCCAGTCGCTGGTAGCCGGCTCGCCCAGTAGGCTGCGAAGCGCTGGCTGTGTCGCTGCGCGCTACGACTGCGGCGAAACGTCGATGCCGGTGCTCAGACGGGCGATGGCCTCATCTGGCTGGTAACCGGGATCTGGCTCGATGAACGCATCCACCACACCCAAGAACGCCGTGGCCGCCACCGACCAAACCTCGCTACCAGCAGGGGTTGGCCGATCAAAGTGCGCTTCGACCAGCGCAGGCACGGTGGATCGCACGATGCCGAGACCCTCAATCACCGACGCAGCCGCGACCACGAGGGGGCCGTAATCACCGTTGTATTCGGCCTTCAGCCGGTATCCGATGGTCAGCAGAATGTTGCGGTAGAAGCTTTCAATCGTTTCAACGAAGGCCAGCTCGCTCGCACGCAGGGCGTCAAGCACACGTGCGCGGTTCGGCCCATCGGGCCACGACATGATCGTCGTCGACAGCGCCGCATAGGTGCGCCACTTTGCCGAGGCGGTCACCACATCGAAGTTGTATTCAGCCACCGTGCGGATCACATCGTTCAAGAGGCTCCTGCGCCCCTCGAACGACCGCAGATCGTCGACCCGCATGCTCAGGTACTGCCAGGTCGTGAGCAGCGACTCAGAGTCTGCGCGATCCACATGGGCCTGGTGCGCAAGTTCACAAAACAGATCGGTCAGGAAAGCCTCTGGCGTCGGCCACACCTGCGTGAACTGCTTCAGTGAGACGCCCGCATCGCTTGCCAGCTGTTCCACCAGTTCGGAGCTGATGCCCAGTGAAAGACCGACCGTTTCGACGTACTGCGTCGCCCGATCAAGTACCTTGACTCGCACTTCCTCGCGATCCAACTGGTTTCGCACGCGACCACCTCTATTCCATCAAGTTTTCAGGCAGAGCTCACCCTACGTACGTTTTCGACGCTCCATGGTACCAATTCCGCTCAGTCACGCGGGAGAAATGCGCGCGCAGGCATCGCATCACGGCAAATGATCCCGATAGTGTAAAAGGCAGACTGAGGCAGTGCCTGCACGAGCACCGACTCGACAACAGGCACATACGATGCTTACCCACCAGAAAGAACACGGCGTTGACACACATAAACAGGTCGGTCTCAAACCACGAAGTGATCCCCGTTGTCAATTCCGAAATCTTCTCCGACCAGCCGAGTGCCCGCCTCGCGTGCGGCCTCATCGCTGTCAACGGCACGGCACTTCCCGGGCTTGAAGCCGAGTATCGCGCACACTTCCAGCTGCGCCGCAAGGTGTACGTCGACCAAACTGGCCAGCTCGCAGCGAGCGACCTACAGGCCGACGGCACCGACCGCGACGCGGACGACGCACGCTCGGTCACCTTTGCCGTGTTCGAGAACCACCGTGTGGGTGTGCGCGTGGTCGGCGTTGCGCGCCTGATTTTGCGTGGTGCGCATCGACCACTGCCGGTCGAAAAGTTTTGCCCGGACGCCTTCGCCAAGGTCTCGCTGAGCGAACGCAGCGTCGAAATGTCTCGCGTCATCGCCCGCCACGAGAACGCTGCCCTGCAAGACCTCGTGCAGTGGCACCTGTTTGGAGCCATGCTCGCCTACATTACGCACCACAAGATCGAGCGCACCTTCGCGATCATCGAGCCCTGGCTCGAACGCCACCTCAACGGCGCCGTGAAGATCTCGCGCATCGGCGAGGTGCGTTACGTTGAGCGCTACCTCGATTACAACGTGCCCATCGAGATCGATATCCCCGCATCGGCGCAACGCATGAATGCGCGCAACGATGGGTTCGTCGACCGTTACCTCGCTGGTGGGCCCAACCAACTGCTCTTCGATCGCGTATCCGCTGGCTCGAGCCGCAGGAGAATCGCCTAATGGCAAGATCCATCAACTCACCCGAGTTTTCGCGCAACTACGGGTTCTGGAACGAAGCTGAGCAGGAAGCCCTGATGCGGTCGCGCGTCGCCATTGCCGGTGTCGGCGGCGACGGGTTTCAGCTCGGGCTGAGACTGGCCCGCATGGGCGTGCAGCGCTTCAGCATCGCCGACCCCGAGGTGTTCGAGCCCGAGAACGTGAACCGAGTCGAAGGGGCGACAAGCTCAAGCATTGGCCGCAAGAAGGCCGAGGTGTTTGTCGATCGTGTGCGCGACATCAACCCCGACGCCGAGGTCGATGTGTATCTCTCAGGCGTCACACCCGACAACGTCGAACCGTTCATGCACGGCGCCTCGCTCGTATTCGACGAGTCTGAGCTCACCAAACCCGAGATCGGCTCGCTGATCGCGCGGCAAGCACGCAAGCAGGGCATTCCCGATCTGCTGGTCATGAATGTGGGATTCGCCGCCCAGGTCACCTCGTTCGCACCGAATTCGTCGTGGACCTTCGAACGATTCATGGGGTTCCGGTCAGACCAGCCGCTCGACGAAATCGCAGCCGCAGGCGTCGACCTGTCGCGCTGCCTGCCCTACATTCCGCCCTACTCCGACCTACGGTCACTCATTTCGGTGCAGGGTGAGAACGGTGCCGAGCCTGCTTCCTTGCCATCAATTTCCGTGGGGGTGGATCAGGCCTCAGCGATCGGCAGCGCGCAAGCGTTCTTGCACCTCACCGCCGGAGTCTCGAATCGGCGTCGCTCGCCGGTGTGGGCGCCGCGCGTGATGATTGCCGACGCGTACACCCTGCGCACGCACAATCTGCGCGCGGGCAGGTTCAACCACGTGCGGCACCTGCTGGTGGCTGCGGCGCGGCAGAAACTTGGGCGCAACCCGCTGGCGAGCTACACGCACGCCGACATCTCGCGGCGCGCTGCGGTGCACGCACCCAGCGCGTAGGCTGCGCTGAGTGGCTGGCGCTTAGTGGCCGGCGCGTAGTGGCTGCCCCTAGTGGCTGGCGCTTAGTGGCCGAGGCCTGGGGCCTGCCACCTGCGTCGGAGATATCACTGCGGTCGGAGGGTTTCGCGCTGTGCGATCCGACTGCAGTGATATCTCCGACCGAAGTAGCGGGAAAAGCCTAGTGGCGCGCGCCAGTGGGGGTGGGGGTGCTCGGGCCGGTCTCGGCCGCAGCTACCTTGGGCCCGGGGGTGACGTCCACCTTGGCATGAGCACGGGCATGTGCCTTGGCCTCGCCAGAGACGCTGACCTTGGCCTCGGCACGGGTACGTGTGTTGGCCTCGGCGTTGGGCGCAGGTTGCTCGCCGGCCTGACCAGGCTGTTTATCGGACCCACCCGTATGCGGACCACGCAGGTCGCGATCACCTTGCGCACCCACATCACCGGGTTGCTGACGCATCTGGCCCGGCTCTGCTGGCATCTGGCCCGGCTCGGTGTGCATGTCCCCCATCTCCGGGTGTGCAGCCCCCGGGGCACCGTGCATCTCACCACGCATCTCGGCAGGACCGTCGCACTTCTGGCCATCACCCATGCCACGTTCAGGTGCCTCACGCGTTGCACCGTCCGGCATGCGCATGTCCATGGGGCCGCCGCGCTCACCGGAACCGCCATGCTCGCCCGATCCACCACGCTCGCCCGGTGCCTCGAAGGCAGACTGCGTCGCGTGCTGCACAGCTTGCGCAGCAGTGACCGCGCCAGCGCCACCCGCGAATGCGGTCACCGCGATGCCCGCGGCGATCAGGCTCGCAGTGACCGGAGTGAGCCAAGCGATCGGCTTACGTTGCGGAGTTTCAGCTCGTACCGGCTCGGCCTGCGGAGCGTTTACAGACTGGGGTGCAGGTTCTGACGCGGCACCTGAAGTTGGGGACTGTTCGTTCATGGTTCCACACTGCACTGGAATTTCATGAATATCCTTTGTGTGAGCTGGAACTTAGCCCGATGCTCGTTCCTGGGCAAACAACGCATGGCAACCCAGACACGCCATGCCGCCTCCGATACAGTCTCTGGAGACCGTCCATCGAACCGAAGGAGCATTCATGGCCATCATCCGCAACATCGCATCGATCCCCGAGTCAGAGAAGACCGTCGAGCCACTGCAGCTGCCCCTGGCAGACCCGCTCGGCGCGACCATCGAGACCAAGATGCTGAACGTGTTTTCGACCGAGAACGGGTTGCACGCCGGCACCTGGGAGACCGACGAGGGCCTCTCACGCTGGTCGTTCGATGACAATGGCGAGGTGATCTACGTGCTGAGCGGCAAGATGACCGTGCAGCGCGACGGCGAAGAGCCGCAGGAGGTTGGCGCTGGCGACCTGGCGATCTTCCCGCAGGGGTGGACCGGCACCTGGAACGTCACCGAACGCCTCAGCAAGGTCTACGTCATCTACCGCTAAACCACATCAGACACACGATGCGCCCGCGATCAGCTGTGTGGATCGCGGGCGCATCGTGTCTACTGAGCACCCCCGAGCGCTCGAGACTTCAGATTCTCAAACTCTGCTTCGCTGATCACGCCAGCATCGCGCAGCTCTTTGAGCTGCTGCAGTTGCGCAATCACGGTCGTCATATCGGTCGCGGCTGCAGGCGCTGCGGCGGCCGCAGGAGCCGCTGCAGCGGGTGCCGCAGCAGCAACAGGGGCAGCAGGTGCAGCAGGCTGTGTGCGGGCGGCTGCAGCCGCATCCTCCGCGGCCCAGCGCTGTTGCTGCCTACGGTGCGTATTCCCAATCACCCGAGTCGCGACGGAGGCGCGGGCGGCGGTGCGGAGAAGACTCATACGGGATCCACTTCTGTCGTCACAATACGTTCTTCGAGCTCGACGATATCAATGCCACCGGACCACAGCATTCTGCCGCCGGCCGCGCCCAGACGCTCGGCCACATCGGCAAGATTGCGGTCTTCATAGACCACCACGACGGCGCGGCTGTCGGTATCAAGCTCCGCAACAATCAGTGCCAGGTCTTCGTCATCAAGTAGCCCTGAGTCTGCACCAACGAACACCTCAAGATCGAACTCATCTCCCGTCTCGAGCACGGTGACCGAGCGGCGCAGCGGCCTACCGTCGTCGCCACGCTCGATAATTTCGAGATCGAGCAGTTCGATCGCACCCGCATCAATGCGCGCGAGCAGCGCGCGAAAGGCCTCTCCCAAGCGCGCACCGCGCGGCACCTCAAACACCGCGTAATCGACCGGACCGCTATAGCTCAGATTTGCCATGTGCGCTTCCTCTTCCTTTGGGCTCGCTGCGGGTTCTTGGGCACTTCATAACGGCGAGTCCGCTAGGGAGCGTCGAACGAAGGCTCGTGAACCGCAGCCGTGTTTCTGACTGTACTCCTTTCACACTGCGACTGGCGATACCACTGCGTGTGCGGCCTGCGTGCTTGCCGGCAAGCGCTTCGAATCATGGCAATCATGCGCACAACAGTGCGGCAAGCTGCTGCGATGGGGTGTCTCGATGGCACACTCCGCCCGCAACGATTTGCGCCGATCCACCCCCGCGGCGAGGATAAGAGCATGAGCCACGCAGAGACCGCCGCACCCACCGCTTCTCACCCGACCGACGCCGCAGCAGTCGAACTGCCCGGCGCGGGGCAACCCTTCACACTGTTCGCGGTGTTCCGAGTCAGTTCCTCACACCCCGAGGTGTTCGACGGGCGCGATGTAGAGGGCGCCGTGCGCGAACTCGAAGATGTGGTGCGCGAAATCGCCGAGGTCAACGTCACCCTGCGTGGTTGGTACGACGTCAGCGGCATGCGCGCCGATGCCGACCTGATGGTGTGGTTGCACGGAGCCAACGCCGAAGACCTGCAGTGGTCACTGCGCCAGCTGCGCCGCACCACCCTGCTGAAGCCGCTCGTGCGCGTGTGGAGCGCCGTGGGCGTGCACCGCGAGGCTGAGTTCAACCGTGCGCACGCGCCCGGGTTCATCCGCGGCATTGCTCCGAAGCAGTGGATCACCGTGTACCCCTTCGTGCGTTCACTCGAGTGGTACCTGCTCGATCCGGCCGAGCGCTCACGCATGCTCGCCGAGCACGGCCGCGCTGGCGCCGCATTCACCGGAGTGCTCGCCAACACGGTCGCAGCCTTCGCGCTGGGTGATTACGAGTGGCTGCTGCCGATGGAGGCCGACGAACTCACCGACCTGGTCGACATGATGCGCGCCCTGCGCGCCGTGGACGCACGTCGCCACGCCCGCGAAGAGACACCGTTCTTCACGGGTCGCCGCATTGAGCCGGTCGAGATCGTCGAGGTGCTGCAGTAGCCGATCCACTGCTACAAGCTGATCTACGCGTGCGTCGCATCCCCAAGGAGTGACGCACGCGCAGTGATCCACTCGCTCGCAGTCGTCGCATCGAGCGCCTCAGCGAAGTAATGGCCCTGCGCCAAATCGGCCCCGCACTCTCGCAAGCACTCGAGTTGCGCCTCGGTCTCGACACCCTCGGCCGTTGTCTTGAGGCCCAGGTTGTGTGCGAGCGAAATGATCGTGGCCACCAGTTTGCGGTCGCCCTCGTCTTCTGCGATGCCAGCCACAAAGCTGCGGTCAATCTTGATGTAGTCAAGCGGAAAACGGCGCAGTACCTGCAGAGAACTGTAGCCCGTACCGAAATCATCGATCGCGACGAGCACACCGAGTTGCTTCAGCGCGCGTAACTGCGCCACCACCACATCAGCGTTCGACGCAATCGACTCGGTGAGTTCGAGCATGATCTGGCTCGGCTCAACCGCATACTTCGCGAGCGTGCGCTGCACCGATTCCACATAGCCCGGGTGATAAAACTGGTGGATCGACACGTTCACCGACAGACCCACGTTGCCATGCCCCTGCCGCTGCCAGACGGCGAGTTGCTTGCATGCATGCTCGAGCACCCATGCACCCAACTCGACAATTATGCCGCTTTCCTCTGCGATCGGAATGAAGTCTGCCGGATCTACCAACCCGAGGCGAGGGCTCTCCCAACGCATCAACGCTTCGAAGCCCCCGAGCTCACCGGTGTGCAGGTCTACCTGTGGTTGAAACCAGACTGAAAGCTCACCGGCACGCAGGGCACTGCGCAGCTCAAGTTCGAGTTGCAGGCGCTGCTCATCGCCTTCGCGCTCAATCGCGCGATACATCGTGAACGTGTTGCGACCGTGGGCCTTCGAGAAGTACATGGCGTTATCGGCCTTCGTGAACAGCGTGTCCACGTGTGAGCCATCCTCGGGGTAGGTGGCAATGCCCACACTCGTCGAGACCGTCACATCCTTGTCTTTCAGCACAAAGGGCTCGACGAAGCACTGTCGCACATATTCCGCGAAGCGCAGCACCTGCGCTTCGGAATCGGCCTGCAACACGATGACCAGTTCATCACCGCCGTATCGGAACAATCGCGCGTGCGCGGGCATTCCGACCTGCAGACGCAAAGTCACCGAGCGCAGCAGCAAGTCACCGGCGGCATGCCCCAAGTGATCGTTGATGGCCTTGAAACGGTCCAGGTCAAGCAGCAACAGCGCGAATGGCGCCCCCGCCGCCAACAGCTCGTCGAGGTGCTGCTGCATCGCGCGCTGGTTTGGCATACCGGTGAGGTGGTCGGTAAACGCCATGTGGTGCAGCTCAGCTTGCAGCCGGGCTCGCTCAGAAATATCGCGCGCGGTGCCGAACGCACCCACGATTTCACCGTGCTCAACGACCGGAATCGCCAGTACCTCAAAGTCGTGCGGCACCCCGTCGACGTCGCTCAGGCGCGCCTCGAATTGCTCCACCTCGCCCGACATCACCCGCGCGAAGCGTTGCATGACGCCGTCGCGCTCATCCGGCACGAAGAGGTCGGCATAGCTGAGTTCCTGCAACTGCTCCGGCGAGTACCGCAACATGGGCCCGGCGGCCGAATTGATTTCGAACAGCTTGCCTTCTCGATCAACGACATAGATGAGATCGGGGCTGTATTTAAACAGCGAGGTGACCCGGTCACGCAGATGTGCAAGCTCCGTCTCGAGTTCGCGTTTGCTGGTCATGACCCGCCATCCGATTGAATCGCCCGTTGATGCAACTTCATGATCCTACGGCAGGTGCGTGACGTGAGCTGACCGCCACCCCGCCCTGCGCTGCCAGCGCCCACGATCAGCTGGAGCGCTCTGCGAGCCAGCGTTCGAAATCGCCGGCGGAGAGCGGCTCACTGTAGAAGAGGCCCTGCGCGAAGTCGGACTCGTGCTCACGCAGGAACGCCATCTGCACCGCGGTCTCGGCACCCTCGGCCACCGTTGCCAAACCGAGATTGTGCGCGAGGGTGATGATGGTGCTGACCAGGTCGCGATCCGCCTGATTCTGCTCCATCTTCTCGAGGAAAGAGCGGTCAATCTTCAGGTAGTCGACCGGGTAGTCCTTGAGGTATTGCAGCGAGCTATACCCGGTGCCGAAATCGTCAATAGCGATCCTGATCCCCAGTTCCTTCAACCGAGACAAACGGGCCACGATCACATCGGCGTTCGATGCAATCGACTCGGTGATTTCGATCACGATTTGGCTGGGATCCAGCCGATACGTCTCGAGCAGTCGCTGCACGATCGGCACAAAGTCTTCATGATCCAGCTGGTGGATCGAAGTGTTCACGGCCACCCGCAACTTGCCAAGCCCTCGATCGCGCCACTCTGCGAGTTGCGCACAGGCCGACTCGAGCACCCAGGTACCCATTTCGACGATGAGTCCGCTTTCCTCGGCGATCGGGATGAAATCCAGGGGTGCCACCGCACCAAACGCCGGGCTCTGCCAGCGCGCCAGCGCCTCCAGCCCGTGCAACTCCCCGGTACGCAGATCAATCTGCGGTTGGTACACCACCGACAACTCACCTTTTCGCAATGCACCACGTAGCTCGAGCTCCAGTTTCAGCAGCTGATCGCTCTGCGGGGTCGCGACGTCGTGGTACACGGCAAAGGTGTTACGCCCGTGCTGCTTCGCGAAGTACATCGCGTTATCAGCTTTCCTGAAAATGGTCTCGGCTGAATCACCGTCCTGCGGAAAACACGCAATGCCGATGCTCGACGACATCACGACCTCATGATCGAGAATCACGAACGGATCATTGAAACGCGACTGGAGCTGTTCAGCGAATTGCACCATCGCAGACTCGTCAGCGGTGCGCAACACAGCCACGAGCTCGTCACCGCCGTAGCGGAATAGCCGCGCGTGCTCGGGCAGCCCCGTACTGAGTCGATTCGTTACCGCCCGAAGCAACAAATCTCCCACCTCGTGGCCCCAGCTGTCGTTGACCGACTTGAAGCGGTCGAGATCCAAAATCAGCACCGCATAGGGGGTGCGGGCCGCCTGCAGCTCGTCAAGTTCGCGCTGCATCGCACGCTGGTTCGGCAAACCAGTGAGATGATCATGGTAGGCCATCTCGTTCAAGGCCGCCTCGAGCCGATTCCGCTGGGTAATGTCTTTGCCGATGCAGTGCACGCCATCGAGTTGACCGTCGATCGTGACAGGGATGACGGTGATGTGCAGATCCACCACTTCACCAGCGCTGTTGTACATCGCGGTCTCGTACTGCACCGACTTACCTTCGCGCACCCGAGAGAACTGCTCAAAGGTGTACTCCTGCAGCTCGGGCACGATAAAGGGCAGAAATGACCGCCCGATCAGTGCGCTCGCCTCGTACCCGGTCATACGCTCGGTCGCATGATTCACCGCGACGAAACGGCCGTCGAGATCGAAAGTCAGCACCGCATCGATGTTGTCCTCGAAAAGTGCACGGTAACGCTGCTCGCTGGCTTGCAGTTGCCGCTCAACTTCCTTGCGCTGGCTGACGTCGCGCGCCACCCCGAATACCCCGACGATCTCGCCGTGCTCTTCGACCGGAATCGAGACGACCTCGAACTCGATCGTGTGACCGTCAACGTCGCACAGACCCGTCTCGAAGCTCTGAACGTCACCTCCGATCGCACGGGCGAACCGTTCTACAGTCGCTGCCCGGTCTGCTTCGCACACGAGCTCGACGTAGTTCATCGTGCGTAGCTGCGGCAGCGAGAAGCCTAGCTTCTTCTCGGCAATCGCACTGATCTCAGAAATTCGCCCGTCAGGGTCGAGGAAATAGAGAATGTCGGGGCTGTAGTCAAACAGCGATTCGATCCGGCTGCGTATCTGCCCGAAACCAAGTTCGAACTCTTCCCCCATGCTCACTGCACACCGATCGGTAGACGACAACCCCACGAATACTCGAATCCTATGACATTCTGCTGGAAGCATTCCCGGCCCTGAGTGTGCCGCATCTGTCGAGGCAGCTCACCCGACGCGTTCGTGCGAGCGATACCCCGCAGGGCGGTGGCAAAGGGCAGCTTGCTCGGTGATCTGAGGGTGATTCTCGGGGCGAGACTGCACGGCCTCCCGTTGTCTTCAACCCCACTCACAGACTAGTCGCGTATGTTCTTTCCTGCGGGCCTCACAGCAACTTGCACCCCCCAGTGTGTGCTGCGGGGCCCGTCCCCCTTTGCTTGCCTTTTCCTCCCGTTTCTTCCGGCTTTTCTTCCCGCTTTTCTTGCGGCGAACGCGCCGTGGCCAGCGGTGATGGGTGCCGCCCAGGTCAGCCGCGGCAGCAGCTAGCGCAAGCGGGCACGCGCTCGGTGCAGGGTGTGGATCAACGCCACTCCCGACACAACGCCCGAGGTGTTCGCCAGCACATCAGCTGGAGTGCTCACGCGACCCGGTATGCCGAGCTGCGCGAGCTCAATAAGAATCGACAGCGCCGCCCCCGCAAGCACCGTCGCGTAGAGGGTAGCTATGGAGGCGTTGCCGCGAGCGAGCGGCAGCAGCACGCCGAACGGCACGAACAGTGCAATGTTTGCGGTGAACTCGATTGTGGCAAAGGCAAACCAGTACGGTACGCCGAGCTGCGCGGCGAACCCCGCAAGTACGTCCACTAAACCGAGCACCCGGTGCCCGTCAGAGGGCAGTAACACGATGAGCGCAAGCGCTACGGCAAACGCTGCGAGGAGGAGGCGTGCGATCCACTGCGCAGCAATGGGTACTGCGGTTGCGGATGTCTGCGCCGCGGCAGTGTGCGCTGCGGGGTCGGTCGCAGAAGAGCTGACGCGTGCATGGGCGTCGCCTTCCCGATCGGTCTCGCTGCTCACTTACCCAAGTATGCCGGGTGAGAGTGACGCACCTGAGCGCCCGCGTCACCGGGGCACCCATGTCACCGGGGCACCCACGTCACCCGGGCGAGAACTCTGGTCGGGCATTTCAGTGGCGTCGGAGCGATTCGAGTGTTTTCCTCCGACCGGGGTGAAGTACCCGACGCGGGTCACACGATCCCCAGGGGTCGATGCCCAGTGGTCGGCGCCCACAGGCACACTGCAGCGGCCTCACCATCGAACTTTTCCCCACCCGAGCCGTATCGCAGTGCAGCAGACCACGAGCGCCGCAAGATACACACATGACCCTTGAATCTGCGCTGCGCAGGGCTGGTGGGGTATCAGCCACCGGCCCGCTGCTGCGCGCGGGGCACACCTTCCGCAGCCTCGCGGCAGGGGTAGAGTCGGGCCTGATGCAGCGGCCAAGACGTGGGTGGATCGCGCTGCGCGAGGCCGATCCACTGCTGGTCATGGCCGCACGCCACAACACAGTCGTCAGCTGCGTCTCTGCCGCGAGACTGCTCGGTTTATGGACCCTGAACACGGCAGAAGTGCACCTGGCGACCCGAAGCCCACGCGCGCGTGCGCCACAGTGCGACGCAATCGTGCACTGGGCGAGGCCACCGGTGCCGCGGCATCCTGACTCGCTGATCGATGAGGTGGCGAATGTCATCGACCTGGTAGCCCGCTGCCAGCCGCACGAGTCTGCCCTGGTGATTATCGAGTCAACGCTCAACCAGCGGCTTGCGACACGCGAGGCCCTGATGCGCCTGCCGCTCAGCACAGCAGCGCATGCGTTGGTGGCACAGGCGACACCCTTTGCAGATTCGGGCCTGGAATCGCTCGTGCGCGGTCGACTGAGTTGGCTGCCCGAGCCGATCCTGGCGCAGGCATGGGTGGAGGGACACCGAGTGGACCTGCTGATCGGGGCTCGGCTGATCATTCAGATTGACGGCGCGCATCACACCGGGGCGCAGAGGGATGCCGATATTCGACACGATGCCCTGCTGATGACCCTCGGGTATAGCGTGATGCGAGTGTCCTATCGGCAGGTCATGGAGCACTGGCACGAGGTGCAGTCTCGCGTGCTCGACGCCGTTGCACAGGGGCTGCACCGGCGATAGACGCCCTGTGTGGGCAGCCGCACAGCTGTTGAGAGGCTCCTGGCCTGCGGGCCTCTGCAACTGTGTGCCCCTGCACCTGTGGACCTCTGCACCTGTGAGCCCGTGGGCCTGCGAGCCCG
>CAZTBS010000010.1:0-15664 GCA_964612125.1 uncultured Leucobacter sp. | reverse complement strand
ATTTCAGTCAGGTCGGGTCGATACGGGTGGATCCATCCGACCGAGCTGATATGTCCGACCGGAGTCACAGGTTGGTGGCCCGGAGGTGACCCGAAGGTGGCCCGGAGGTGGCTGCCGGGGGTGGCCCGGAGGTGGCTACAGCAGTTGGCTGCCGTACCTGGCTACTACAGCACCACCCAGAGGCCGACTACGCAGCAGAGAGGTCGACCGCACCGCTATCAATGAGCTCTTGCTCGCCCGCGAAGGTCGCGTGCACCAGAATCGGCAGGTGATCGCTGGTGCCACGATCGAGTGTGCGCACGCTCTCGATGTTCAGCCCCGACGAGGTGGCGAAATCGAAGTGCCCGCGGAACATCTTGTAGCGCGTGTAGGTGCGCTTATCGCTGAGGCTCAGATCGTAGCCCGCCTCGCGCATATGCCGATCGAGCTTGTTCTGGAAGACCGGGTAGTTGTAGTCGCCCACCATCAGCGCCGGGAGCCCCGGACCGAGGATGCGCAACTCCGCCAACGCAGCGTGAATCTGGTGCCTGCGCAGCGAATTCAGCGCGGTCAGCGGGGCGGCGTGGAACGACGCCGCCACAATGTCGCGCCCCGTCTGCCGATCGTGCAGGCGGGCACCGAGCAGACGCTCGTGCGCGGGGGCCAACAGCCGATCGTGCATCGACTTCTTGAGCTGAAACGTGTGCGCCGAACGCACCGCGAAACGATCATCGCGCACGTACATGGCGAGGCCCAGCCTGTTGTTTTCTGTCGCATGCACGAGCCGCATGTGCCCGAGATGCGCTGGCAGCGCAACCGCGTCCGCCTCCTGCAGGCAGAGGATGTCAACCTCATGCTGATCAGCAATTTCGCCGATCTCTCCTACTGCCCGATTCTTCCTCAGGTTATAGCTGACGGTCTTCACGACCCACCTTTCACGGGGCCGATGCCCCTCCTTTCAGCCTACGCCTGAGGGCTGCGGATGCGCTGCCAATTCAGCAGGTTTTCACCTCGCACATAGCTTGGTGGATCACACCGAAAGGGCCGCCTCAATTGCTGCGCGAACGGCAGGGTCTTGCGGTTCGGTGGTGGATCGGAAGCGCACGATCGTGGGCTCGGACCCGTCTGCCGGGTCAGCGCTGACGACAAACTTCTCGAAGTTCCAGGCTACGGGGCCAGCGACACCCATCGAGTCTTTGCCGCGCTTCAGCTCTTTGAAGAGCGGCGCCGCACCCGATCCGTTCACCTTTGCCTTCTCGAGCAGCGGGAAGGTGACCCCATAGTTGACCTGGCAGAACTGACCAATCTGCTCGGCGCTGCCGGGCTCTTGGCGCAGGAACTGGTTGCAGGGCATGCCGATCACCGCCAACCCCTTCGGCCCAAATTCCTGGTTGAGCTCTTCGAGACCCGCGTACTGCGGCGCAAACCCGCACTTTGACGCAACGTTCACGACGAGCGCTGCGCCAGGTGCAAGGTCTCCAAAGCGACGCACCGTGCCATCGAGCAGAGTGACTTCGAGATCGCGAATCGACATGCGGTGACTCCTTCTGAACTGCGAATTTACGGACTAACTCACTGTCTATCACTTGAGGCTGAGAATCCTCGCTATGTAATTATCTAGCCCGGCTAGAGAAAAGCACAAGTGCTCACCCAGCCTGACGTGGCAGGATCACATGTTGATCGCGTGCGTAAACACCCGCAAGAAGCTCTGCGCAGCGAGTCGCACAGATCCACACTCGAGACACCGTCTCGCCGCCAACCCAACCAGTCACCCCAGGAGTCGTCATGACCACCGAACCACAGCCGGTGTCGCTCACTCCGATCGCCCCACTGCATCGACCGTTCAAGCTGCGCGAAACGGTGCTCGGCAAGCTGCGCACCGCGATCGTCACCGGTGAGCTCGCTGAGGGCGCACTGGTTTCAGCGCCCACACTCGGGCACACGCTCGGCGTCTCCGCAACGCCGGTGCGTGAGGCAATGATGGATCTTGCGCGCGAGGGCCTCGTCGATACGGTGAAGAACAAGGGGTTCCGCGTCACCGCCATGAGCGAGAAAGAACTCGACGACCTCGCACAGATCCGCCTACTGCTGGAACCGCCGGCCATGCACTGGATCGCCGGCAAGATCCCGGCAGATGCACTGCGCGAGCTCACCGAGTTAGCCGACACCTGCACGCGGGCGGCGGAGAACGAAGACCTCGAAGAATATCTGCGCACCGACCGCGAATTTCACGCGCAGCTGCTGTCATTCGCTGGCAATACCCAGCTGGTGGATCTTGCCACCACACTGCGCATGCGCACCCGCATGTACGGCCTGCGGGCGCTAGCCGGCGAGGGCTTGCTTGCCGCGACTTCGCGCGAGCATCATGAGTTGTTGCGCCTCGTTGCAGCCGGTGACGCGGTCAGCGCAGAACGCCTGCTTGCCCAGCACATCGGGCACGCGCGCGAGTTGTGGGCTACCGGCACTCAGACGAGCTGAGCCAGGCCCCACAGGCCAATCACTGCAGCCACGAGAGTCAGCGCTTGTGCCGCAAGAATGACCCGGCGCATGCGCGACGCCCGCCGTTGCATCGAGGGCAGGGCGGCGCGAGCCTGCGGATCAGTGCTCACTGCGCGGAACGCTCCGTGCGGATCTGCACCTCGAGCGTTCCCAGCAGTAATCGCGGGGTGGCAATCACCGGCTGACGCGCATCAAGCTCTTGCTCGCGCCCGTCATCGTGGATCAGCACCACACCGTTCGTGGAATCGAGATCTTCCACCACCCAGGCATCACCATCGAGGCTCAGTCGTGCGTGTGTCTTAGAGATGGTGCGCGTGGGGTCGGCGATCACGACCGCGAGCACCCCCGGCACGGACTCGGGCCGCCGCCCCACCACATTGTCACGGTGCAGCGGCAGAGACGTGCCGTCGGGAAGCAGCAGGTACCCCACGACCGGTGATTCACGGCGCACCACTGTGGTGCGATCCAGATCTTCGGCGAGATCGGGGAGGGGTTGCCGCGTCAGGGGCGGAGGAGTCGCGACAGATGCGGTAGCTTGCGGAAGCGACACAGGCGGCTGCGGTGCCGGTGCGCGCAACTGCTGCAGATCCACCGCCGGCAGTGCATCGTCGGTGCCGCCGCTGACTGCAGCGGTCCACGAGAACGGCTCAGCGCTCACCGGCTGCCCCAGCGGGGCACCGGGCGGCGCTTGGAACGGTTCGGCGGCAAGCCGCGCGTACTCGCTCTCAATATCGCCCAGGGGTGTCACCTGCACGGTGTCGTTCGACCATGTCTGCGGCACGCCCGGCAAGAACGGATCAGCGGCGGCTCCCGGTGCGCGCGGCTCGGCGACCCCGAGGCTGCGCAGGTGCTCTTCGTGCTCAAGCCGCGCTTGCCGGGCGCGCACCCACCACACGCCCACACCGATGACCACAATCACGAGCGCCACGGCAATAGCCACGACGACCCACACGAAGGCGTTCATACTCCCCATGCGATTGCGCTCCTCACGATCGTGTTTCAGATAGCGGCGGGTGTGCCGCTGATTCTCTCGCATCGCCCCTGCGGCGACCAAACTGAATGCCCAATGAGCGTAGCGCGTACGCCTGCCGCAGTCGCATCCACCGGGTCAGCTGGGCTCGGCGTTGTGCAGTGTCGGTTTCGACGAGCTCCCACAGCCGGTCGGCCTCGGCAGCCGTGAAGCTTGCGGGTGCAAACACGGCGCGATCCACCTCAGCCGCAATGTGCTGAGCGGCAGCAGTACCCATCACAGCCGCCGCATCGCTGCGAGTCGCAGGCAGGCGCAGGCCCGCATCGGCGGCGCGATCCACCAGCTCTTGCCACGCGGCGATCGCGCGCAACTCAGGCACCGGTTCACGCCGCCGCAGCCGCGCACGCACCCGCTTCGCCACCGGAATGCACAGCACCGGCAGGGCCAACAGCGCGAGCGCCGCCAGCAGCAGGCCCGCGCCGCGCAGCACCGGCCACAGCCATGTGGCGGGCTGCGCGGGCTCGGGTTCGTTGGCCGGGTCATTGCGGTCGCCAAAGCCGAGCGGTGGATCCACCTCGCGCGCGTCCCGCTCCTCGGGGGTGGTCGGAAACTCCGGCAGCTGCTCCCCCTCTGTGAGCACGCTCGGCGGCAGCGTCGATTGCGGGGTGACGTCGATGGGCACCCAGATGTCGTTTGCCCCCCGCACCTCAACCCACGCTGCCAGGTGCTCGCCCGTGCAGGTGTCCACGCAGGCGGGCACACCCGGCACCTCCGCGGTGAGGCGCACACCCACCACCACGCGCGAGTCGAAGCCCAGCGCACGCGCCACCAGCGCCGCGGCGGTGGCAAACTGCTCGTCGTCTCCGGCAGCGGCAACCAACTGGGCGGCAGGAGCGGAGTCACCGGCGGCACGTTGCTGGGTATTCAACTGCGCAAACAGCTCTTCGATGCGGGCAACCGAATGCCCACCCACGCTGGGTTCAAAACGCCCACCGGTGCGTGTCGCCAGTCGCGATACCCACTCGCTGTCAGCCCCGGTCAGGGCGTGACTCAGGTAGCCGCGCGCACGCAAGCGATCCACCAGCTCACGCAGCCCCTGCCAGCTGGCGGGTTGATCTTGCGCGCGCACCCAGGCAGCAAGCTCAGGCAGGTTTTCGAGTGCGATGAGCGGCTCTTCAGCAAGCGGCGCACCCGCAAGCTCGGCAGCTGAAGACGGGCGCATCAGCGCACGGTACCCGTCGCCGGATAGCAACCCCTCGGCGCCGCGTTCCCCCGGCACGGCGATCGCGGCGCCGGTGCGCTGATTCACGTACCAGGCATCCGACAGTTGCTCGGCACGCGGGCCCAGAAACTCGGGTGCACTGGCGAGCTCAGCGACGGGCGCCCAGATGCCACGGTAGCCTTCGGCGATCTCGATCGTCACCGGCACCGCATCGGGCGCGGGCGGTGCTGTGGGAAAACGGGTGAAGCGATCAGTCGCCGCCACGTGAAACTCGACCCCGCTGTAGGCGTCAAGCACCGCCAATCGCAGGCGCTCCGGCGGCGTCGCATCGCCGGCACGAACGGTAAACAGCGGCGCATCAATGCGGGCGTCGGTCTTCCACGCACGGTATTCGGCGAGCGGGCTGGGCTGGGCGGCCACCACCAGCTGCGGGTCGACGCGGTCACGCGGCATCACCCGGTCGGGCGCGGCGAGCAGGGGGGCGACCCCGGCGCCAAGCAGCAGCGCGAGCACCAGCATGCCCGCGGCAGCCGCACCGCGCCAGGCCTGCGCCGGGGCGGATCTACCCCCGCGCCGGAGTGCCGCCCGACGCGCCGCACCGCCGCGCCAGGCCACCCAGGCGGCCGCCACCACCACCGCTGCCGCCCACAGCGCGAGCTCGCGAGGCGCGCTGATGGTGAACGGCCCCAGTTGCGCTGGCGCGCTCACCTGCGATGCCCCGAACACGGTGCCGAAAGCGACCGGGAACAGCAATGGGAGCGCCGCCCAGGCGGCGAATTGCGAGGCGCGCTGCGCGATCCACCCGCTGAGGAGCGCAGTGCCGAAAAACACCACGTAGGCGGGTACGAGCACCGTCTGATAGGTGCCGACCGGCAGCGTGAGCGTGAGCAGCTGCTTCCAGCCGAGCAGCACCGCGGCAAGCGCATCGCCGAGCCACGGCAGCACCCCTGCGGGGCCACTGCGCCACGCGTGCGGCACCGCGACGGGCAGCACGGTGAGCGCGAACAGCAGCGCCGCCGCGACGACGTGCACGGGGGCAGACCAACGCAAGCGCGCGCCCAACCCCACCAGCACCGCGCCAGCGAACAGCCCCGCTCCCGCGGGCACGAGCAGCCACGGCGTCTGATAAATCGGCCACGCGGCGAGCACGCCGATGAGACTCGCCCCGGCAGCGAAGCCACACCACACCATCAGCTTGCGGATCACACGGCACCTCGCAGCATGAGGTGCGGCAGGTCACTCAGCACCCCAACCGTGCACACCGTCAGTGCGCCGATGCGCTGCACCGCTGGGTCGGCGAGCCAGTCACTCCGCACCACCACCACCCGCACCTCGGGCCCGAACTGCGCGGCGGCACGGCGAATGCGTGCCAGCGACGGGCGCGCTCCCGTCACCACGTAGACGAGCGACAGGGGGCGGCGCGACTCTGCGAGCCCGCGGGTGAGTGACTCCAGGCGGGCCGACGTCTCGGTGGCCGGAAGCAGGGCCGCCCACGCATCGAGCAGTTGACTCTCGGTGCGCGCAGGCATCTCCGCCACGCCATCCACACTGGCGCGTGCACTCCCCCGGGCGGCGGCGCTGCCGTTCACAGCATTCACGCCGTTCACGCCAATGAAGCGCTCGCGTCCGTCACGCACCGCCTGCAGCGACAGCGATGCGGCCACGCTGATGCCCAGTTCCAGCTCATCATCGCTGGCGTACTCTTCACGATGCGCGTCGACCAGCACGGCAATGCGGGCCGACTGCGACTCTTCGAACTGTCGCACCATCAACTTGCCGGTCTTCGCGGTCGATTTCCAGTGCACGTGCCGTAACGGGTCACCCTCGGCGTACTCACGCACGGCGTGAAACGACAGATCTGCGTCAGTGAGGCGAGAGCTAGCTACCCCCTCAAGGTCGCGCACCAGACCGGCGGTGCTTCCCGGCACAGCGACCGTCACCGGGTGCACGTGCACCAGCAGGGACTCGGGCCAGGTCACTTCACGCGTCAGCATGCCCAGTGGATCACGCCGCCCCACGGTGAGTGGCCCCACCCTGATGATGCCGCGTCGCAGTGTCTGCACCTCCGCAGACAACGTCACCTGTGCGCCTGCCACGAGGGCGGGCACCGTGAGTTCCCGCAGCGCATCACCGACCGGGAGTTCTATGGCGGCGGGGAGTTGCGGCCGCCCCGCCACGTTGTGCACCTCGACCGCGGCCTGCACCGCACCGCCAGCAACCACAGAGCGCTGGCTGAGGCGCAGCGCGGTGCGGTAGTCACGCGCGCCGAGCAGAAACGGGAGGGCGAGCAGCAGCAGCGCCAGACCTGCGGTTGCGATGAACCACGCCTCGATCCACCCCACAAACGCACCAACGAGCACGCCGAGCACCGTCACGGCGCCGACGAACCACCCGAGCGGGGCGACGCGGAGGCCGGTCACGCGGTTCCGTTCTCCTGCGGCTGTGAAACCTCGAGCACAATCTGCCCCACGACCTGCTCCGCGGTGACGCCATCGAATTCTGCTTCAGGTTCGAGAACGAGGCGATGCGCGAGCACCGCGATCGCAAGGTCACGCACATCGTCGGGCACAACATAGCCGCGGCTGTGCACCAGCGCCCAGGCGCGCGCCGCACGCTGCAGCGCGAGCGCGCCGCGCACGCTGGCGCCGAGACGCACCTCGCGGGCGGTGCGCGTCGCCTCAACGAGACGGGTGAGGTAGTCAGCGATCAGCGGGCTCACATACACCTCGGCGGCGAAGTCTTGCAGCTGAATGAGCGTGCCCGCGGTCATCACGGGTTGCACCACGGGGCCCCGCCCGCCCGCCATGGTCTGCTCTATCAAGATGCGCCGCATGGCGGCTTCGTCGGGGTACCCGATCGCGGTCTTCACCATGAAACGATCGAGTTGCGCCTCGGGGAGACGATAGGTGCCCGCCTGTTCGATGGGGTTCTGCGTCGCAATCACCATGAATGGTTCGGGTACCGGGTGCGACACCCCGTCGACGGTGACCTGCCGCTCTTCCATTACCTCGAGCAGTGCAGACTGGGTCTTGGGGCTGGCGCGATTAATCTCATCGGCGAGCACCACGTTCGCAAAAATTGGCCCGGGGTGAAACTCGAAGCGCTGCTGACCTTGGTCGTATACGGTCACCCCGGTAACATCCCCGGGCAGCAAGTCCGGCGTGAACTGCACTCGCGCGGAGGTGCCCTGTGACACTGCGGCAAGCGCCCGGGCCAGCGCGGTTTTGCCGGTGCCGGGCACGTCTTCGAGCAGCACGTGACCCTCCGCGACCTGGGTCGCGAGCACCAACTCGATGACGCGGCGTTTGCCGTGAATCACCTGCTCGATGGCATCCGCCGCGGTGCGCAGGGCGTCACCAGCCCAGGTGGCACGCTCAGCTGAGAGCGGACCGGGCTGCGGGCTATGTGGCGCTGCGGGCGGTTGAGTGCTCATTGGATGCTTCCTCTGCTGGGTGTGCTGGCCGTGTGGGGCGATGTGTCTGACTTGGGCGACGGGGCGGTGCGGGCGAGAAGTGAAGCGCGACGCTAGGTGCCACCGACGACGATCTGGCGAGTGACCGGCTGGGCGTCGCCCCAGTCGGTATTGCTGGCACATACCGTCACCACCATCGTGTCACCGGCAATACCGATCAGCTCGATCGGACCGGTGGGCATGCCCGGCGTGTCAGGAACGCAGACACCCGTGGTGGTGATCCCCCACAGGGTGCCCTGGCCGAAGTTCGACGACAGATCGACGGTGGCACGCACGGTGGTTGCCCCGGGGTCTGTTGCGAGCACGAGGTCGAGGATGCGGGGCGGGCCAGCAACGGTGAGCATCTGTTCGGCGGCCTGACCGGTGTTGGCTTCGCGCAGCGGATGGGGGAAGCGGCTGACCGGCACCGCCTGCAGTCGGTGCTCACCGACCGGCACCGTGACCTCGGCGTCCACGGCATTGCTGCCACCGCTTGGCACGAGTGTCTGCAGCAGAGCGCCATTCACGAGCAGCAAATACTCCTGCACATCCGCGCCGCCGGTGATGCGCACGCGCACCGTACCGGTCGTACCAGTGAGCTCTGCGCCAGTCTGCTCTGCGGTGAAGTTGGGCGCCGCTGGAGCGCGGTAGGCCCAGGCCGTGGTTTCCGGGGAGTTCGCGGACTCACCGATCGCATTCGTGGCGCGCGCGGTGAAGCGGTGCTCGGTGCCAGCGGTCAACCCGTCAACCTGGCAGGTGGCGCTGGCAGCTGCCAAGACACAGTTCGCGGCGATCGGCGCCCCATCCTGGCTGAGCACGAGTGCCTCGAGCGCCGGGTAGGCGGTTTGCGCCGCCCCCAGCGTCACGCGCAGGGTGACACTCGTGTCAGAGAAACCGATCTGTTCGATAGCCGCCGGCGCGGGGGGCACACCCAAGGCTTCAAAGCTGAGGGTGCCGGTGCCTTCGCGATTCTGTGCGTCACGCACCCGGAAGCTCAGCTCGCAGGTGCCGCCGGCGACGCGCTCTGCCGCCCAACTCACGCGCACCGTATCGTCCTCAGCACGGAAGCTCGCGACGGCACAGGCGCCAGCATCGATATCGACAAGCCGTAAGCCACCGCCGGGGGTACCGGCGAAGGGATCGTACTCGCCGCTCTGACCGACGAGGGTAGTAGCACAGGCATCTCCGACCGTGCAGCTGAGAGCCACCGCGGCACCGCGTGGCACATCAATCGGCGCCTCACCCACGCGCAGGGTCAACAGGGTGTCGCTGTTGCCCGCACCGCTCACACGCACGGTGACTTGTTCCTGGGTTCCGGGGGTTGCGCCCGCGCGTGCTTGCAGCGTGAGACTGGCCCCAGCGGGGCTCAGCACAAATGCGCTGGTGGAGCCATCGATCGTAAACCGCAGCGCGCTCATCTGCCCTTGCCGGCCACCCTGCCACTCCACCAGCGTGCCGAGCGCGATCGTCTCTGAGGCGCCCGGGGCCAGTGTGCGCGTCAGCGGTTTCAGAGTGGCCACGGGTTCTCGCGGCACGATCCGCACCGGCACCGGAAGCGCGGTGGTGCGCGTTTGCTCAGCAAGTCGTACCTGCACGATGCAGGTGTCCACCCACGGTTCTCCCTGGCCAGCGCTATAGCGGACCGTTGTGTTGGCGATCAGCTCGCAGCTGGCCTGCGGGCGCTGCGTGGGGAACGGCCCTGCCGCCACCACAATCTGGTCTGCGGCGGCAAGGTCAAGGATCTCCCGCAGATCGACCTCGGCGCTCGCGCCTTCATTCACGGTGAGCGGTGCCGCGCCAGCTCGCAAGCTCAGGCGCAGTTCGTCGAGTGGCGGCACCACCAAGAAGCCAAAACTCTCCACCGCGGCCCCCGAAGCGTCAACGCCTGCGAGACGGAACGGCACCAGGTCGCCACCCGCCAGGTACTCGCCGATGATGCGGTTGCCACTGACCCGGTAGCGTTCCGCCGCCTCGCCCCACACTGAAAGTTGCAGGGTCGACACATCTCCGGTGGCCCATCGCACCCGGCCTTCAACGACGTCCACCCCAACCGAGGCAAGGTCGGCACGATCACGCACCGTCAGTACGGTGTCGGTGATCCGTGGTGCTTGCACCCCCACGCGCTCCGACACCTGCACAACAATCAGCCCTTCTGCGGTGCTGTTGCTCGCAGTCGAGCGCACGGTATAGCGGTATGACACTGTGCCGAGGGTGGACCCTGCGGTGATCCGCACCACCCCTTGCTTGAGGCCTGCCAGGTCGAGGCGCGATGCGAGCTCCGCGTATGCTGCAGTGTCTGCGCCACCGGGCACGTTGGGAACGACCGAGACGATGTCGAGCGCACCGTTTGCGGGATCCACATCGTTGTCGAGCGGACGCACCGTCACCGCTTCCCGTACCCCCTGCGCAATCCGCACGTAGTCGGTGTAAACGATCGGTGCCCCGCTGTTCGTGTCGGGCTCGGTCACAATGATGCGGAGCCTGGCAGATCCTTCACTCCCTGCTCCATCACGCACGGTGTACTCGGCAACACGAGTACCCAGCGCCGCACTCGCCGCAGCGGACACCTCGATCACTCCGGTGCGGGGCTGCACCGACACGACCACCTGCGGGTCTTCGGGCGCCGCGACAGCCACCAGCCGCACGCGATCGCCATCCGGGTCGACACCGGACAGCGGCACCGGCGTGGTGACAGTCTCTCCCGGGTTCAGACGCACGGTGACCGCCTGTGGCTGCGGTTCGCGGTTGCCGTCCGTTGGCAAGACGGTAAGTGTGATCTGTGCGGTGTCGGCCCGATCTGGGCTGCTCGCCCCATACGTCGTGTAGCTCAGTGTGAAGGTGCCTGGGGTGTTAGGGGCGAGCACCCGCACCTGCGTGCCGCTCGCAAAGGCGAGGCTGCGTTCCATACCGGTGACCTCAGGATGCAGCACAAGCCGCTCGCCAGGAGCTGCCACGTCGTTCTCGAGCACCGGAATATCAACCACACTGCCCGCACGCACCGTCGCCGTGTCTGGAACCGCAATCACCTCACCCGCGGTCTCGGCCACTTGGAAGACCGTGAGCCGTGTGCGCGCGGAAGATTCACCCTCCGTCACCACCACCTCGGCCGCACCGATGCGCCCGGGCAACCCGTCAGCAGTGCTCCCGGCAACCCGGACTCGAGCGTGTTCGAGTACGTCGGTGCGCAATCGGCCATCCACCACGACCGCAGACTGCACGGCAAGCCCCCGCCCGGCAGCGCCAGGAATAGCCTCAAGCACCTCCACCGTGGCGTCAGCGAGTGGGCGCACAAACCCTCGCAGCGGTGGCACCGCCAGCGCAGCCCGCTGCTCAACCGCCGTGATGCGGATCACACCGAGGAGCTCCTGCCCCGTCACGGTGTCGCGCACGGTGACCCCGAGCAGGGTACCTCCGGCGCTCGACGCAGTCACCGTCACCGTGCCAGGCCCCTGTTGCACCGTCACCTGTGCTGCGCCCTGCTGCACCGTGGCGTCAAGCAACGCAAACGCTCCGGATCCACCGCTCATGCGATCGAGCGGCCGCACCGCCGCCGCTTCACCCACGCGTACGGTACGCGCCATCGCAGTGAACTGCATCGCCGCACCGCCGCGCACCAGAATGCGCAGCTCTCGCTCGGTGCGCGCGCCGCGCGCATCAGCCACTCCGACGCGCACCACCCACTCGCCCTCGGCCGCGGCCGGGTCGGTGTGGCGCACGGCGAGTTTCCCGTCCGCGGTCACGAGCGCGCGCAGCGGTGCGTCGGGGCTCTGCGACACCGCATCCACCAGCACCACGGGGTCGCCTTCTGGATCCACCCAGCCCTCAAGCAAGGGCAGCACCAGCGTGCCTCCGGGGGTGAGTTCCGGGCTCGGCCACGCCCGTTGACAGCCTTCCACCGCGCACCACTGCGGGGCCGTGTTCACGTCATCGCTCACCACGCTGAGGCGCACCGTCGCTGGCGCCGAAACCTCCTGCCCGTCAGTGACGCGGTAGGTGAAGCTCGCGGCACCAGTGGCTGCTGCGCTCGGCGAAACCGTCAGCGTCTGCGCATCTTCGAGCACCGCGACGGTGCCGAAATCGGTGTCGAGTGTGCTGCCATCTTCGCCAATGCTCTCCGGCACGATGGTCAGGACATCACGCCGGTTGGGATCGAAGTCGTTCAGCAACACCGGCAGCTGGGTAGGTTCACCAGCCCGCACCCCGAAGCTATCCGGCATTGCCACCGGAGGCTGCTGTTCAGCAACGTCTTCCGTGCTGCGCATACCGACCTGCTGCTGTGGCGGGCTGATCTGCTGCCATTGCGCAACGGGAATCAGCTGCCCATCGGGTATCCGCCACAGCATGCCGGTGCGAGTTTCTGCGACAACGGCGTGGCTGCCATTCGAGTGGATCACCGGCTCGATCTCGCCGGGTAGTTCCACCGTGGGATCCAGTGCGAGCGGGGTGACCCCGGCGCCGCTCGTCCACAGCTGCGCGCCACCCTGGCTGATCCAAGCCGCGCTGCGTTCCTGCCCGACGAGCATCGGGCGCGCGGGCACACCCGTCGCCTCCGCGATGCGTTCGGACGTGCCCGCGGCATCAATGGCCCACAGACCAGCCTCGTCGGCCACCAGCACCGTCGATGCTGCCTGCTCAGCCCCCGACATTTGCAGGAGCGCGCGGCCAGTGGTGTCGAGCCGAATGGGTGCAGCACCGCGCTCACGCCACAGCGTGCCGGTCGCAGGGTCAAACAGGTGCCAGTCGTCGGCAACAATCGCGAGCTGCACACTGTCACCCGGCGCTTGTTCCGGTACCGTACTTGCGCCACGACGGAACGTCCCGACACCCGTGTCAAACCAGTACACCGCGTGCTCTGCAGCGGAAAACATTGCGATGACGCCTGACTCAGTGTCAAAGGCAAGCGCGTCCGCACGAAATTCTTGCTCCCCATTGTGTGGATCGAGCAGTTGCGCAGGTGTCAGGCCACCCTCGGCGGTGGGATCCACTGCGGCAAGATAGACCTGACCATCGGCCGTGCGAAAGACGACTGCCGCATCGGAGGCGTACACCTCACGCGTGCCGTCGGGAGTGCGGATGGAGTCGCCACGAGCATCTGACCCGGCAGTCTCGGTAGTGACTGCTTCGTTCGCTGCGTCTGTGTCGCTCGCTGCCGGGTCACCGGCGATTCCGTCAGCACCAGCGGAGTCTGCGAGCGCGGGGTCGCCAGCGGGCAGGCCGACATCGGCCGGGTTCGTGGGATCGATCGGCCAGGCGCGTGCGTTGCCCTGGGTGAGCAGAAGGCTCAGTGCCCCAGCCTGCACGACACCGCTCGGGTTCTCCACCTGCCGCACGGCGTCAATTTCGCCGGTGAGGGTATTCACGCGGGCGTACTGCCCCGCGGATCGGGTCACCCACACCCCGGCTTCTTCACGCGGGGTGTCACGCGCGTCGTAGCCGCTCGCGACGACGGCAAGTGTCACCAACAGGCTGAGCGTCAGCGCGGCGGCAAGCCACGCGATCCAGCGCCGCTTCACAGCCACCCCAGGAGCAGCGCCGCACCGGCAATGGCGGCGATCGCGGCCACGGTGATGCCAGCTCCGAGGAGCCCTGCCCGCAGCGGCGACAGTGCACGATCGGGCAGCACCCCGTCGCGATCAGCGCGGTGAGGAGCGGTGGCAGCGAGGGCCGCACGGGCTGCAGCACGCGTGGTTCGTGACGCGGTGGAGGCTTCACCGCGCACCTCCCCCAGCGCCACCGGGGCTGGCTGGTCAACCTCCCACAGTTCGCGAGTGACGTCGAGGGGGGTGATGTCGAACCCGTAGTGCCGCTGCAACTGCTGCAGCGCGCCGGCAAACACATCCATTGAGGAGAAACGTTGTTCCGGTCGCGGCATCATGGCTTTCCGCAGCACCGCATCGAACGCGGCATACCCCTGCGCGCCGGGGATGGGTGTGTACTTCGCCTGCCTGATTCGCTGCGTCATGAGGCTGCGTGTGTTCTTCTCGGGATCGCTTGATTCGAATGGTGAACGCCCCGCGGCGAAGGTGTACAGGGTCGCGCCGAGTGACCACACTTCGCTGGCCACAGTGCCGGGGGTGTGACCGCTGAGCACTTCCGGCGCAGACCAGGGGATCGTCACCGCGGTCGTTACCTGCTCAGAGGAGTTCTTCCCCCGCAGCGAAGCGATGCCGAAATCAGCGAGCGCTGGGCGCCCGAGGGTCGTAATCAACACATTCGAGGGTTTGATGTCGCGGTGCAGCACACCCGCACGATGTGCGGTCTCGAGGGCACCCGCGAGGCGCACGCCGACATCGAGCACCTGCGACAGGTGGGCCGGTCGCAGGCGGGTGTGTTCCCGCATCGAACCGGGGCAGTGTTCCATCAGCAGGTAGGGTCTGCCATCTGCAGAAACCCCCGCACCAAACACCGAAACGATCGCCGGGTGGGGTGAGAGCCTGGCCATGGCGTCAGTCTCGATCTGAAAATCAGCACGTTCCTGCGCTGACTCGAATCCACTCTTCAAAGCTTTCACCGCAACCATGCGACGCGGCAAGTCTTGTTCGTACAGGTAGACGGTCGCGAAGCCGCCTTCGCCGAGCGGCCGCACATAGCTCAGCCCCGAAATCTGGGGCGGAGTGAGCGGGGACGACATGCCACAATCCTACGGAACCAGGCACCGAGCGGGCGGCGTTCTCCACAGCTCAGTGGCCGTGACCTCCTCCCACGAGATCTGTGCACCCACAAAAAAAATCGCACCCCCGGCCCGAAGACCAGGGGTGCGATTGCAACGCGTTGCTTAGATCGCGTTGACGTCGAGGGGGATGCCCGGACCGAAGGTGGTCGACACAGCGCCCTTCTGTACGTACTTGCCCTTTGCCGAAGACGGCTTCAGACGCACGATCTCTTCGAGCACTGCCGAGATGTTGTCGGTGAGCTGTTCAGCCGAGAACGAGGCCTTGCCCACGATGAAGTGCACGTTGGCGTGCTTGTCAACGCGGAACTCGATCTTGCCGCCCTTGATGTCGGTGACAGCCTTAGCCGCATCAACAGTCACGGTGCCGGTCTTGGGGTTCGGCATCAGACCGCGCGGGCCGAGCACCTTACCCAGACGACCAACCTTGCCCATCAGCTCGGGGGTCGAAACCGCCGAGTCGAAGTCGGTGTAGCCAGCGGCCACCTTCTCGATGAGCTCGTCGCCGCCGACCTCATCGGCGCCAGCGGCGATCGCAGCCTCAGCTGCAGCGCCGACAGCGAACACGATGACGCGTGCGGTCTTACCGGTGCCGTGGGGCAGGCTGACGGTGCCACGCACCATCTGGTCAGCCTTGCGGGGATCCACACCGAGCTTGACGGCAACCTCAACGGTCGCGTCAGTCTTGGTGGAACCAGTCTCCTTCGCCAGGGCGACTGCCTCAGCGGGAGTGTAGAACTTGCCGGCCTCGATCTTCGCGGCTGCGGCGCGGTATGCCTTTGACTTCTGTGCCATGTCCGTAGCCCCTTACTCGACCGTGATGCCCATGGAACGGGCGGTGCCCGCGATGATCTTTGCTGCCGCGTCGATATC
>CAZTBS010000009.1:40686-53056 GCA_964612125.1 uncultured Leucobacter sp. | reverse complement strand
GTGGTGCGCGTCGCCGGGGCGACAACGTCTGTCTCGGCCGCGAGGGCCGCAGGTCTATTCGGTTGGCGTTGACTCGTCGCCAGCAGACTGCTCAGCAGATTTCCGTGACGCCTTCTCTTCGGCGCGACGCGCATTCTGCTCGGCTTTTGCTTCGCTCTTGTTCTTGAGCGGCGCAATCACCATCACCATGTTGCGACCGTCAATGCGCGGGCTGCTCTCCACCGTGCCAAATTCGGCGATGTCTTCTGCAAACTTCTGCAGCAGTCGCACGCCTTGCTCGGGACGTGACTGCTCACGCCCACGGAACAGGATCATCGCCTTGACTTTGTCGCCCTGCGAGAGGAAGCCAATCGCGCGCTTCGTCTTGGTCTCGTAGTCGTGCGTGTCAATCTTGAGGCGGAACCGCACTTCTTTCAGCACGGTGTTTGCCTGATTGCGTCGCGCTTCTTTCGCCTTCTGCGCCGCTTCGTACTTGAACTTGCCAAAGTCCATGATTTTCGCGACCGGAGGCTTCGAGTTGGGGGCGACCTCAACGAGATCGAGATCGGCGTCCGCTGCGAGACGCAGCGCTTGCTCGATCGGCACGACACCGATCTGTTCGCCACTGGGCCCTACCAGTCGCACCTCGGGGACGCGGATTCTGTCATTCGTACGGGGATCGCTGATCGCCGGCTCCTCTGATCTCAATTGCGGTCATGCCGTGGAGGCATTCGCAAGTGAAATAGTGGATCGCGCACGCGCGTTCCCACACCCTTGATGCTGTCGTGTACGACGGGGCGTGAACAACCCGGTAACCTGGTTCTCGGCGCCGGGTGGGAGTTACTCCACTTGCGAGTTCCCAGCATGAGGCCGGGAACCTCAAGAATTCTAGCAGAAGCGCAGCGATGACAAAACCATGGCTTCGCGGTACTGCGCACGAGAAGAGGAAAGCATGAGCGAGCACGTCGACCAGATGGATACGCCGACAACAGGCGAGTTCGACGCACAGCAGGCCGCACGAGACATTGCGGATGTTGCCGCTGTCGAAGTGATCACGACCGCGGCGGTGCATCTCTTGAGCGCGGCCGCGGTGAAGTGTGGACTGGCGGATGACCCCGAAAATCAGCTTGATCTGGATGAGGCACGCAAATTGATCAACGCTCTCGCTGGCCTCATCACTGCCGCTGCGCCGGAGATCAGCGACATGCACGCACGCAGCCTGCGTGATGGCCTCCGTTCGGTGCAACTCGCCTTCCGCGAAGCATCGTCCTTCCCCGATGCTCCGGGCGCTGGCCCCGGGGAGAAGTGGACCGGCTCAGTCATCTAGTCGCGTGATCGCGTAGTTACATGTGCAGCGGGATGCCTGAGCACTCCGAAAATATGAGCGCGGCCGCGCCGCGGACCCGCGGGCAGCGGATCCGCGCTGGAGCGCTGGATTCCCTCGGTGTGGGTCTGGGTATCTTCCCGCTGGGTATTGCACTCGGAGTGCTTGTTGTGCAGGCTGGCCTCCCCTGGTGGCTCGCACCGGCACTATCTATCGGCATTTTCGCGGGCTCGGTGGAGCTGCTCCTGGTAGGGATGATTGCCGCGCAGCTGCCGCTGGTGACCATCGCCGCAGCAGTGCTCGCGGTAAATTTCCGACACGTCTTCTACCCGCTTTCCTTCCCGGTGAACGTGGTGCGGCCGGGATTTGCCCGTTGGTACTCGGTCTACGCGATGATCGACGAAGCCTATGCCACCTACGTGCTCCTGCCACGGTCACTGAATTCCTCAACACGGATGCTGACTGGGCAGATCCTCATGCAGACCTACTGGGTTTCGGGAGGGCTCGTCGGGGTGGCGATCGCTTCCCTCCTGCCGCAACCGATTGAGGGCTTCGAGTTTGCGCTGTGCGCGCTCTTCATTGTGATGACTCTTGATGCGGCGAGATCGCGTCGAGAGGTACCGTCGGTCGTGTTGGCCGGGCTGGCAGTCGCCTTCGCTTTGCTCGCCGTTCCAGAGGCTGCGCTCCTGACCGCTCTCATTGCGTTCACCGTGTTGCTCACTCTCCGATTCTTGTGGGGTCGCTTCACTGCAGGCAGGCAGGTGACAGACCATGCCTGAGCTTGGCTATCTCGTCGCGGTTGTCATCGTGAGTGGGCTCATCACGATTCTGCTGCGTGCACTTCCCTTCGCCCTGCTGAAACCACTCAGGAAGTCACAGTTCGTGCAGCGACTCGGCGAATGGATGCCGGTCGGCATCCTGCTCATCCTCGCAATTGTCGTGCTTGCGGGCGAACTGGCCGCCCAGCCGCATCGAGTGTGGGTGGTCGGCGTGGCGGCGGCAGTCACCGTACTCGTGCACCTCTTCGCGGGAAGGCGCGCACTTGTCAGCATCTTCGCCGGTACAGGCGTCTACATCCTGCTGCTCAATCTCACGTAACAAGTCTCGGGAGCACTCGCAGAGAATCGACACGGTCAGCAATACACGCACTCGCCGCCCACTCCTCCTGCGCACTGCGAAGCAGCACGGCAAGCGCTTCGCGATCCAGTCCCGGGACCAGCTGCACTTCGACGTCGAGCTGCGGGGCCATCAGGCGAGCGGTCGGATCGCCTGGACGAAGTCGCACTGCAACCACCCGGGGATCGCCTGACAGCGGCAACGCAAAAGCTGCACGCACCTCGTCATCAGCCCACGGCGGCATCCCGCCCTCGCCGAGGGCCAGAGCCTGCAGTTCTGTTCGACGGACACCAAATTCAGTGTCGGCATGTCCCGGGTCAACAATGATCAGGTCAGTGAGTTCCTGCGCTGCGGCGAGCGCCATCTGTGGTGCAGGCACCGGAATGGGACGCGCGTGCGGATTCCACTCTTGCATGGCTCCCACTGAACTGAACGCTGGCATCACCCGACGCCCGTCGGGGGCTGCGACCGTCACAATCGACAGCTCCTGGGTCTTTTCGACGGTGCGGCCCTCTGGCGTGACGCCCAGTTCACCCGCCTCAGCGAGCAGCGGAATCAGCACCCGAGTGCGTGACAACGCGGCCAGGGCCGCGCAATGGGCAGCGGCAAGCGCCCCGAGATCTCCGCGCAGCGCTGAGTCACGCAGATTAGCTACCGCATCACGGTACGGTTCCGGGGTTTCACCGTCGTCGCCCGCAAACGCGGTGTCGTGGTGCGCGAAGGTGCGCCCTTGCCAGGGAAAGCCTGCGGAGTCGGCGTCACCGCCGGGCACTAAGCTCGCGGGCACCCCTGTTGCCCGCGGCGCATCACCCGTTGCCGGAAGCCGTCGAATGGCCATATCGCGTGCTTAGCGACCTGCCACATCGAGGGCCGCTGGCAGTGTGAAGGCCCCGGCATACAGCGCCTTACCAACAATCGCACCCTCGATCCCGAAGGGCACGAGCGCCCGCAAGGCAGCGATGTCGTCGAGGCTTGAGACCCCACCAGAGGCGACTACCGGCCGATCAGTACGCGCCGCCACTTGCTTTAACAGTTCAACGTTCGGACCGCGCAGGGTGCCGTCCTTGGTGACGTCGGTCACGACATAGCGCGGGCACTTCGCATCCTCAAGTCGCTCCAGTACTTCCCAGAGGTTTCCGCCATCTTCTGTCCAGCCGCGCGCAGCCAATGTTTCACCACGCACGTCAAGCCCCACAGCGATCTGCTCGCCGTAGCGAGCAATGACCGCTCGCGTCCACTCGGGATTCTCGAGCGCTGCCGTTCCTAGATTGACGCGCTTCGCTCCGAGTTCCAGCGCAGCTTCAAGACTCGCGTCATCCCGAATGCCACCAGACAGCTCGACCTTCACACTCTTCGAATTCTTGATGACCTTCCGCAAGAGCGCAGCATTGTTGCCTCTTCCGAAGGCTGCGTCGAGATCCACCAGGTGGATCCACTCAGCGCCCTGCTCAATCCAATCGAGCGCGGCGTCAACGGGGCTCCCGTAGTTCGTTTCGGTGCCAGCTTCACCCTGAGTGAGACGCACCGCCTTACCATCGGCCACATCAACGGCTGGCAGAAGTTCCAGCTTGGGACTGTTGTTGAACTCGGTCATCATGTACTTTCTGTGTCTCTACAGGGAATTGATCCAGTTGCGCAACAGTTGGATGCCGGCATCACCAGACTTTTCTGGATGGAACTGGGTAGCGCACAGCGGACCGTTCTCGACGGCTGCAATGAAGCGCTCTCCGTGTTCAGCCCACGTGACTTTCGGGCGAGTGGACGCGGTACGCCCCTCGATCTCCCACTCCGTCGCCGCATAGCTGTGCACGAAATAGAAGCGCTCGCGCTCGATACCCGCAAACAGCACCGAATCCTGGGCAGCCTCGACCGTATTCCAGCCCATGTGCGGGAGTCGCTCGGCACGCAGCTGACGCACGGTGCCGGGCCATTGTCCGAGGCCCGGAGTGTCAACTCCGCGCTCAACACCGTGCGCAAACAGCACTTGTTGGCCAACACAGATCCCCAGCACCGGCCGCCCCCCGGAAAGTCGACGGTCAATCAGTTCATCACCCTTGACCGCTGTCAGTGCCCGCATGACCGCATCGAACGCCCCGACGCCCGGCACAACCAGACCATCGGCAGCCATCACCAGCTCGGGGTCACGGCTCAGCGTGACGTGTGCTCCCGCACGCTCGAGCGCTTTCACCGCCGAGTGCACATTGCCCGAGCCATAGTCGAGCACCACCACGTTCTTCTGCGTCACAGTGCGCCCTTGGTGCTGGGCACGCCCGCTACCAGTGGATCTTTGGCCTTGGCCTGTCGAAACGCGCGTGCGAAAGCCTTGAACTCAGCCTCAGCGATGTGATGCGGGTCACGCCCATCGAGAAGCCGCACATGCACCGTTAACCGAGCATTCAGTGTCAAGGCTTCAAAGAAGTGCCGGACCATGCTGCCGGTGAAGTGGCCTCCGATGAGGTGAAACTCAAAACCAGCGGGTTCGCCCGAGTGCACCAAATAGGGACGCCCTGAGATATCGACAACTGCCTGCGCAAGTGCCTCATCAAGTGGCACCGTGGCGTCACCGTAGCGGGAGATCCCGCTCTTGTCTCCCAGTGCCGAGAGGAGCGCTTGCCCCAGCAGAATGCCGGTGTCTTCGACCGTGTGATGCACATCAATGTGCACATCGCCCTTCGCGCGAATCGTGAGATCGGTGAGGGAGTGACGCGCGAACGCGGTCAACATGTGGTCAAAGAACGGAACCCCCGTGTCGACGTCAGCTTCGCCCGATCCGTCGAGATTCACCTGCACACGAATGTCGGATTCGCTGGTGCGACGCGTGAGTTCGGCGATGCGTGGGGTCTGATTCATAGCCACCAGCCTACCGTGGGGTGGGTGTCAGCTCTGTGAGTGCCTCGATCAGCAGGCTCGTCTCCTCAGCCGTTCCTGCGGTCATGCGCAGATGTCCCGGGATCCCCAGCTCTCGAATCAGGATTCCACGTTGCCGCAGCGCCTCGAAGGTTGCGCCAGGGTCAGAGAATCCGCCTACCAGCAGGAAGTTTGCTCCGGATGGGTGCACCACGTACCCGAGATCGGTGAGCGCCGTCGCGAGTCTCTCCCGTTGCGCCCGAATGTCGGCAACGGTCGCCAGCATCTCGCCTGCGTGTTTGATCGCAGCAAGCCCCGCTGCCTGCGTGAGAGCCGACAGGTGGTACGGTAAGCGCACCAGACGCAGCGCATCGATAACTGCGGGATCCGCGATGAGGTAGCCGAGACGCACGCCGGCAAACGCAAACGCCTTACTCATCGTGCGAGAGACCAACAAACGCGGCCGATTCGGCAACAGCGACACCGCGCTCGGGTGTTCGCTGTCGAACTCGTGATAGGCCTCATCGACCACCAGTATTCCATCGAAGGCATCGTAGGCCGCAGTGATCACTGCGGGGTCAAGCGGGGTACCCGTCGGATTGTTCGGACCGCACAGGATCACAATGCTGGGCTGATGCTGCTCGAGTGCGCTGGCGACCCCCTCCGGAGTCAACGCATAATCATGCGGACGCTGCACGGGGATCCACTGCGTATCGGTGCCGTCTGCGAGCAAAGGGTACATCGAATACGTCGGAGTAAAGCTCAGCAGGCTACGACCCGGTCCTCCAAATGCCTGCAGGACTTGCTGCAGCACCTCGTTTGAGCCGTTCGCCGCCCACACTTGTTCGGCTCCGACACCCTGTCCGACATAACCTGCGAGCGCTTCGCGCAAGGCGGTGAATTCTCGATCGGGGTAACGGTTGACTCCGCGCACCACGCGTGACAATTCGGCGATGACCTCTGTCACCACCGCTTCAGGCAGGGGATGAGTATTCTCGTTGACATTCAAGCTGACAGGCACGGGGTCTTGCGGCGCACCATAGGGAGCTTTTCCCACGAGGTTCGCGCGAAGAGGGAGATCGCTTAGGCTGGTCACCTCCCCAGTCTAGAACTCGCGCTGCGCACGAACGTGCTGGAGCACCTCTGACGCGAGCCGGAGCGCACATCAGACGCCTTAGGAAAGCCCGAGCTCGGCCGCAGTCGCTACCCCTGGCACGTGCAAATAGCGAACCGGTACCGCGATCGGCTGACCCGCCTGCACCGAAGAACCGCTCAGCTGATTCAAACGCACCAGCTCAGCGACCAGGTCACGCGGATCCGCGGAGGAATCAAGTTCGGTCGCAACGGTCCACAAGCTTGCGCCGGGAGCGACCACCACATAGCCAAACTCAGTGGAACTCGCCTCCGATGAGGCAATGGCCTGGGGCGAGCCAAAGAGGATGGCGCTCACCAGCAAGAGCACGGCGATACCTAGCGCAGCAGCACCACTCAGCACCATGCGCCCGCGGCGGGTCAATCTGAGCCGTGTTTGTGCGGGCTGCGACTGCACCGTGAATTCTGTGCCCGGCGCTGGAACCCCGGCGATGTGCAAGCCTCGAACCATCTCGTGTGCGCTCATCGTTGCACCCCTTCCGTCTCTCACACGCACGTGCTTCCACGCGCGGTTCGAACATTTGTTTCGAACATACCTTCGAATTTCCAGCTTTGCAAGCTGGAAGCCACCGAGAATGACGAGCAATCACAGCGACACACAGCGAGTTGTTTGCTCACGTTCGAACAAACGAACTAGTGTTTCCACCAGCGGTTCCACTGAACCAGCAACCACCGACATTCAGTCGCGGCTCGGTTGCAGACCGCGCTGAGGCCGATAGGAGACACGTGAAATGGGCGCCGAACATCCTGTGAAGCAGTTGTCAGATAAACAACAACTGATCTTGGAGTTCATCGCGCAGTTCATTGCGGCGCGGAGCTTCCCGCCGTCGATACGGGAGATCGGGGAAGGTGTCGGTTTGTCCTCGCCTTCGAGCATCAGCTACCAGCTGGACCAGCTCGAACTCGCCGGCTATCTCCGGCGACACCCGAACCAAAACCGTGCAATTGAACTCCTCGGCGACGCCGCAACCGTCACGGCAACGTCTGATTTGGCCGCGCTACAGCCTGAAGAGACAGCCCTGATTCCTCTGGTCGGACAGATTGCGGCGGGAGTTCCCATCACCGCGGATCAACACGTCGAGGAACTACTGCCACTTCCCCGCACGCTGGTGGGCGACGGTGATCTTTTCATGCTGCGAGTTGTCGGTGACTCAATGATTGATGCCGCCATCTGCGACGGAGATTTTGTCGTGGTGCGTCAACAGCGCGATGCCGAGAACGGTGACATCGTCGCAGCAATGCTCGACGGGGAAGCAACGGTGAAAGTGTTTCGCAGGCGCGACGGTCACACCTGGCTCCTCCCCCGCAACACCGCTTTCGAACCCATTCTTGGCGATCACGCGGAGGTATTGGGTCGCGTCGTGGCGGTCCTTCGCTCAGTGTGAGGGTGACGAGCTGCGATCAATCGGTGCTGGCGCGAGCGAGCGCTGCTGCAGCGTCAGCGGATCGGGCGTCACATGCCCGAGCTGTCGTAACACCGCAGTAACTTGCTCATGCCTGTTAAAGGTGTACAGGTGGATCGAGGGCGCCCCACCAGCCATGAGTTCGCGTGCGAGTTCCACGGTGTGCGCGACGCCGATTTCGGACGCACTGCCGCCTGCTCGTTCAAAGTCCCGCACGAGTTCAGCGGGCGCGGGGCGTCCGGCGAGAGAGGCCACCTTTCGCAGCTGCGCAAGCGTCGCCACAGGCATCAGACCCGGCAGAATTGGAATCGTGACGCCTGCATCTCGCGCATCGCTCACGAAAGACAGGTATTCCTCAGCGTGAAAGAACAGCTGCGTAATACCGAGTCCCGCACCAGCATCCTGCTTGGCGGCCAACCAGTCAATGTCGGCGCTCCGTGAACGCGAGAGCGGATGTCCATTCGGGTAGACAGCCACAGCAATTCGGCCGCACTGATCAGCCGCGGGATCTGCACTTCGCACCTCGCGGATAAGCCTGATGAGATCCACCGCGCTCAGAGAACCAGACACAGAAGCATCATCTTCGGTTAAGCCCTGCGGCGGGTCACCACGGAGGGCAAGAAAGTCTGAGATTCCAGCCTGCAGTGTTTCCCCGATCACCCTGCGCAATTCCTCGCCCGACATACCAACGGTTGTGAGGTGTGCCATAGGAACAGCGGAAGTGTGCTGCTTGAGGTACTGCAAGAGATCGAGAGAGGCATCTCGCGTGGATCCACTCGCGCCGTAGGTAACCGATATGAACTCTGGCCCGGCAGCCGCGAGGTGCTGAACCGCGTGACCGAGCTGCAATGCCGCGGCTGCGGTCCGGGCAGGAAATACTTCAAAGGAGAAGTGCAGCTTCGCTTCACTCGAGTCTGACTGCAGTGCATCCGACACTTCGCGTCTCCAGTCCTTCTTGTGAGCTGAACACTCCGAGCCTAGCGAGACACTGCATCCGTCTCGACTCTCAGCGCAACATCACGCAGCGAAGACGAAATTCTAAGACGCCACGATGAACGGCTCGAGCTTGGCCAGGGTCTCGCCGCCCACGTAAGCGCGGATCCGTGTGCCAGCCTCGACATACTCGGTCTCGAGCACGCGGTTGCGCTCATGAAGTTCCGCGATCAGATCACCGCGATCGTAGGGCACCACTGCGGTGACCTGACGTTCGGGCACCGGAAGTGCCGCGGCGATGCGCTGTTGCAGCTCGGCAATACCGTCGCCAGTGCGCGCGGATACGAACACCGCATCCGATGCCAGACCGTGCAGCACCAAGCGCTGCGTGTCATCAATAAGGTCGGCCTTGTTGAAGACCACGATCTCAGGAATCGCCTGCGCATCAACTTCGGAGATCACCTCTCGGACCGTGCGCAGCTGTGCAGCTGGCTCGGGATGCGAAGCATCGACAACGTGCACGATCACATCAGACTGTGCCACCTCTTCGAAGGTTGAGCGGAAAGCCTCAACCAACTGATGCGGAAGGTTGCGCACAAAGCCGACAGTATCCGCGTAGGTGAAGCGTCGCCCATCCGCGGTCTCTGCGTGTCGAACCGTGGTGTCCAGGGTGGCAAAGAGTTGGTTTTGCACCAACGCCTCCGCGCCGGTGAGCCGATTCAGCAGGCTCGACTTCCCCGCGTTCGTGTAGCCGGCAATCGCCACCGAAGGCACCTCACCGCGCTTTCGGTTGGCTCGCTTGGCCTCACGCGCCGGGGCGAACCCAGCAATCTGCTTGCGCAATTTCGCCATGCGGGTGTTGATACGACGGCGATCGAGCTCAATCTTGGTCTCGCCAGGACCACGCGAACCCATGCCGGCGCCCGCAGCGCCGACTTGCCCACCGGCCTGACGCGACATCGACTCACCCCAGCCGCGAAGACGCGGCAACAGATATTCGAGCTGCGCGAGTTCGACCTGGGCTTTACCCTCACGACTCTTCGCGTGCTGACTGAAGATATCGAGGATCACCGCCGTGCGGTCAATCACCTTGACCTTCACCACGTCTTCGAGCGCGCGGCGTTGGCTCGGCGAGAGCTCAGTGTCCGCAATCACCGTGTCCGCGCCTTCGGCCGCCACCATGTCCGCAAGCTCGGCGGCTTTGCCCTTGCCGAAGTAGGTCGCCGGATCAGGGTGTGCTCGACGCTGCAGCAGCCCATCGATGACCCGTGCTCCCGCGGTTTCAGCCAACGCAGCAAGCTCGCGGAGCGAATTCTCGGCGTCTTCCTGACCCTGCTTCCCGTTCGAACTGTAGACCCCAATCAGGATGACGTTCTCAAGCCGCAGCTTTCGATACTCAACCTCGGTCACGTCCTCAAGTTCCGTTGAGAGACCGGGCACGCGCTTCAGTGAGGCGCGCTCCTCACGCTCCAGACGAATAGCGTCGAGGTCTTCGGCAAGCTGGTCGTGGGCTGCATCACCCAGCGCCTGCGCACCCCGGGTCAGATCGCGAATGACCGTGGCAGCACCAGCGCTCTCAGCACGTGCGAGAACCCGGTAAAGTGGATCCGCCGATGCGCTGTGCTGGTCAAAATCTGGCTCTTCAGCCGCAGCAGAATCTGTATCAAAGGTGTTCATGTGCTTTTTAGTCTAAGTTGAGCAATCTGTTCTGCGTCCGGTGTTCACCCACAGCGCAGCGTGACACGACAGGCCTGCGATACTGGGGCGGTGACGCAGCACTATTTCTCGGAATCCCCCGCTGGCCCCATCCGCACCCGCGAGATCGAGGTTGAGTTGTGTGGTGAGCCGCGCACCGTGGTGACCGCGGGTGGCGTGTTTAGCCCGGATCACCTGGATACCGGTACCGCGGTGCTCCTGCGCACACTCACACAGCCCGAGACTGCGCTTCCCGTGCCGCAGGGTGCGATTCTCGACCTCGGGTGCGGCTGGGGCGCCATCGCGCTCAGCGCGGCGCTGCATTTCCCGGCGAGCCCCGTGTGGGCGGTAGACATTAACGAGCGCGCACGCGCGCTCACCGCAGAAAATGCTGAGCGCTTGCGCCTCTCCGAACTGCATGTGGCGGCTCCGGAAGAGGTGCCAGACGAACTTGGCTTCGAGCTGATCCTCTCGAATCCGCCAATTCGCGTCGGAAAAGCCGCCCTGCACGAGATGCTTGCGCACTGGCTTCCGCGGCTCGAACCTGGCGGTCAGGCACGTCTAGTTGTCGCGAAGCACCTGGGCGCAGACTCACTACAGCGGTGGATCGCGGTGGAGTACCCCGACCTCACTGTGACGCGCATCGCTCGCGATCGCGGATTCCACGTGCTTGCAGCGACGCGCTCCTAAAGGTCCCCAGGTACTTCAATGGTGCCGCGGTAGACCAGCTCTGCGGGCCCGGACAACGACACGTGCTCCCCTTCTTCGGTGGGGAACATCCGCACCGCGAGACGACCGCCAGGAACTTCCACACTCCAGTGGTTTGGCATCTCCTCACCGCCCCAATAGCGAAACGCGAGCGCTGCTGCGGCGGTGCCGGTGCCACAGGAGAGTGTCTCGCCTGACCCGCGCTCATGCACCCGCATGCGAATGCGGGCGACACCGTTCTTGATGAGCGGTTCTTCCGGCACCACAAATTCCACGTTGGCACCGGACTCCGGAGCTGGTTCGAGCGTCGGGGCCTCACTGAGATCCAACCCGTCGAGCTTCGCATCATCGGCCAGCGCAGTCACCACGTGCGGGTTGCCGAGGTCGATCCCAACGCCTGGCCGCGGCACATGCAACCCCCGAGCGGCTACCAGGTGGTCATCCGCAAGTCGCCACCGCCCTAGATCCACTGTGTAACCCGACACCCCAGCAAGTACGTCCTTGACCCCAGCACGTGTGCCGATCGGGATAGTGTCGCGGCGCTCCGGTGCGACCAACCCCTCGGTGATGAGGTAGTGCGCAAACACCCGAATCCCGTTGCCGCACATTTCGGCTGGCGTGCCGTCGGCATTCCAGTAATCCATGAACCACTCTGCTTCGGGCTCCTCGGCGAGCGCAGCTGCACCTTCCGGGAGCGCACGTGAACGCACGGCTCGGATGAGACCGTCGGCGCCGATGCCGAAGTGGCGGTCACAGATGAAGGCGATCTGTGCTGGCGTCAGGGCAAGCTGCCCTTCTGGGTCACTGTAGAGAACGAAATCGTTGCCGGTACCGTGGCCTTTGGTGAAGGAGAGAGTGGGCATTGCGCCAGTCTACGCGGCGCGACTGCTCGCCCACCGTGACCACACCGGCACCGCATTGGTACCATCGGACATGCCCGATCCCGCGCGTCAGCACTGGCCGCAGCAGTTCGACCTGCTCGGTGCAACCCTGCGCATCGGGCTGCTCGCCGCGGGGGGGGCGATCGACGCGCGCTATCCGGCACGCTGCTGCGCGACTTACTGGGCGAGGCGGTCCGGTTCAGCCGCACGTGCCCGCGTTGCGGTGGGTCGCACGGTCCGATTACGGTGACGGCGCCGTCGGGCACTGCTCCGCTCGTGAGCGTCACCTATGCGCTCCCCGTTGTCGCCGTCGGGGTCGCGCCTCCCGGAGC
>CAZTBS010000009.1:0-40586 GCA_964612125.1 uncultured Leucobacter sp. | reverse complement strand
CCGGCCACCCGGAGTTGCGCGGCAGTGACCTCACCCTATCGCTGCCGGGCGCTCTCGGCACTGCGGCGATCAGCGTGGCGGTAGCCCCGGCTCTCTTGCGTGCCGACCCGATGGCCTGACCGCTGCTGCCCGGAGCACTCGTGCCGGCTTCTGAGGTTTGGGCGGCTTGGGGAGCTTCGGCAGTTTGACGTCGAAGAGCCAGGCCTGCCAGAAGAGTGCGTCGAGCGGAGTTGCGGCATAACTGTTCGCGAGTGCGATGAACTCAGCCGTGCCCACCTGCTGGTGCACGTTGCGGGTGGCCCATGCGTGCAGCAGTTTCCGGAATTGTGAGTCCCCCAGCGTACGGCGCAGCGCCTCCAGCAGCAGCGCACCGCGCTTGTAGATGCGATCGTCGAACATGTCCGCCGCGCCCGGATCAGCGAGCGACAGGTCCTGCGGTAGCCGCGCAAGGTGGTCGTGATGCTCCTGCGCGCACTCGGCGATCGTCTGGCCGCCGGAGGCTTCCGACCAGATCCACTCGGAGAAACAGGAGAAGCCCTCGTTCAACCAGATGTCGCGCCAGCTGGCGATGGCCACGCTGTTGCCGAACCACTGATGCGCGAGCTCGTGCGCGAGCAGTCGCTGCTCGGAGGGCGCGGCGTGATTGTCGCCGAAGGTCATGAGTCCCTGTGATTCCAGGGGGATCTCGAGTTCCTCTCCAACGACGACCACGGTGAGATCCTCTTGCGGGTACGCCCCGAACCAGCGTTCGAACTCCTGCACCATGGCGCCCATCGGCGCGAAGGCCCGCAGCATGTCCGCGGAGAGCTTTGGCGGGGTGACCAGGCGTCCGACGCGGGCGCCCGAGAGCAGCGGGATCTCCAGGGGGAACTCGGCGTAGGGACCGACATGTGCGGCAACCAAGTAGCTTGCGGTCGGCACGTCGCTCGCGAACGACCAAGTGCGCGATCCGCCCCGGCTCGTGACCGGTCCGGGGACGCCGGTAATCGCGACGAAAAATTCGGCATCGGTCGTGAAGGTGATGTCGTAGCGTGCGCGATTCGCAATCCGGTCGTTGCACGGAAACCAGGTGGGCGCCCCGGTGGGCTGTGCGGCGACGAGGGCACCCTCATCGAGTTCTTCCCAGCCGATCTGCCCCCAATGCGACCGCCGGGGCCCTGGGCTTCCGGCGTACTCAATTTCGATCGCCAACCTCGCGTCCTCCGCTAGAGTGGCGGGGAATTTCAGCGTCAGCGCCACCGGGGTCTGCTTCAGAGCACGATGCAGCTCCCCGTTCACCCGGACCTTCTTGGCACGCAACCCAACCAGGTCGATGCGCAACGCAGTGGTTGGCTTCCGCACGCACACATCGGGCCGGGCGATTCCGGTGAGTCGATTCGTACGCGGCGTGTACTGCAGATCGAGCGCATAGCGTTCGACGTCGTACCGCGGGTCACCGCTATTGGGAGTGTAGGCGTCACCCATCAGTTCGTCGTCTGATACGGCCGGACTTTCACCGCTTTCCAGGGGCCGATCGGGTTTCCGCTCCACCGCGAACCGACTGGCACGCGCTCACCGCGCATCACCAGCGATGCGGGTCCGACCGTCGCGTTCGCACCGATGGTCGCAGCTGGCAGGATGACGCTGTGCGGACCCAGCGTTGCACCCTCCTGTATTTCGACGGTATCCATACTCATTATTCGATCATGAAACAGGTGGGTCTGTACCACGCACCCACGATTCACGGTTGCTCCATCACCCAGTGTGACCAGATCGGGTTCGGGCAGCCAATAGGTTTCGCACCACACCCCGACGCCGACCTGCGCACCCAGAGACCGCAGCCACAGGGCGAGTGCCGGGGTACCGGTGGCGGAACGCGCGAACCAGGGCGCCGCGAGCATCTCAGTAAAGGTGTCGGAGACTTCAGTCCGCCACACGAAACTCGACCACAGCGGGGATTCCCCGGCGCGGATCGGTCCCACGATGGCCCACTTCGCCGCAGTCGTCACTCCCGCCGCCACCGCACCCGCAACGAGCATGACAACTCCCGCCAGCAGCACCGTCCACACCGGGCCGAGCGCTTGCCAGAGTGCGGCGAAGGTGAAGAGCACTCCCAGGCCGAGCGCCATGGTCACCACTACCGGTACGATCCGCCCGAGTTCCCACAGCGCCCGTGCGATCCGCAGCTGCGCCCCCGGTCGGTAGGTGCGGCTCTGGTCGCCGCCCTGCGGCACACGACGCAGGCGCACCGGTGGGGAACCCAGCCAGGACGAACCAGACTTCGCCTTTTCGGGCGCCACCGAGAGCACGGCGACCAACGAATCCTTCGCCACCCGATGCCCCGGACCCGCCATGCCGGAGTTGCCGAGAAAAGCCCGCTTGCCGATCCGTACGGGACCGATCCGCATCCACCCGCGATGCAATTCATACGTGGCGACCATGGTGTCGTCAGCGAGGAAGGCGCCATCATCGATGCGCGTCATGCACGGGATCAACAACACGGTCGACGCTTCGACGTTCCTGCCGACCTGCGCACCGAGCATGCGCAGCCACACGGGAGTGAACAGACTGGAATACAGGGGAAACAAGATCGTGCGCGCCGCATCGAGCAGTCGCTCGGTGGTCCACACCTGCCAGCCCACACGGCTGTGCACGGGATAGGTTCCCGCGCGCACACCCCAGGACAGCAGTCGCACCAACAGCACCACTACTCCGGCATAGATGACTCCGGCGGCGAGCACGGCGGGAAGCAGGGCGAGGAACGCCTGAGCCACCGCGGCGAGGAGCGTGTCGGAGCCGCGCAGGGCCAGCGCTCCGAGCACACCGCCCGCGGCGAAAGCGAGGACTGGCAGCAGAGCCAGCCCGAGTGAGGACGCTCCGTAGGCCGCTTGCCAGAAGCGCGACTGCGGCGCCAGGCTCTCGGGCCACTGCACCGAGGGTCCCCCAACCCGCACCGCAGGCGAACCCGCCCACGTCTGATTCGCCTTCACGCGCCCGAACACTGCCGACCCCGGAGCGATCTCCGCGTCGTCGTCGATGCGGGTACCGGGAGCGAGCGTCGAACGGCTCCCGACGGTCACCCGATCGCCGATCTCCACCCTGCCCAGGCGCAGCAGGTCGCCGTCGATCCAGTAGCCACTGAGGTCCACCTCGGGTTCGATCGCGGATCCCCGCCCGACCTCGAGCATTCCGGTGATCGGCGGCAGCGTGTGCAGATTCACGTCGCGCGCGATCTTCGCCCCGAGCGCACGCGCATACAGGGCCACCCAGGGTGCACCCGCGGTGCCGACGGCGTCGATGTGCGCAGCGAACTGTTCAGCGAGCCACAGCCGCATATGCACCTGCCCGCCGCGCAGGTAATCCCCCGGCCCCACACCGGCAAGCAGCACTCGCGCGACGAGCGCAGCGATACCCATGCGCCCGAAAGGAGTGAGCAACAGCAGGATGCCGAGTAGCAGCAGCCACGGCGGCGCAGTCGGCAGCACCGCGAATCCGCTGAGGGTATTGAACATGGTGCCGGCGATGAGTGCGTAAAGCAGCCAACGCAGTCCACTAACGATGAACAGCGGCACACTCACCAGGGTCTGCGCCCACTGCGTGCGCCTGGACGTGGGTGCAGGCGCGTGAAAGCTTGCGGGGTCGCCGACTTCGACAACCGCCTCGATAGCCTTCGCCATCGCCGAAAGCCGCGGGACGTCGTACACATCGGCCACCGTGAACTCGGGCACTCTCGAGCGGATGCGGGAGACGAGCTGCGCAGCGGCGAGTGATCCACCACCAAGGTCGAAGAAATCCGCCTTCGCCGTCTGCGGAGCGACCCCCAGCACCGCGCGCCACTGCTCCGCCAACCACCGTTCGACATCAGAAAGCCCCTCTACGAGCGGTGCTTCCACACCCGGAAGCGGCCAGGGCAAGGCGGCCCGATCCACTTTGCCCGAGGTGCGCATGGGCAGCTGCTCGACCACCGCGAGCAGGGGCATCACGCCGGCGGCGAGTCGACCGGCGAGATGCTCCCGCGCGTGTGCCCGGTCAAGCGGCTGCTCACCCTCCACCACCAGATAGCCGACGAGAAACGGAACCCCGGATTCGCTCGCGCGCACCGCGGCTGCGGCCGCAGTGACGCCCGGTAGCTCTTGCAGGGCCGATTCCACCTCGCCGAGTTCGATGCGACGTCCGCCCACCTTCACCTGATCATCGGCACGTCCGAGAAACAGCAGGCCCGCCGGGTCGTAGCGCACGAGATCACCCGAGCGGTAGGCGCGTTCCCAGCCGAGCGTCGGCATGGGGGCGTACTTTTCGGCATCCTTTGCGGGATCCAGGTAGCGCGCGAGGCCGACGCCACCGATGATGAGTTCGCCGCTCTCCCCAGGCGCGACTCGGAATCCCGCGGCGTCGACGACCGCGAGATCCCAGCCGTCGAGTGGCAGCCCGATCCGCACCGGGCCGACGCCGTCCAACGGGCAGCCGCATGCCACCACCGTCGCCTCGGTCGGTCCATAAGTGTTCCAGACCTCGCGATCCGCATCGACCAGCCGGGCCGCGAGCTCGGGCGGGCACGCCTCACCACCGAAGATCAGTAGGCGCACATTCTCGATCGCCTCACGCGGCCACATCGCAGCGAGCGTCGGCACCGTCGACACCACGGTGATGCCCTGTCTGATCAGCCACTGCGCCAGGTCTTCGCCCGCCCGCACCAGTGCGCGCGGAGCCGGCACCAGGCACGCCCCGTGCCACCAGGCCAGCCACATCTCTTCGCATGAGGCATCGAAGGCGACCGACAATCCGGCGAGCACTCGATCACCCGGCCCCAGCGGCTGGCGCTGCAGGAACATCCGCGCCTCCGCATCGACGAAGGCGGCCGCACTGCGATGGGTGACAGCGACTCCCTTCGGGACTCCCGTGGAACCAGAAGTGAAAATCACCCAGGCGTCATCTCCAGGCACCGGGTCGGCGGCGCCGCTCGCCGACCCGGTGCGCGCTGCCGCGGCCCCGAGCAGCGCATGACGCGCGAACTGCAGACCGTTCCCGACAATTCCGACGACCTGCGCCTCACCGAACACCAGGCGGGCGCGTTCGTCGGCGTCGTCGGCGTCCACCGGAACATATGCGGCACCGGTGCGCATGATCGCCAGAATCGCGATGTAGAGATCGGCGGAACCCGAATCGATACGCACACCGACCCGGTCTCCCCGGCGCACCCCGGCACGCCGAAGGTCCGCTGCAGTCCGCTCCACCGCGGAGAGCAATTCGCGGTAGCTCAGCGCGCCGGCCCCGGCATCCAGCGCCGAGGCCTCATGGTGCCGCTCGGTCGAGGCACGGAGAATGTCGATCAGGGTGCGCTCGGGGGCCACCCGTGCGCTCGCCGGAGAACAGTCTGCGGATCGGCATGGGTCATGCGGGGCAGTCTATGTCAGCCAGGTAAACGACCCGGTCTGCGCACATCGACGCGGGCATCGGCTCGCGCACCGGCAGGTTCAGCCAGCGAGAATCTGCTCGGGATCCGGCTCCGAAAGCCACTCGATGTGCGGGTAGCGTGTGAACCAGCTCACCTGTCGGCGCGCGTAGCGCCGCGTCAGCGCCTGCGTCTGCGCAATGGCTTCGTCCGCAGTGAGCGTACCCGCGAGCTGCGCAAGGGCTTGCGCGTACCCGATCGCGTGCGAGGCGGTCTTTCCATGCTCGATGCCATCAGGCAGCAGGGCGCGCACCTCTTCGAGCAGACCGTCCGCCCACATCTGCTCGACCCGTCGGTCGAGTCGCGTCACGAGCTGGCTGCGCTCCACGTGAACTCCCACCGTACGGGTGGCCGGGTGCCAATACTCCGGCGCCGCTGGCAGGGAGCCGTGCGCGGAAGCGCCGAGCGCGGCGAGTTCGAGCGCGCGCACCACGCGCCGTCCATTACGCGGATCGACGACCGCGGCGGCAGCCGGATCCACCGCCTGCAGCCGTTGGAAGAGCCGATCGACACCGAGATCGGACAGTTCGGATTCGAGCTGCGCCCGCACCGCCTCGTCTCGCGGCGGGAAGCGGAAGTCGAAGATCACACTGGAAACGTAGAGGCCGGACCCCCCGATGAGGATCGCGTCATGTCCGCGGGAGAGAATCTGCTCGATGACCGAGCGTGCAGTCGGCTGGTACCAGGCCACGGTGGCTTCCTCGCGCGGTGTGAGTACATCGAAAAGATGATGCGGGATGCCCCTGCGATCCGCTGGGGCGATTTTAGCCGTGCCGATATCCATGCCCCGGTAGAACTGCATCGCGTCAGCGTTCACGATCTCCGCGGGCCGCGCGGATTCAGCCAATCGCTCCGCCAGGTCGAGCGAGAGCGCAGTCTTCCCCGTGCCGGTCGCACCGACGATCGCCCAGAGTGTGCCGGTCACTGCACCCGCAGCGTGGGGAGCCCGAGGTTCACCGCGCGCGGGGCGTCGGTCACCGCTGTCGACGGCACACCGCAACTCTCGGCCTGGTTGCGATCCCAGGCGTCACCGGCACGCGTGCGACGCACTGCATAGGTTCCGGTTTCACCAGGATCCGCGATAAGAAAGTGAGGTGCCGCCTGGGTCACCTGAACGGTCACAATGTCACCGGGACGGGGAGTTTCCGCTCCCTCGGGCACGGAGAAGTGCACCAGGCGATTATCTTCCGCACGGCCGGTCAGACGGTGCGTGGCATCATCTTTCTTTCCTTCGCTCGCCGCAGTAAGAACGTGCACGGTCTTTCCGACCTGCGCCTGATTCTCCTCTTGCGAGATGCGCTCTTGCAGGGCGAGCAGTCGCTCGTAGCGTTCCTGCACCACGGCTTTCGGCACCTGATTCGGCATCGTCGCAGCGGGAGTGCCAGGGCGGATCGAATACTGGAAGGTATAGGCGCTGGCAAAACGTGAGGCCTCGACCACTCGCATGGTCTCGGCAAAGTCCTCCTCCGTTTCACCTGGAAAACCGACAATGATGTCGGTAGTGATCGCAGCTTCAGGGATCTGCTCGCGGACTCGCTCCAGAATTCCGAGGAACTTGGTACTGCGATAGGAACGTCGCATCGCCTTCAGCACGGTGTCGGACCCTGACTGCAACGGCATGTGTAACTGCGGCATCACGTTGGAAGTCTCTGCCATCGCCGCAATCACATCATCAGTAAAGGCCGCCGGATGCGGACTCGTGAAGCGTACCCGTTCGAGTCCCTCAATCTCACCCATCGCGCGCAACAACTTGCCAAACGCGGCGCGGTCCCCGAACTCCACCCCGTAGGTGTTAACGTTCTGGCCCAGCAGCGTCACTTCGATCGCCCCAGCGTCAACCAGTGCCTGCACCTCCGCAAGAATGTCTCCCGGACGGCGATCCTTTTCTTTGCCGCGCAGCGCCGGGACGATGCAGAAGGTGCAGGTGTTGTTGCAGCCCACCGAGATCGACACCCAGCCGCTCGCTGTCGAGTCACGCTTGGTGGGGAGCGTGGAGGGAAACACCTCGAGAGACTCGAGAATCTCTACCTGTGCTTCCTGATTGTGTCGCGCGCGCTCAAGGAGAGCCGGTAACGAACCCATATTGTGCGTGCCGAACACCACATCGACCCAGGGGGCCTTCTCCACGATGGTGCCCTGGTCCTTCTGCGCGAGGCACCCGCCGACCGCAATCTGCATACCTGCGCGCTCGCGCTTCACCGCTGCGAGGCGCCCGAGGTTTCCGTAGAGCTTGTTCGCCGCGTTTTCGCGCACCGCGCAGGTGTTGATCACGACCACATCAGCGGCCTCGGGATCGGCTGCGGGCACATATCCTGCGGCCTCGAGAGAGCCGGACAGTCGCTCGGAATCGTGCACATTCATCTGGCAGCCCAGCGTGCGGACGGTGTAGCTACGCGGAGATCCGTCTGCCGCGAACGCAGCGGGAGACGGATCGATTCGGGTGGCGACGGCAGAAGGCATACCGCCGATTCTATCGATTCACGCGATGAACGCCGGTCCGGGTTCGAACGTCATCAACACCGATCGCGCAACTACTGGAATCGAACGCCACCTGGCGCATTGGCTGTGTCTAAGGCGGCGCGCACCGCCCGCACAGCCGCCTCACCAGACCATCCACGACGTGCGAGATAACCGAGTAGGCGGCGCTCAGCAACGGGGCGCTCAAGCCCGGCGAGCTTGCGAGCACGATCGGCCGCCGCTGCACGCAGCAGTTCCCATTCGGCGTTGTCGTCGAGCTCACCGAGGGCCACTTCGATGATCTCGTAAGGCAGCAGTCGTTCCCGCAGCTTTACGCGAACCTGGCTGCGGCTCGCACCCTTACGTTCGCGCAGATTCTCGCACACCACCCGCGCAAGCCCGAGGTCGTCGAGGTACAGACTGGTCTCACATTCAGCGATCGCCTCTTCGACATCATGCTCTGGATGACCTCGTCCGAGGAGCTCACGGCGAAGCTCGCCGCTCGACAAGGGGCGCCGCGCGAGCAGGCGAACGCTTGCCAGCATCGCGCTTTCAAGCGCGGCGGCAGACGGAGAGTCGGTCCCAACGGCAGTTTCGGCCGTTACCTCGACCAATTTCGCAACAGATTCGGGGGTAACGGTCACCCCTGCAGATTGCGCTGCATCATCTCGCACCGCGCGTGGCAGACGAGCGCGCAGCTCGATGACCTCAGCGAGGTCACCCCGCGCATCGTCTGCCACGGGCACTGGATCAGTGGCAGTCGGGAGAAAGCGCACTACCATGACGGTTCGCTACGCACCCAGTCGTTCGTCGCGGATCGGCTCTACGATCGCTTCGCTTGCGGGGACAGCAACGGCGTTGGGATCAGCTTTGACACCGAGCTTCACCAGGATCTTCTCTTCGATCTCTGCCGCAATTTCAGGATTCTGAATCAGGAAGCGACGCGAGTTTTCCATACCCTGCCCGAGTTGGTCACCCTCGTAGGTGTACCAGGCACCGCTCTTTTTCACGATCCCGTGTTCGACGCCGTAATCAATCAAAGATCCCTCACGGGAAATACCCACACCGTAGAGGATGTCAAACTCTGCCTGCTTAAAGGGCGGTGCCATCTTGTTCTTGACGACCTTCACACGCGTGCGGTTGCCGACGGCCTCCGAACCATCCTTCAAGGTCTGAATTCGGCGAATATCGAGCCGCACAGAAGCGTAAAACTTCAGGGCCTTGCCACCTGAAGTGGTCTCTGGGCTTCCGAAGAAGACGCCGATCTTTTCACGCAGCTGGTTGATGAAGATCGCTGTGGTGTTGGTCTGGTTCAAGCCACCGGTGATCTTCCGGAGCGCCTGAGACATCAACCGCGCCTGCAGGCCAACATGACTATCGCCCATGTCACCCTCGATCTCAGCCTTCGGCACGAGCGCAGCAACAGAATCGACCACCACGAGATCCACGGAACCGGAGCGGATCAGCATGTCGGTAATCTCAAGCGCCTGCTCGCCAGTGTCTGGTTGCGAAACCAGGAGCGCGTCAATATCAACGCCGAGCTTCTGTGCGTATTCAGGATCAAGAGCATGCTCGGCATCGATGAAGGCCGCAATGCCGCCTGCGCGTTGCGCGTTGGCGATGGCGTGCAGGGTCAGGGTCGTCTTTCCAGAGGATTCCGGCCCATAAATCTCGATAATGCGGCCCCGTGGCAGACCGCCAATGCCCAGTGCAACGTCAAGCGCAATGGAGCCTGTCGGAATCACCTCGACCGGCGGTCGATCGGTGCTGCCCAGGCGCATGATCGCACCCTTGCCGAATTGCTTGTCGATATTCGCGAGGGCCATCTCCAGTGCCTTCTCGCGATCTTTGGGTGCTGCCATGAGTTGCTCCTGGGTTCGAGGCGAGAGTCGCCGGGTTGCTGCCTACCTGCTGTCGTGCGCGGACATGATGTTCCGCGTTGACAAGGCGTAGGTGGCTCGTGCTACCGACCCTAGGCTGCACCACCGACACTGGCGCGTGGTGAGGCAAATCCGTGAAGCGCGGAGGCACTGAGTGCACCTGTGAGCGACAATACCGCGATTCGAACAAACTTTCGAACAGGCCTCCGGCGTGTCGAGGCTTCTACTCGCGAGGCTCGCGAAGGCCGCGGCCGTAGCGCCGCACCTCGGGAACCTGCATCTCAACACACACCGCCTGCCACACAGCACGCGCAGTAACACCGCGATCGAGAGCCTCTTGCGCAGTGCCGTTAAACTCGGCAAGCCAATGATCCCGCATGAGTACGCCAGCATAGGCGTCACCGAATTCCTCGACCATCGCCCGCTGCAACTCGCTGCGGCGCACTACTTCCCTGCGAGAACTTCAGGCCGGTACCCAGAGACCAGATCCGCTGGCACCGTATCCGGTACGCGCGCCGACAAGGGAGTACCGAGGCCTTCCACCATGGCAAGACGCTCGCTCACCTCGCCCATGATTACCGAGAGCGGGGTATCGAGTGCATCAGCGACGGCGGCGAGAATCTCACTCGAGGCTTCCTTCTGGCCGCGCTCGACCTCACTCAGGTACCCGAGAGCAACGCTCGCTTCTCCGGCAACCTGTCGGAGCGTGCGACCCTTCTGCAGTCGGAAGTCACGCAGCACATCGCCAATCTCCTGACGAACAAGTACCATCATGTCCTCCTTCTCTTCGCATCGCCTTGCGGCTCTGCAGTCCAGAATACTCGCATCGACGAAGTTTCATCCGCCGAGTAAACACCACCAGTCTGGCGGGTCTCACTGGGAATAACCACGGCACACCCCGCCGTATTCCTGAACATTCGCTGAATGTGAGCCATCGCGGCTCAAGTTTGGGAGCGGAGAGATCCCCGGAGAATCTGGAGCGCCGCGCGCACAGCCTCAGTGCGGATTTCGGCGCGGTCACCCTGTAACTGCAGTTCATGCGCCATCTCACCAGCGGATGAGCTGACGCCGATCCACACGGTGCCAACGGCTTGCCCTGTCTGGGGGTCAGCGTCGGGGCCGGCAACACCGGTTGTGGCCACCGCAACATCAGCCTCGGATCGTGTCGAACCAATCGCTTGCCCAGGCGGTGGTACTGCGCACGCAGACCGAGCACCACGCGCCATCTGCCGTGCGACTTCAGGATTAACCGGGCCATACGCTGTGAGCAGCCCGACATCAACGCCGAGCAGCGAGGCTTTCAGTGCAGTGTCATAGGCGACGATGCCGCCGGAAAAGACACGTGACGCCCCCGGCACTGACACGATGGTGGCAGCCAGCAAGCCTCCCGTGAGGGACTCAGCAACAGCAATTCGACGCCCCAAGCGATCAGCTTCCGCTACCACCTGCTGGGCCAATGCGGCCGAGTCTATTGCCCGCACCGTCACTCCTGAGACTGCGGGTCAGCCACTCGACGCGTCATGCGGACGAAATTGACGACATAGTCCACTCCGCTCGCCAGCGTCAGCGCGACCGCAAGTGACATCGTGACCACGTTGAGCCACACGACCCATTCACCGAGCAGCTGCGCCAGGGGGAAGAGAGCGAGGGCAATGGCAACAGATTGCGCCACTGTCTTCAGTTTGCCCATCCACGCAGCGGCCACAACTACCGAGCGCGCTTCGAACAGTCGATGGACCGTAATGCCGATTTCTCGGATCAAAACGAGAATGGTCACCCACCAGGGCAACTCACCGAGCACCGACAAACCCACCAGCGCGCCACCGGTAAGGAACTTATCGGCGATCGGATCAAGTAACTTACCGAGATTCGTGACGAGGCCCCGTGAGCGCGCGAGGTACCCGTCCCACGCGTCGGTCGCAATCGCCACCACAAAGAAAACCGCTGCCGCCCAACGCAGCGGGCCCATGTCTCCCCCGTCAGCCAACAGCATCCAAATGAAGAACGGCGTCGCGAGAATGCGCGCGCCGGTAATGACGTTTGGGGCGTTCCAGTTACTCGGGGAGGTGTCGCTCGCGTTCACGCTCTCACCCTAGTCGCGTCCGGTCAGTTGCCAGGCGTCCTCATCTTCGTCCTCATCATCTTGAGAGCTCGAGAAGTGGGCAAGCGGATCCTCGTAGCGATCGTCGAGGGAGTCATGTGCGGACGTGAGGGGCTCAACCACCTCTGTCTCCATCTCTGCTCGGTCGTCCGTTGCAGCCGAGGCAAGCGCCCCGACTGCACCCGTCGACACAGCAGATGCTGGCGCCGCAGGCGCCCCTTTACCAGTAATACCCGCAAGTACCTCAGGGAGCTGCTCGGGTGACACCAAGACATCACGAGCCTTCGAACCCTCCGAAGGGCCGACGATATCGCGAGATTCCATAAGGTCCATCAGTCGGCCAGCCTTCGCGAAGCCCACGCGCAACTTGCGCTGCAGCATGGACGTCGAACCGAACTGAGAACTCACCACCAGGTCAATGGCTGCGAGCAAAAGCTCCAGATCATCGCCAATATCGGCGTCGACTTCCTTCTTCTCTGCAACCTGGGCAACGTCGGCGCGATACTCAGGACGCGCCTGACTCTTCACGTGTTCGACCACGCGCGCGATCTCAGCTTCACTGACCCACGCGCCCTGTACGCGAATCGGTGAGGATTCGCCGTTCAGCAAGAGCAAACCGTCGCCCTGCCCAATCAGACGCTCCGCTCCAACTTCGTCGAGGATCACCCGCGAGTCAGTACCTGAGGCAACGGCGAACGCATAGCGGCTCGGCACATTTGACTTGATGACGCCGGTAACCACATTGACAGATGGGCGCTGGGTAGCGAGCACCAGGTGGATACCCGCCGCGCGAGCCAGCTGCGTGATGCGCTGAATCGAATCTTCCACATCGCGTGGAGCCACCAACATCAGGTCGGCAAGCTCGTCAACCACTACGAGGAGGTATGGATACGGCTTCAAGACCCGCTGGCTTCCTTCCGGTAGCACGAGTGAACCAGAGCGCACCGCCTCATTGAAGTCATCGATATGCCGGAAGCCGAAGCTGGCGAGATCGTCGTAGCGCATATCCATCTCTTTGACGACCCACTGCAGTGCCTCTGCAGCCTTCTTGGGATTCGTAATGATGGGGGTGATCAGGTGCGGCACGCCCTGATACACCGTCAGCTCAACGCGCTTCGGATCCACCAGCACCATACGCACTTCGGCTGGCGTCGCCCGCATCAGAATGCTGGTAATCATTGAGTTAATGAAGCTGGATTTACCCGAGCCGGTCGCACCGGCAACCAACAGGTGCGGCATCTTCGCAAGGTTTGCGACGACGAAGTCACCCTTCACGTCTTTGCCGATACCGATGGTCATCGGGTGCTTCGAACGGTGTGCCCGAGCAGAACGCAACACGTCGCCCAGCGCCACATTTTCGCGATCCTGATTGGGGATTTCGATACCGATCGCACTCTTGCCCGGAATCGGAGACAAAATGCGAATCTCGTTGGATGCAACGGCATACGCGAGATTCTTGGAGAGCGCGGTGACCTTCTCAACCTTGACGCCCGGCCCCAGCTCAACCTCGTACTGGGTCACCGTCGGTCCACGCGAGAAACCGGTCACCTTCGCGTCGACGTTGAATTGCGTCAGCACGTCAGTGATGGCAGCCATGATGGTGTCATTGGCTTGCGTGCGTGTTTTTGGCGGATCCCCTGCGGCAAGCGTTGCCTGATCAGGCAAAAGGTACGGTTGCTGCATCTGCTGATGTGGCTGCGCAACCTGAAACGTCGTGGTCGCCGCAGCCTCGTCGTGCAACTGCGTGACCTCTGGGTCGGACACTGCAGGCGCATGAACCGGCGGAACTCCCCGCGCCGACTGCTCCACACCGGAAAGTACGTCAGTGGGCTGATCGACCTCAAGCGCAGAATCAAAGGCACCTTGCGCGGAAACTTCAGAATCATCGCCGAAGAGGTCACCGATCGCAGCTTCGCTGTGTTCGTAGGCCGGCGCCTCTTCACGGCCCGACTCGGTGCGCCGCCACCACGGAAGGTTCGCGGTGTCGGCATCCGATTCAATGTCAAACAACGCATCGGATTGATTGCTCCGAGCAGGTGTTCCGGACGCAGAGACCTCTGCATCCTTCTCAGCACCGACATGCGGCGCACCAAAGAGATAGGCGTAGGCCTCCCGCAGTCTCGCCAGAATGCGACTCGGAGGTGTCTTCGTGATGATCAGGATAGACAGCGCTGCCACGATGATGAGCAGCGGCACGGCAACCCACACGGTCAACACGAGCAGCGGCGCACCGACCATCCAGCCCAGCAACCCGCCAGCCTCAGCCAGTGCAACCATGCCGTCATTCGGGCTGGGGCGCGCGCCGAACACGTGCGCCAGACCCGCCACGCTCAGGATCGCGAGACCCAGACCAATCGCAATACGCCGGTTGTCGTGCACCCCGGAAGGATGATTGAACAGCCAAAAGGCAAAACCGATCATGATGATCGGCAGCCCAAATGCGACCCGCCCAAACAGGCCACCGAAACTCCACGCACTGATTTGCGTGGCGACGGGGTTCCCCAGCAGGAACCATTCGATCACCGCGCCGATAACCGCCAGCAGTACCAGGAGCATCGGAATACCGTCACGGCGCTCTTCCACCGCCATCGGTTCGGGGCGGAACGCTCGCGCCCCACCACCAACGGCGTGCGCAAGACCCATCCAGGCTCGGGTGAGACGACTTTCTGGTTCGACAGGCTCCGCAAGCACTTTGGTTCTTGCGGTCGACTGTGCACGCGACCCTCGCCCGGAGGCAGATGCTTTTCCGCGCGCCGAAGACTTGGTAGGCATGCGGCCACGCTACCCGAGCGCGCCGACATCGCCCGCGCACCAGCTCGGCGAGTGCTGAGATTGCCGGTTAGCGACGCATCGACCGCAGCAGCCGCTTGGCAAGTGGCACGCCTTGATTCCACATCCAATAGCCTGCGCCGGGTCGATCCCAGCTCCCTGCGAGCAGATTCTCATGCGACGCAAAACCGGTTTTAAAGGTGGTGACCCCGTCATTGATCAGACCACCAAAGTCATAGCGCTCAATCCCAAGCTGCTGCATTTCACGAATCGCATGCCACTTCAGGGCGTAGTTCGCGCGAAGTCGCTGCCCAGTGTCATTCATGCCGCCATACAGTTCGAACGCGGTGCGGCGTGATTTCGCAAGAAAGAGAAACGCAACGGGCAGCTCCCCTTCGTAGCTAGCCCATACCGGCGCATCATCACCGAGCATGCGGAAGGCATCGTGGTAATACGCATCGGTGTGCAGGCCAAAGTCGGCGCGGGCACTGGTTTCTCGGTAGACGTCGAGGCAGGCATCGAGCTCAGCTGCGGTCGTCACCGGGCGGATCTCGAGTGACTCCTCCCGGCCAGACTTGCGCACGTATTGCCGATGCTTCTTCGACATGTCTGCCAGCAACTCATCCTGTGACCTGGTGAGATCAAGGATCAGCGTGCGGGCAGGCAAGACCGGATTCTGTGCAGCACGCCATTCTGATCCGAGCGGAAACTCTCCAGCGTTCTCGTCGGGCTCGATTGACACCGCAACGGTGCGCCGAGAGCCCTGCACGTAGTCGGCAAGCGCGGTCGCAACCGCAGCTGGCGTAGGATCCGCTGCTGGTTGCTGCGGATTATCGCCGTCACGCTGCAGCACGGGCCCCCGCGGCGCATACACAAAGTCCCCGAGGGGGCCCGGAAGCGTGCGACTCAGAAACTGACACGCCGCTACCACGGCACCCGCATCGGTGTGCACGAGCAGGCGCTCAGCTCGCCAACGATGAGCACTCTTCAATTCTCCCCAGCCCCACAGCTGCAGTGGGTGGCCACCCAGATGATTGATGGTGTCGTCCCACTGCGCGCGGTCTGTGCAGGGTGATACGTGCAACGTCACGAGTGATTCCTTCCGAATCTGCGTGCGATGAAAGTGGTGAGTTCAGCGAGCTCCGGCGACCGAAGCACCCGCAGCATGAGGAGGTAGACAATGGTCACCACGCCCGCAACGAGCGCGGCAAATATCACCGCGATGAATGCGCCAAAGTCAGGCTGCCACATCCGTAGCCCGAAGGTTGCCGCAAGCCCGACCAGCAGCGCCGGGATCGCCGCGAGAACATAGCGGGTCAGACTGGCAGCGATCCGCCGCCCATCAATCGAACCGAGGCGTCGGCGCAGCAACCACGTCGCAATGACCGCCTGCACCACGGTGGCAATAGACCACACTGCCGCGAACAGCACGCCAACGAGAGCATCTGGGGCCAGCAGCAGCGGTAGTGACAGCAGCACGACAAGCAAGATTTGCAGTGAGGTGAACAGAAAAGGCGTGCGCGTATCAGAGAGTGCGTAGAAGGCACGCTGCACAACAAACAAGAAGCTGTAGGCGGCCAGGCTCACCAGATAGGCCTGCAGCGCCGCGGAGAACTGATCCACCTGCAGCTGTGTCGCCCCGAAATTCATGACCCGGCTCACGAATGGTGACACCGCAAGCAGCACGACTGAGGCAAGCACCATCACCAAGGCGATCTGGCGAGCCGAAGCAGAAAAATCGGCACGGAACGGCACCATCTGCCCGCTCTGCCCCCACTCCGACAGTCGGGTGAAGTAGGCCGTCGCGAGCGACACCGCGAGCACCGAGTGCGGCATCATAAAGACCAGCCACACGTTGCCCATGGCACCCGTCGACGGCCCCACGCCGGAACCCGTGGCGACGATGTTGTTGGTCACAAAACCGCCCACCTGCATCACCAAAATGGTGGCAAGGCTCCAGCTCGCAATGCGTGCGGTACGCCCCAGCCCCATGCCACGCCAGGCAAAATCTGGTCGGTAGTGGATCCCGGCGCGGCGCCAGGCCCAAAACAGAATTAGCGCCTGTGCGACTACCCCAAGCGTTGCCGTACCTGCCAGCACGCTAATAGAAAGCGGACCCCACTCCAGCACGGTGCGCGTGCCTTCAGGATCCGCGCCAAACATGCCGATGAACACCAAGATGCCAGCGATGCCAATGACGTTGTTCAGCACGGGCGCCCAGGTGAAGGGACCAAACACGCTGCGCGCGTTCAGAACCTCTCCAAGCACCGTGTACAGACCGTAGAACACGATCTGCGGCAGACACCAGTAGGCGAACGCGGTGGCCAGCGCGAGCTGTTCGGGCGACCAGGCGAGCGCGGTCAGCCACACGATCCACGGCGCCAACAGCATCGCCACCACCGTCACCGCGAAGAGCACCGCAGAGACGAGGGTGAGGACTTTGTTGATATACCCGGAGCCGCCATCGGGATCTTGGGCGGCCTTCACGATCTGCGGCACGAGCACCGCGTTCAACATGCCACCGAGCAGAATCATGTACAGGGTGTTGGGCAGCAAATTGCCGTTGGCAAACGCATCGGCTGAGACCGAACCCACCGCACCGATGGCGTAGGCAAGCAGCACCGCCTTCACCAGGCCCAGGATTCGGGACACCATCGTGCCCGAGGCCATCAGTGCGCTCGCACGCATCAGCCCGCTTGCCACTGCCGCCCTGCCTTTCGAATGTGTTGCCGAATTTGCAATCCTACCCAGCAGACTCAGTAGTAGGGGTCGTGGTGCACAGTTAACGACCAGCGCCTGGCCAGGCGATCGCCGATCGTCGCCCAGAGCCTTGCGGCGGTCGGCCGCAGTGGCAGATCGAATGCCCCCACGTAGTCGGTGATGTGCGGGGAGAACGACCGCTTGAACTGCCCCACCCCGTGCAGCGGGTGCGTTGCGTCATCCGCCTGCGCCGCCGGTGGCGCGCCGCACAGGTCGTGAGTGTGCGCCCCGCGCTCGTGCGCCCAACGCAGCACCTCCCACTGCAGGGCGTGCGAGGCACCATAAGCGGTCTTCGCTCGCACCGATGCGCCATCTTTGTAGGTGCTCTTCGCGCCCAGCGCCATCGCGAATGCCCCAGCGACGAGTTCGTCGTCACGCCACGCAAAGAAGATCTGCCCGGTTCCAGCGGCAGCAAAGCGCTGCCAGAACTCGCGATAGTAGGTCTCTTCGCGCAACACGAAACGCCCTGCAGCGGTTTCCTGCAGCAGACGGTACAGTTGCGCGCACGCCGCGTCTGTGGCGTCAACCCGCTCGACGGTAATACCATCGCGCCGCGCACGTGTGATGGCATTACGAGCCTTCTTACCAAGTCTGGCAAAGAGTTCGTCTTCGGTGCCGCTGAGGTCAACCAACACAGTGGATGGATTCGGAATGATTCGCACAGTGTCTTGGTACCCAGCGGCCAGAATTGCTGTCCTGGCGTCAAGACCCAGTCGAGGTTCAATCTTCAACAGAAACGCACCGTGCTGACGCGCCAAAGTTGACACCGCAGCAGCGGCCTGCAGCACCGCGGCAGTGTCTTCACCGGGGGGCCCGGCGGGGAGGTGCCACCACTCGCCGAGCAGTGGCACACGCTTCGTCAAGACGCCCACGGCAAGTGGAGCCGTGCCAGCGCGTTCCACGATCACCCGCCGCGGACGGTACCGGCCGTGACGTTTCGATTCGAGATACGCGTCACCACACCACACCTCACCGCCGCCCGGGTTCGCCGCCACCAGCTCATCCCACTGGGCGAGCTCGGCCTGGGTGGCCAGCCGCGCGACCGCGGGTGCGGTCTGCATGACCAACGCCTACACCACCACCACGACGGGAACGATCATCGCCTTACGGCGCAGCTTGGTACCCACCCAACGCCCCAGCGTGCGACGCACAATCTGCTGGAGCTGATGGTGATCCACCACACCCTCCTTCATGGCAGTCTCGAGCGCATCGGCGATCTTCGGAATGATGGTCTCGAAGACGTGTTCCTCTTCGGCAACACCCTTTGCGTGCACTTCCGGGCCCGACACGATCTGCCCCAGGCTCGTTTCGACGACCGTGATCACCGAGATGAAGCCCTCTTCTGCGAGCACACGGCGATCGCGCAGGTCATCATCGGTCACCCGCCCCACACTCGAACCATCGACGTAAATGAAATCAATGTCGAGCTGCCCGACTGCGCGCGCGACCCCGTCAACCAGGTCCACTACGGTGCCGTTTTCAGCAATGATGGTGCGGTTCTGCGGCACTCCGGTTTCGATTGCGAGCGCAGCATTCGCGATCAAGTGGCGGTATTCGCCGTGGATCGGCATGACGTTCTTGGGCTGCACGATGTTGTAGGCGTAGAGCAGTTCACCGGCGGCGGCGTGGCCAGACACGTGCACCTTCGCATTGCCCTTGTGCACGACGTGTGCACCCAACTTCATCAGGCCGTTGATCACCCGGTACACGGAGTTCTCGTTGCCGGGGATGAGGCTGGAGGCAAGAATGATCGTGTCACCCTCCCCCACCTCAACCTGATGTTCGCGGTTTGCCATGCGGCTGAGCACCGCCATCGGCTCGCCCTGTGAACCAGTCGACATGTACACGATGCGGTGGTCAGGGATATCGCCGCTCTTCTTCAGATCAACGAGCAGTCCTTCTGGGACCTCGAGATACCCGAGATCCGCGGCGATCTTCATGTTGCGCACCATTGAGCGCCCCAGCAGCACCACGCGGCGACCGCTCGCGTGCGCGGCATCCAAAACCTGCTGCACGCGGTGCACATGGCTCGAGAAGCTCGCAACCACGACCTTGCCGCGCGACTGCGCGATCACGCGCTCAAGCACCGGTCCGATGTCTTTCTCAAGCGGGGTGAATCCCGGCACATCGGCATTGGTGGAATCTGTCATGAAGAGATCCACACCCTCTTCACCCAGTCGCGCGAATGCCCGGAGATCAGTAATGCGTCCATCGAGCGGGAGCTGATCCATCTTGAAGTCACCGGTACCGATGACGGTGCCAGCGGTGGTGCGAATCGCGACAGCGAGCGCGTCGGGGATGGAGTGATTCACCGCAATGAACTCGAGGTCGAAGGGTCCGACGACGGTGCGATCGCCCTCGGCAACCTCATGCAACACAGGCCGAATGCGATGCTCTTTCAGCTTCGCGTCGATAAAGGCAAGGGTCAGCTTGCTCCCAATCAGCGGAATATCAGAGCGCCGCTTCAGCAGATATGGAACTCCGCCAATGTGGTCCTCGTGTCCGTGCGTCAGAACCACACCCACGATGTCACCGAGACGATCATCGATCTTCGAGATATCGGGCAGGATCAGATCCACGCCGGGGTGATGTTCTTCGGGGAACAGCACCCCACAGTCAACAACCAGCAGTTTGCCGTCAATTTCGTAGACCGTCATATTGCGCCCGACCTCGCCGAGGCCGCCCAAGGGGGTGATGCGCAGCGTGCCGGCTTCGAGTGCGGGTGGTGCGAAATGAGGGGTGGTCAAGAGTTTCAGCCTCCTATGGGCTCTAACGAGTGGTGCCAGCGATCTGCGGCAGCGCTCCACCAGCGGCCGCATTGCGGTCGGGGCGGAAGTTCGAGAAGTCGGCGCCGGTCACGTCAGATACGAGCGCCAACTCGTCTTCAATGAGAGCGGCTTCCCACTCTTCGGGCCCGACGAGGGGCAACCGCACGCGCGGGCTGCCGATGCGCCCAAGCCCATGCAAGACGTACTTGGCGGCAACCGTTCCCGGCACGTGCGTCATGATGGCGCGCACCAACGGTTCAAGCTTCATGTGCTCAGCACGCGCAGTGAGCAGGTCGCCCCGGTTCACCGCGTCAACAATGGCGCGATAGGGGGCAGCGGTGATGTTTGCGGTGACCCCAATCAAACCCGTTGCGCCAATGGCGAGGTGTGGCAGCACATTCGCGTCGTCCCCAGAGAAGTACAGCAGATCGGTCTGGTTCAAGACCCGGCTAACCTCGCTGAAGTCTCCCTTGGCATCTTTCACCGCAAGAATGTTCGGGTGCTTCGCGAGCCGCAAGATCGTTTCGTATTTGATCGGCACACCGGTACGCCCGGGAATGTCGTACAGAATTACCGGCAGATCGGTCGCGTCGGCAACCATGCGGAAGTGCGTCAGCAGACCAGCCTGGGTTGGCTTGTTGTAGTAGGGGGTCACGATCATCACCCCGTCGGCACCGGCCTTCTCGCTGTCCTTGTACAGCTGTATCGCATGCGCCGTCTCATTGGAGCCGCCGCCGGTGATGATCTTGGCTCGACCAGCGCTCACCGATTTCGCGACGCGCACGAGCTCCAGTTTTTCGGGGTCGGTGAGGGTAGAGGTTTCGCCGGTCGTGCCGGTCACCACGATGCCGTCGGCACCACTCGAGATGCAGTGTTCGATGTGGCGTTCGGTTGCCTCCCAGTCAACTTCACCGTCAGCGTGGAACGGAGTGATCAGGGCGACCAGTACCTGGCCGAAGGGATTCTCTGCAGTCGTCACTTCTCTAGGGTATCTGACGCAGGTAGCGCTCGAACCGATAACCCAACCCCGTCTGCGAGACGAGCGGCTCCCCCGGGTCTACGAGTTGCCAGTCGCTGCTGAGTTCGGGCGCGAACGTGTCGGCGTCGGGCACCGTCATATCGATCCGGGTGATCACCAATTCAGTTGCGAGCGGCAGCGCGGCTCGGTACAGCTCTCCCCCGCCGATGACCCAAATTTTCTCTCCCGCAGCGGCGAATGCGTCCGCAGTGGATCGCACAACGCGCGCACCCGGTGCCACGAGGGCAGCATCGCGAGTCACCACGATGTTCTCGCGCCCCGGTAGCGGGCGGAACCGCTCCGGTAACGATTCCCAGGTGCGTCGCCCCATCACCACCGGAGCCCCCAGCGTGACCCGCTTGAAATGCGCCAGGTCTTCGGGCAGATGCCAGGGCATCTGCCCGTCTCGACCAATGGCGCCATCACGGGCTTGCGCCCAAATGAGGCCGAGCGAGGGGCGACTGCGGGGATCCACTGCTAGACCGCCACCGGAGCCTTGATGCCGGGGTGATGCTGATAATCAGTGAGCAGAAAATCGTCGAACTCATAGTCGAAAATGCTCTCGCGATGCCGCAGTTGAAGCTTCGGGTACGGGAACGCGTCGCGCGCTAGCTGCGTCCGCACCTGCTCGACATGATTGTCGTAAATGTGGCAGTCGCCACCGGTCCACACGAATTCGCCCGGCGCAAGGCCTGTCTGCTGAGCAATCATGAGGGTCAGCAGTGCGTAGCTCGCAATGTTGAACGGCACCCCGAGGAACATGTCTGCGGAACGCTGGTACAGCTGGCAGGAGAGCTTGCCGTCGGCGACATAGAACTGGAAGAACGCGTGACATGGTGCCAGCGCCATCTGGTCAATCTCACCCACGTTCCAAGCCGAGACGATGAGCCTCCGGGAGTCTGGGTTCGCACGAATCTGCTCAATCACCTGAGAGATTTGATCGATGTGCTCACCGTGCGGGGTGGGCCAGGATCGCCACTGCACCCCGTATACCGGCCCCAGTTCCCCAGCCTCATCGGCCCACTCATCCCAAATGGTGACGCCGTGCTCACGCAAATACGCGACGTTGCTCTCCCCACGCAGAAACCACAGCAGCTCAATCGCCACTGACTTGAAGTGCACGCGTTTCGTGGTGATCAGCGGGAAACTCTCAGCGAGGTCGAACCTGATCTGTCGCCCGAACAGGCTCCGGGTACCAGTGCCAGTACGGTCCCCTTTCGCGATGCCGTGTTCGAACACTTCACGGAGCAGGTCCTCATAGGGTGTGTAAATCGAGGTGCCAGACATGTGCCCCAGACTATCGCCCGGCGGCAGTGTTCTCACTCAGATGTTGGCACTGCCGTCGGTCGTCCAGCCTTGCGCGCCAACTTATCTGCACGCATGAGTTCATCGGCACGCGAAATAAACGAATTCACGGTTTCGCCTTCAGCGAGTTCCGCGACGCCGAGTGACCACTGGGCACACGTGATGCGCTCACGCAGACGATTCCCGGCGAGAAGCGCTGACTGTGCATCGCTGCCGGGCATCAGTACCGCGAACTCATCGCCACCGAGTCGACCCACTGGTTCGTTGGCGCGAGTGTGCAGGTCGAGTTGCTGCGCAAAATCGTGCAGGAGGCGGTCACCCGCCGCGTGTCCTTGCAAATCGTTCACGATCTTAAAGTTGTCAAGATCTGCAAACAAGATCGAGAGCGGACCAGCGGTGCGACCAGCGTGCGTGACTTCACCCTCCACTAACTGGATAAAGCCGCGGCGATTCCAGACAGGGCACAGTGAATCAGCCAGCATCAGGTTGTGCAAACGATCCAGCGCGACGCGAACGAGCTCAGACACCCCAACGACAGACGCGCCTAACACCACAAGGGCCGGAAGAATCGTCGATCCCAGGGCGACAATCGCCAGCGCCGGCCCGAAGACCGCCCGCCACACGTAAGTGAGCACGGCAAGCGCCGCCCAGACGAGACAGAAGATGGCGGAGGTCAACGACAGTTCCGACTGGCGAAGCAGGATTCGGCGCATGGGTGTCGTTCCTCAGTCTCAGGTGACATCAGCCCCGGGTTCCACGAACAGTCGTTCAAAACCCGGGGACATCAGTCTGCGTCACGCCGCAGAACTTCACAACGCATGATGGGGAATCCACACCGGAACGAGTACCGCCCCCCGCATGCGTTGTCACATTCGGGGGGCGGTACTGTTCGCCGGTCAATGACCGGCGGTGGATAGCTACGGTCGCGGAGCTAACGACGCTCGTCGATACCGATGCCGTCGTCGAACAGCTCAAGCGTCGACGGGTCGGTGCTGTCGTCGCCTAGACGCAGCACTTCACCGCGGAAGAACGCGGGTGATTTGCGTGACCACACGAGCATGATGACGACGCCGATCAGCAGCACCAGCACACCGAGGATACCGACGAGTCCCAGTCCAGCGATGTTGCTGCCAGATCCAAACGCAGGATCAAAGCTGTCAATGGTGGTGGTCACGAAGGTGATCAGGAGGAAGATACCCCCCAGACCCGGCAGCAGGAAGGCAGTGATGAACTGACGCGCACCGCTCTTCAGTGCGGTCTTGCGGAAGTACCAGGTGCTCGAGAGAGCGGTGATGCCGTAGTAGAAGCACACCATCATGCCGAGTGCAGTGATCGTATCCCACAGCACATCCTCGCTCAGGAAGCGCATCACAGCGTAGAACACCGAGGCAACAATCGACGACCACAGCAGCGCCACATAGGGCGACTTGTACTTGGGGTGGATCTTCTTGATCGATGCCGGCAAAGCGCCATAGTGCGACATGGCGAGCAGGGTACGGGCCGGCGAGATGGCTGTGGTGTTGATCGAAGACACTGCGCTCAGCAGAATACCCAGGGTGAGCAGGATGGCAAACGGGCCCATGACCGGGTGCGCAATTGCAGCAAACACGTTCTCTGCAATGTCGGTGTTTCCGAGGCCAAATTCACCGTCACCAGTGCCCGCCCACACCAGGGTGGCGGTCGCCGTGCCGACGTACATGACGAGCAAGATGGCGACGAGGATCATTGAGGCTTTGCCCTCGGTGGACATCCGGCCCTTTGATGCTTTGGTCTCTTCACCGAGCGTCAGTACAGTGTCCCAGCCCCAGTACACGAAGATTGAGACGGCGAGGCCAGCGGAGAACGCACCGAAGCCATCAACCGCAAACGGGTTGAACCATGACAACTCGGGCATGTTGCGAACGCCGGTGTCCGGGTTCGGGTCTGCGAAGAAGAACATGGCCAGAATGAACCACACCATGACACCGAGCTGGAAGAACACGGTGATGTACTGGAAGATCTTGGTCGAGGTCATTCCGCGGTAAGAGATAAACGTTGCGAGCGCCATGAAGGCGAGGCAGACCGCGATGTTGATCCACACCACGCCAGCGAGCCCTGCGACTTCGCCGCCACCGTTCAGCAAGATGTCGAGCGATTCGAACAGAAAGTCCACCGCAACGCCGGCAAGGTTCGAGAGCACGAGCACCGTGGCCGCGATGAGACCCCAGCCTGCCATCCAGCCGATCCACGGCCCAAACGCGCGAGTACCCCAGGTAAACGACGTACCTGAGTCGGGCATACGATCGTTCAGTGCGCGGTAGCCCAGCGCCACCAGCAGCATCGGAATGAATCCGGCGAGGAAGATTGCCGGCATCTGCCAGCCGACTTCCTGCGCCGCCGGGCCAACTGAGGCGGTCAACGTATATGCCGGGGCACACACCGAAAGCCCGATAATGACGGCGCCAAACACGCCAATCGTACCCTGCGGCAAGCCCTTGCGGCTGATGCCGGTCACCGAGTCAAGCGCCCGTGTGGGCGGACTCACTGTCGCGTTTTCAGACATACCAAACTTTCTTCGGGGCCTGGGCCCCTGCTCAGAGGGCAATTGCCCCTATCACCTCTGTGTGGACGCCGCATTCGGAATTCCCAGGCGGGTGTGCTCAGGCTCCGGCGCAGGATGAGTCTAAGCACATCACGGGCGATTTCCCTAATCAATTGTGAGATCGGCCACTGATTTCGTCGCGATTCAGGCGAATTGCCCGTCGTATCACCTCTCGCGCGCGCTTCCGATCGCCGCAGGCGTCGTACACCAGACCCAATCGCATCCAGCTGGTCCACGCTTCCGGCTGTGCTTCAGCCTCCGCGCGGTACCTCGGGAACGCAAGATCCGCGACTGCCCGCTCCGGTTTACCGGTGGGTCCGACCTCTCCGAGATCATCGGGCAGCAGCCCGCGCTCATCGAGCAGGTCTACGAGCTGGGTGGATCGCCAGCCGAACATCAGCTCGCGTCCGAGCGCCCAGGCGCCAATCACGGGAAGCACGAGAAGTGCAATTCCCATCAGTACCGCGACGGGGGTGCCTGAGGCCAGAAGCGCAACGGCGCGCACCCCTGCGAAGAAAAAGTACAGTACGAGTAACAGCGCCATGATCACCACACCGATGAGTGCGCGCGTGCGAGCACTCATGCGCGGGACTCAGCCGCGATACCCAGCACGCTGTCCAGCCCCACCACGAGTCCCGAGAGGTCGCCAATGGTCTCCAGAGCGGCGCGAATTCCGGCGCGGTAGGAGTCGTTTGAGTGGGTGTCGTGTGTAATAGTCAAGACCTCGCCCGCACCGCCAAACCGGACTTCTTGACGGGCCACCACGCCTGCCAAACGAAGACTGTGCACGGGCACACCCGCGACCAGCTGGCCGCGCGCAGGCTGATCAGCATACGGCGCGTCGATCGGTTCACCCGCACGGGCCTCTGCAATGAGTTCAGCGGTGCGCACCGCGGTGCCGGATGGAGAATCCACCTTCGCTGCATGATGGGCTTCCACGATCTCAACCGAGTGGAAGTAGGGCGCCGCAATGCGAGCGAGGGCAGTACCGATGACCGAACCCAGAGAGAAATTCGGCACAACCAGCACGCCGGCCTCGCCAACGTCAGCGATTGTGCTGCGCAACGCAGAAAGCCGTTCCTCAGACCAGCCACTGGTGCCGACAATGACGCGCTGACCACGTCGCACGGCTCGCTCCACAATGTCTGGCGAGACGTCTGGGTGGCTGACATCGAACAGCACCCCGGCATCTGCTCCAGCATCGGGATGTGATGCACTGCTCAACTGCGCACCAAGGGTGAACGCTGGGTGTGCTTCAATCACTTCGCATACGAGCGATCCCAGCCGACCGCGCGCTCCACTTACTGCAACCTGAACTGCCATGACTGTAGGCTACTCGCTCGCGACCAACGAAGAACGGGCGGTGTCACCGACTGCTACGACGGTGTGGGGTCGCGAAATCAGCATCTCCGCCACGCCCTGGATATCTTCGGGGGTCACCGCCTCGAAACGCTGCAGGGAAGCATCCAAGGTATAAAACTCTCCGGTACCCAGTTCTGCTCGCGCAAGCCGCCCCATACGCGTGTCCGAGTCCTCAAGCGCCAACGCCGATGAGCCCGCGACCTGGCCGAGCGCTCGGGCGTGCTCTTCTGGGGTGATTCCGGCAGCAGCGATTTTCGCGAGCTCCGCGGTCGCAAGCTCGACCACTTCGGCAGCTTTCTGGGGTGCGGCACCCACATACATACCGAACACACCCGCATCGGAGTAGCTGGCCCCGAACGAGTACGCAGTGTAGGCAAGGCCCCGCTTCTCTCTGATTTCTTGGAACAAGCGGCTGGACATGCCGCCCCCCAGCACGGAGTTCATGATGCCGAATGCGAACCTCCGCGGGTCACTAGAACTCAAACCCGTCGTGCCGATCATCAGGTTGATCTGTTCAGAGGGACGTTCGGTCAGCAGCACGCGCGGGGTGGATCGCAAAGCCGCAGCGGCGGTCTCGCTGACAGCCTGTGTGCGTCGCACGGCTGTGCGATCCACGTGCAGGTTCCACCGAGCCGCGTCGGCCTGCGCCAGGGCCTGCACCACCCACTCCACAAGGCGGTCGTGCTCGATCGCACCCGCCGCCGTCACCACCAGGGTAGAGGGGTCGTAGCGATCGAGGTAGTGTGCCATCACATCATCACGTTGGGCTGCGCGGATCGTCTCGGGATGGCCCCCAATCGGGCGCCCCAGCGGGTGATCACCCAAGACCGCCTCAAAGAAGCGCTCATTTGCAACGTCAGCCAGATCATCGGCCGCCATGGCCAATTCCTCGAGAATCACCTCGCGCTCGTTTTCAAACTCACTGTCATCGATGACCGAGTTCGTCACCATGTCAGCAAGCACCTCGACTGCGCCCTCAAGATCCACGTCCCGCACCTTGGCGTAGTAGCAGGTGTATTCCTTTGCGGTGAGTGCGTTGTGCTCAGCACCGATACGGTCGAAACTTGTGGCGATTTCATAGGCATCGCGGGTGGGAGTGCCTTTGAACAGCAGATGCTCCAAGAAGTGGGTGGACCCGAGGCTCCCGGGCGCATCGTCACGATCTGCTTGCTCATCGCGAGAGCCCACACCCACCCAAAACCCGACGGTGGCGCTGCGGGCACCGGGCATACGCTCGGTCAGGATGCGCAACCCGCTGGGGAGCACGGTACGACGGAGAAACCCACCGGGGATTTCGGCGGTGAGTTCGAGCTGGTCAAGAGGAAACTTCACGGGTTCAGACACGCCCTCCACACTACCCGTCGCTGTGCACCCGAGAACCGCCCGGCGCATCAGGCGGCTGTGGCCCCCGGTGCGAGGGGTGTCGTCCGCGCTGCGAGCACGACGAAGCCCCGAGCGCTGAGCGCCCGGGGCTTCGTGATCCGCCGATAGTTATTCGGCTGCGGGAGCCTCAGCAGGCTCCGCGGGTGCCGCGGACTCTGCCTCTTCGAGCACCGGCTCGAGCGAGAGCTTGCCACGATCATCTACCTTCGTGATCTTGACGAGGATCTTCTGCCCGACCGACACCACATCATCCACGGACTCAACGCGCTTGCCACCGGCAAGCTTGCGCACCTCACTGATGTGCAGCAGCCCGTCCTTGCCCGGAAGCAGCGATACGAACGCACCAAACGCCGCGGTCTTCACAACCGTGCCAAGGTATTGCTCGCCCACCTCAGGGTTTTGCGGGTTCGCAATCGCATTCACCTGGGCGCGCGCTGCCTCAGCAGAAGGCCCGTCAACCGCACCAATGTAGACCGTGCCATCATCATCGATCGAGATGTCAGCACCGGTCTGATCCTGAATACCGTTGATGGTCTTGCCCTTAGGACCGATCAGCTCACCGATCTTGTCAACCGGGATGTTTACCGTGATGACGCGCGGCGCGGTCGGTGCCATTTCATCCGGCGTGTCAATAGCCTGAGCCATCACACCGAGAATCGTGGTGCGTGCTTCCTTTGCCTGCGCGAGTGCGCCAGCGAGCACGTCGCTCGGGATGCCGTCAAGCTTGGTGTCGAGCTGCAGCGCGGTCACAAACTCAGAGGTGCCAGCCACCTTGAAGTCCATGTCGCCGAGCGCGTCCTCGGCACCCAGAATGTCTGTCAGAGTTGCGTAGCGCGTCTCACCGTTCACCGTGTCACTCACGAGGCCCATGGCGATACCCGCCACCGCCGCGCGCAGCGGAACACCGGCGTTGAGCAGTGACAGCGTGGAGGCACACACCGAACCCATCGAGGTGGAACCGTTGGAGCCGAGCGCCTCGCTAACCTGGCGGATCGCGTAGGGGAACTCGTCGCGAGCGGGGAGCACCGGCACGAGCGCACGCTCAGCGAGGAAGCCGTGACCGATTTCGCGGCGCTTCGGGCTTCCCACACGGCCGGTTTCACCGGTCGAATACGGCGGGAAGTTGTAGTGATGCATGTAGCGCTTGCTGGTGATCGGGGAGAGCGAGTCGATCTGCTGCTCCATCTTCAGCATGTTCAGCGTGGTGACACCCATAATCTGGGTCTCGCCGCGCTGGAAGATCGCGGAACCGTGCACCCGCGGGATGACCTGCACCTCAGCATCGAGCGCGCGGATATCGCGCAGCCCACGTCCGTCGATGCGTGCGCCCTCGGTGAGGATACGGCCACGGACGATCTTCTTGGTCACGGACTTGTAGGCCGCAGACACCTGCGCGTCAGCTTCAGCCGGGAGTTCGCCAGCAACAACCTTGGCTGCAATAGCTTCCTTAACGCGAGCCTTCAGCGCATCATCGGCTTCCTGGCGCGTGACCTTGTCAGCGATCTGGTAGATGCTGGTGAGTTCTGCCTCGGCGAGCGCCTCGACGGCCGCGTACACCTCATCGGCGTAAGGCAGGAACACCGGGTATTCCTGCACCTCTTTAGCGGACTGCGCCGCAAGCTGCTCCTGCGCCTTCACCAGCTTGGCGAGGAAGGGTTTCGCAGCCTCAAGGCCCTGAGCGACAACGGTCTCGTCAGGCTTGGTGGCCCCGGCCTTGATGAGGTTCCAGCTGCCTTCGGTTGCCTCTGCCTCAACCATCATGATGGCGACATCTTCGTTTCCGTGTGCATCAGTCACGACACGACCGGCCACGGTCAGGTCGAAGACCGCACTCTGCAGCTGCTCGACGTTGGGGAACGCCACCCACTGACCATCAATGAGTGCGAGGCGCACGCCAGCGATCGGACCGGAGAAGGGCAGCCCGGAGATCTGCGTTGACGCAGAAGCCGCGTTGATTGCCAGTGCGTCGTAGAACTCACCCGGAGCGATCGACAGCACCGTGACAACGATCTGCACCTCATTACGCAGACCCTCAACGAAGGAGGGGCGCAACGGGCGGTCGATCAGACGGCAGACCAGGATTGCTTCAGTAGAGGGACGACCCTCACGCCGGAAAAACGAGCCAGGAATCTTCCCGGCAGCGTAGGAACGCTCTTCGACGTCGACGGTCAGCGGGAAGAAGTCAAAGTGCTCCTTCGGGTGCTTCGAAACGCTGGTGGCGCTCAGCAGCATGGTTTCTTCGTCGAGGTACGCGGCAACGGCACCCTGTGCCTGCTGGGCAAGGCGGCCGGTTTCGAAACGGATCGTGCGAGTGCCGAACTTGCCGTTATCCAGCACAGCCTCGGCGAATTTGATTTCAGGACCCTCCACGGGAACTCCTTCAGTGCGTGAACACGCGGCGGACAGCCCGAAGCGCTGCGAGCGACTGCGGGCGCTGATCAACAGTAGAAAACCACTCTCGCTGCGTGCAGACCGATGCGCTGCGCTCTCGCCACGATCGAGAGGGATCCACCACCGAAGACCAGCCCGCCAGCCAGCGTGCTCGATTCATCATTGGTGTGGGCAAACGCCCACTTCCTCACTCTACCACCGGCATGCGGATTCAGCTGGGAAGTATTCGACGTAAGAATGCGGTAGGGGGCGGCTGCTACTCACGCACCAACCGCCCCCGCTCACGCGTGGGGGCCGTTATCTGAAGAGAGCGATTAGTCGACGATGAGATCGATCGCGCGCAACACCTCTGCACCGATCGCGTCTCCGAGCCCGGAAATGAGCTCAGCGGGGACGGGTGCATCGACCGACAGCACCGAAAGTGCGGTGCCTTTCTTCTCGTCACGGGAAATCTGCAGACCCGCAATGTTGATTCCCGCGTCACCCAGCAGCCCGCCGTACTTCGCGACGATACCCGGACGATCGGTGTAGCTGAACACCAACAGGTGATCCGTGATCGGCAGCTCCAACTCGTAGCCGTTGATCTCAATGATCTTCTCAACCTGCTTCGGTCCAGTCAGTGTTCCCGACACAGAAATCTGTGTGCCATCAGCCACCGCGCCACGCAGGGTGATGACGTTGCGGTAGCTTTCGCTGTGCTCGTCAACGCTGAAGCGCACCGCCAGGTCACGCTGCTCCGCAAGCAGCGGCGCGTTCACATAGGACACCGGATCACTGACCACCTGCGTGAACAGGCCCTTCAGTGCCGCGAGACGCAACACCTCGACATTATGTGCTGCAAGCTCTCCGTGCACTTCAACATCGAGTGACGCAATCGGGCCGTCCGCGAGAGCGGCGAAGATCTGTCCGAGCTTCTCGGTGAGCGGAAGTCCTGGCTTGACGTACTCGTTAATTGCACCACCGGCGACGTTGACCGCGTCGGGAACAAGTTCACCGGCCAACGCCAAACGTACTGACTTCGCCACTGACACGCCAGCCTTCTCCTGCGCCTCCTCTGTGGAAGCGCCCAGGTGAGGCGTGACATTGACACGATCAAGACCCGTCAGCGAGGTGTCCGCGGGTGGTTCCTGCATAAACACATCGAGAGCAGCGCCAGCAATTTCGCCGACTGTCAGCGCCTCAGCAAGCGCTGCCTCATCGATGAGACCGCCCCGGGCAACGTTGACCACGTATGCCGTTGACTTCATCGCGCGAAGTTGCTCGGCACCGATCATTCCCAGCGTTTCCGGAGTGCGCGGCATGTGGATGGTCAGGAAGTCAGCCCTGCGCACCAGCTCGTCAAGCTCCACGAGCTGCACACCCAGCTGCTGCGCACGCGCTACGGTGACGTAGGGATCATAAGCGATCAGATCCACACCGAAACCGCGCAAACGCTCGGCGACGAGCGCGCCAATACGCCCGAGGCCGACGATGCCGATTGTCTTTTCAAACAGTTCGATGCCAGTGAAGGACGAGCGCTTCCACTGCCCGGCAGAGAGGGACGCGTGCGCACGCGGGAGGTGGCGTGCGAGGCCCAAGATGTGGGCAACGGTCAGCTCCGCGGCGCTGATGATATTCGAGGTGGGGGCGTTGACCACCATCACCCCGGCCTGTGTCGCAGCTTTAATGTCGACGTTGTCGAGGCCGACGCCGGCGCGTGCAATGACCTTCAGCTTCGGCGCCCAGCTCAGTGCTTCTGCGTCGATGTGCGTTGCAGAACGCACCAGCACGGCGTCTGCATGAGCAAGCGACTCACGCAGCGCTGCCCGGTCAGTGCCGTCGACGTGCACAACATCGAAGTCGGGGCCGAGCGCGGCGATAGTGGCGGGAGAGAGTTCTTCGGCAATCAGCACGACTGGCGCAGGCAACGGGCGGTTCCTTCGAGGTCGACGGCAATGTGGACTCGCGGATCGAGCCACACCAGTAGTCTACCGAGCCAACACTCCCCCGCCACACCAGAGGAAGCTTGCATCAGGCGAAGAAGCTTGACTGCGGCACCAAATGCAGCACTTCAAGCTGCACCGCGGCCACCAGGGCAAGACCGGTCGCCAGAAGCAACACCCGGATTCCCGCGGGCTTTCCACGACCCATCACCAGTGCCAGCGCTGCACCGACGAGCGGCAGCGCTATGCCAAAGAGAACCCAAAACCAACCTGCAGGTGTGAGCGAGAGACCCAGCAGCGCCGACATCTCGCGCAGCCCCAGCAGGTTGCCGACACCGGAAACGACCAGGTACACGTAGAGCAGGCCGATCAGGGTTCCCACAACCCAGCTGAGAACCTTTCCGATCATTGCGCGCCTCCAACTGTGATCAGTGCGGGGAGCGGTAACAGCAGCACCGCACCCACGAGGAGCCACAGGGCAAGCTTGCCGGTGCGAGCACCGCGGCACGTGGCCACCGCGCTCACAAACCACAGTGCGGGAGCGAGCGGGGCAGCCCAGAACACAATCTGCTGCAGCACCGCGCCAATCACGCCACTGCCCTCCGCCACCGCAGCGTTGACCTGCGAGTAATAATTCGCCCAGCTGAACCAGACCCAGGTGTAGAGCAGGTAGAGCCCGCCGATCACACCCATGAGCACCAGTGCCGCATTGCTCAACTGCTCAGTACCCTCAGGGTTCCCTCCTGCGGCGCTCGCGGCTTCGGCCTCACCGACCTCTGCGTGCGTAGGCGCCGGAGCGTCGATCCCGTCATCGTGGGCGGAGTCACGAACGCTCGGCGCAGGATCCGCTGTCGGGTCAGCCTCTACCGTCCAGCCAGCGGCGAGCTGACTCTCACGCTCACCGCGATCCACCTTCTTACGCATGCTCACAGCCTACCGAGCATCTCCTGAAGACTCAGGGACACAGCACGACGCCCCGAGGTGAGACCCCGGGGCGTCGTGTGATGACATTGGTGCTAGCGCGCAGCGCTGCCGTCCACGTAATCCTCGTCTGCCTGCTTCCATGCGAAGAGCTTGCGCAGCTCGCGACCGGTGACCTCGATCGGGTGCTGTTCACCCTTGGCGCGGAGCTCCATGAACTCCTGTGCGCCGTTGTCTTGGTCATCAATGAAGCGCTTCGCGAAGGCGCCCGACTGAATGTCAGCGAGCACGCCCTGCATGTTCTCCTTGACGCGGGGATCGATCACGCGCGGGCCGGAGACGTAGTCACCGTATTCAGCGGTGTCAGAGACCGACCAGCGCTGCTTGGCGATGCCACCCTCCCACATCAGGTCAACAATGAGCTTGAGCTCATGCAGCACCTCGAAGTAAGCAATCTCGGGCTGGTAGCCAGCCTCGGTGAGGGTCTCGAAGCCGTACTGCACGAGCTGCGACACGCCACCGCAGAGTACCGCCTGCTCGCCGAACAGGTCGGTCTCGGTCTCTTCGGTGAAGGTGGTCTTGATAACGCCGGCACGGGTGCCACCAATAGCCTTCGCGTAGGACTTTGCGGTCTCCCATGCGGTGCCCGAAGCGTCCTGCTCGACGGCGATGATGTCGGGAATGCCACGCCCAGCCACGAACTCGCGACGCACCGTGTGACCAGGAGCCTTGGGTGCAACGAGGATCACATCGACGCCCTCGGGCAGCTCGATGTAGCCGAAGCGGATGTTGAAACCGTGCGCGAACGCGAGGGTCTTGCCCGGGGTCAGGTGCTGCTTGATCGATTCAGCGTAGATGGTGCGCTGGTGCTGATCGGGAGCGAGGATCATGATGAGGTCAGCCCACTCTGCGGCCTCTGCAACGGTCTTCACCTCAAAGCCAGCCTCGGTGGCCTTCTGGGTCGACTTCGAGCCTTCCTTCAGCGCAATGACGACCTGCACGCCTGAATCCCGCAGGTTCATCGCGTGCGCGTGGCCCTGCGAGCCGTAGCCGACGATGGCTACCTTCTTGCCCTGAATGATCGACAGATCGGCGTCGCCGTCGTAGTACATCTCAGCCACGTGTGGCCTCCTTTTGGTTGTGATTGGTGGTGTGGATCAGGCAGCGCCTGTCCGTGTCTGTGCGGGTACGGGAAGACTTGGCTAATTCTTGAAGACGCGTTCGGTGATGGATTTTGATCCACGTCCGACCGCGATCAGGCCTGACTGTGCGATTTCTTTGATGCCGTAGGGCTCAAGCACGCGCAAGAAAGCCTGGATCTTGTCGGTGTCACCAGTCACCTCAATGACCAGCGCATCCGTCACGACGTCCACTACGCGGGCACGGAAGAGGTTGACTGCCTCGAGCACGTGCGAGCGGCTCTGGTTGTCAACGCGCACCTTGATGAGCATGTGCTCGCGCTGCACCGACTGTGAAGCTTCAAGTTCAACGATCTTGATGACGTTTACCAGCTTATTGAGCTGCTTCGTGACCTGCTCGAGCGGCAGATCGGCCTCGTCGATCACCACGGTAATCCGGGACAAACCCTGCACTTCAGTGGGTCCCACCGCGAGCGAAGAGATATTAAATCCACGGCGCGCGAACAGACCCGCGACGCGGGTCAACAGGCCAGGTTTGTCCTCGACGAGGAGGCTCAGTACGTGACGACTCATGGTTACTCCTCCTCGAAGCTGGGTCGGTGATCAAGGGCATACTGCACTTCGCTATTCGATACACCCTGAGGCACCATCGGCCACACCATCGCATCTGCGCTCACCACGAAATCAATCACGACCGGGCGATCGTTGGTTGCGAGTGCCAGGCGGATCGCGTCGTCAATTTGGTCCTCGCGCTCCACGCGGATGGCCAAGCAGCCGTAGGCCTCTCCGAGCTTCACAAAGTCGGGAACCCGGTCGCTGCCGTGCCCAGTATTGAGCTCGGTGTTTGAGTAACGCTTGTCGTAGAACAGGGTCTGCCACTGCCGCACCATCCCGAGGGATGAGTTGTTGATGATGGCGACCTTGATCGGGATGTCATTGATGACGCAGGTGGCCAGCTCCTGATTGGTCATCTGGAAGCACCCGTCGCCGTCGATCGCCCACACCACGCGGTCAGGTTCGGCGACTTTCGCTCCCATCGCAGCGGGCACAGAGTATCCCATAGTGCCCGCACCGCCCGAATTCAGCCACGCGTTCGGACGCTCGTACTTAATGAACTGCGCCGCCCACATCTGGTGCTGGCCGACACCCGCAGCGAAGACGCCCTCGGGTCCGGTCAGCTCACCGATGCGTTGAATCACGTGCTGCGGAGAGAGCAAGCCATCGCTCGTCGGCTGGTACCCGAGTGGGTACTCGTCACGCAATTCATCGAGACGCTTCCACCAGTCGGTGAGGTCGGCAAATTCCCGATCACGCTTTGCGGAGGACACGGCAGCGATGAGATCGGAGATCACCTCGGCCGCGTCGCCCACGATCGGTACATCGGCAGCGCGAATCTTCCCAATCTCTGCCGGGTCAATATCGGCGTGGATCACCTTCGCGTCCGGCGCGAAGAGCTCTGCTTTACCGGTGACACGGTCGTCGAAGCGTGCCCCCAGGGTGATCAGCAGATCAGACTCCTGGAGTGCGAGCACCGCAGGAACGGTGCCGTGCATGCCCGGCATCCCGAGGTTCTGCGGGTGAGAATCAGGGAACACCCCGCGTGCCATCAGCGTGGTGACCACCGGGGCACCAATCAACTCGGCAAGCTGCAACAACTCCTGCGCAGCACGCGCGCGCACCACGCCGCCGCCGACGTACAGCACCGGTCGCTGTGCACCGGCGATCAGTTCAGCCGCAGCCTGAATCTGCTTGCTATTTGCCTTGGTGATGGGGCGGTACCCGGGAAGCTCCACCCGCGGATCCCACACAAAATCGAGCTCGCCCTGCTGCGCATCTTTAGTGATATCAACCAGCACCGGACCAGGGCGGCCGGTAGTGGCCACCTGGTAAGCAGCGGCGAGAGCTGCCGGGATGTCTTCTGCCTTGCGCACGAGGAAGGAATGCTTGGTGATCGGCATCGTAATGCCGACAATGTCTGCTTCTTGGAACGCGTCGGTACCCATCAGGGTGGAGAACACCTGGCCAGTGATTGCCAGCAGCGGGACCGAGTCCATATACGCGTCGGCGATAGCCGTCACGAGGTTCGTTGCTCCCGGACCGGAGGTGGCAATGCACACACCTACCTTGCCGGAGGCCGCCGCGTACCCTTCTGCGGCATGCCCAGCTCCCTGCTCATGGCGCACCAGAATGTGGCGCAGCTCTCGGGCGTCCATCAGCGGGTCGTACACGGGCAGAATCGCACCGCCGGGCAGACCGAACACGTCACGAATTCCCAGCAGTTCGAGGCTGCGCACGACTGCCTCGGCACCGGTCATTCGTTCGCCCTTAGTGCCCGAATGGGCACGCCCAGCTGTGGGGTTGGCACTCGTATCCGAGTTCATTTCACACTTTCTGTTGACAGTTGCTGAGACAACACACGCGCTGCGAGAGATTCGACGCGCATGGCGATACGGCACGCACAGAGATGCCGCGTCCGAGGCTAGCCGGTGATTGCTCCCTCAGAGGCAGAACGCACCAGCTTCGCGTACTTCGCAAGCACTCCTCGCGTGTAGCGCGGGGGAAGCGGGGCCCAGGATGATCTGCGGGCCTCAAGCTCGGAGGGGTCTACCAAGAGATCGAGCGTCTGTGCGGCGATATCAACCCGAATCAGGTCACCGTCGCGCACCAGAGCAATCGGTCCACCGTCCGACGCCTCGGGTGCAATATGGCCGATACACAGTCCGGTTGTGCCGCCTGAGAATCGTCCGTCGGTCAATAGTAGTACATCTTTTCCGAGGCCAGCACCCTTGATTGCGCCGGTGATCGCGAGCATCTCACGCATACCAGGCCCGCCCTTCGGACCCTCGTAGCGGATCACCACGATGTCGCCCTTGCCGACCTTGCCCTCGGTCAGGGCATCCATGGCGGCACGCTCGCGCTCAAACACGCGAGCGGGCCCCTCAAACACCTCAGCGTCGAAACCGGCGGTCTTCACGACCGCTCCCTCAGGTGCGAGGGAACCGTGCAAGATGGTCAGGCCACCGGTTGCGTGAATGGGGTCATCAAGCTGGTGGATCACCTCGCCGTCGATGGGATCGGGATTCAAGGCTGCGAGGTTCTCGGCCATGGTCTTGCCAGTAACGGTCAGCGCGTCACCGTGCAGCAGCCCGGCATCAAGCAGCGCCTTCAGAACCACTGGAATGCCGCCGTGGCGATCCACATCGGCCATCACGTATTTACCGAACGGCTTCATATCGGCGAGATGCGGAACCTTGGCACCGATACGGTTGAAATCCTCGAGGGTGAGATCCACCTCAGCCTCGCGAGCAATCGCCAGCAGGTGGAGCACCGCGTTGGTGGAGCCGCCCAGCGCCATCAGCAGAGTAATGGCGTTTTCAAAGGCCTCGCGGGTGAGAACGTCACGCGCAGTGATGCCCTGACGCAGCATATTGACGACTGCCTCACCTGAACGGTGCGCATAGTAATCGCGGCGGCGGTCTGCGCTGGGCGGAGCAGCCGAGCCGGGAAGGCTCATACCCAAGGCTTCGGCAATCGAGGCCATGGTGTTTGCGGTGTACATGCCGCCGCACGCACCCTCTCCCGGGGCGATCGCACATTCGATGCGCTTCAGGTCTTCTTCGCTCATCGTGCCGGCCTTACACGCACCAACCGCTTCGAAGGCGTCGATGATCGTGACCTCTTTTTGGGTGCCATCGCTGAGCTTGACCCAGCCAGGCGCAATAGAGCCCGCATACAAGAAAACCGCAGCGAGATCGAGTCGAGCCGCTGCCATCAGCATGCCCGGTAGCGACTTGTCGCAGCCTGCCAGCAGCACCGTGCCGTCGAGTCGCTCTGCCATCACGACCGTTTCAACGGAGTCGGCGATTACCTCCCGGGAAACCAAGGAAAAGTGCATCCCCTCGTGACCCATGGAGATGCCATCGGAGACCGAGATCGTGCCGAACTCAAGCGGGTACCCACCACCAGAGTGCACACCCTCTTTCGCGCCCTGGGCCAGACGATCCAGGCTCAAATTGCACGGGGTGATTTCGTTCCAGGAACTGGCAATGCCAATCTGCGGCTTTGACCAGTCTTCATCACCCATTCCGACTGCACGCAGCATGCCGCGTGCGGCAGCCTTCTCGATGCCGTCGGTAACGTCGCGACTGCGAGGCTTCATATCGATCTCAGACATGCTGTCCAGTCTAGCCCCGCGCGCGCCGACCGCACGCATGCCCAGAGTCGGGCTGCGGTCGGTCAGCTCTGCAGAGGTTCGCTACTTGCCGGTTGCGCCCAGCACAGTGAAGGGCAACATGAAACCGATAACAATCGCTGCCATCCCGCCGCCAAAGAAGCCCAAGGAGACCTCCGCACTCAAACCGCTGTCGAAAGCAAAGCTGGTGAGGTAGATGCCACCAAAGGCAAGCACCAGCGACACGAGGAGCACGAACGCTGTCACCGCGCTCACTGCACCCTGCGAGCTCTCCTCGAACAGTGCCTCGTTCTTCGCCACGGTGGTCCTCCTCTATGCGGGTTGATTCTGTGGCACAGCCTAGCGCACCGGCGCTCGGGCTGTCGCTCCCGCACGCGGCACCCGCTAGTCTGGTGCCGAACCCGAAGGAGGCGGCATGTCGATCGGCAAGTACCTGACCAATGCTGGCGTCATCGGCGCACTCCTCGGTGCGCTGGGTGCCGCGAGACAGGCACAGCAACTTCCGAGGGACTGGCGCAGAATTCTTGTGTGGGTGGTGTGGGCGGCTGGTTTGACACTGGCGCTCGCGAGCGTGGCAAAGCAACAGGATGACGAAGAGTTTGCTCGACAGCTTGGTATTTCCGCGCGCGAGCAACGAGCAGCCTCGCGGACCCGCAGACGAGACCGCATCTGACTGAAGTCGGGTCAACTCTCCTTGGCGTGATGCCCTCACGGCACGGGAGCGGCTGCTGCCTTTTCGCTAGACTGTGAGTCGGAGAGCCGGGAAGCCTGGTCGGCGCATTCGTTCCCCGACCCTGGAGGTTCCCTTGTCCACTCCTGCACGTATCTCTCTGACGCAGTTCACCCGTCGTGAAGGTGCACGCGTATCGCGCGTGCTCCGCAATGAATTTGCGAGCGGGATCGCAGTGATGGTAACGGCACTGCTGGGCTTTCTTGCCGCGAACAGCCCCTGGGCTCAGGCCTACAGTGCTCTGCGTGACTTCCGCATTGGGCCAGAGGCATTGCACCTCAACCTCACTCTCGGTACCTGGGCGGCCGACGGCCTCCTTGCGGTCTTCTTTTTCATGGTCGGCCTGGAGCTGAAACGCGAATTCGTGCACGGGGCGCTCAGTCGCTTTTCCACGGCGATCGTGCCGGTAGCGGCAGCAATCGGAGGGGTAGCGCTCCCCGCACTCATCTACCTTGCCTTCACATTTGGCACGGAAGCGGCCCACGGCTGGGCGATTCCCGCCGCCACTGATATTGCCTTTGCGGTAGCAATCCTTGGGCTGATTGCTCCTCGTATTCCAACAGCGCTTCGGATTTTCTTGCTCACCTTGGCGGTGGTCGACGATCTGATTGCGATCTCCATCATTGCCATCTTCTACACGAGCGAAGTGCGGTTCCTGTATCTCGGGCTTGCGCTCATTCCGCTCGCCTTATATGCCTTCCTGGCCCGACGCTTTGCGAATTGGTTCGCCGCGCATCGCCTGGGTGCGTGGATCATTCTGTTACCGCTCGGCGTGGTGGTGTGGGCGCTCGTGCACGAGTCCGGTGTGCACGCCACCATTGCTGGCGTGCTCCTCGCGTTCACGGTGCCCGTGGGAAAACGCACCAGCACCGCAGCTGAAGGTGAGGCGCATGCCGATGCTGGAGATGCCCCCGATCTCGCACATCTCTTCGGCTATCGTTTTGGGCCGCTATCAAGCGGTTTCGCAGTGCCGGTTTTCGCGTTCTTCGCGGCGGGGGTCGCGCTCGGAGGCGACAACCGTTTCCCGTTCGATCCGATCGCGCTCGGCATCATCGCGGGTCTCGTTATCGGAAAGACCGTTGGAATCACTCTCACAACCTGGACCTTGCTCAGATTCACCCGTGCCGAGCTTGGCGGGGACGCCAGTTGGCGAGAGGTGATCGGTGTTGCAGCGCTCGGGGGTATCGGTTTCACCGTCGCCCTCCTCATCGCGGACCTCAGCTTCGTGGATCCCGCAGATGCGGACACCGCGAGCCTCGCAGTGATGGTCGCCTCTGTGCTGGCTGCCTGCGTAGCTGCCGCATTCCTCATTCGTCGCCCGCGTGCGCGTCTCCCCAGAGCTACTTCTGGCACGCCTACCCGCTGATTTTTCTTCGCTCTTGCCTCGTGCTAGGGTTGTTCTGTTGCCCGGCGGGCGACATGCGCCTCTAGCTCAATTGGCAGAGCAGCTGACTCTTAATCAGCGGGTTCCGGGTT
>CAZTBS010000008.1:0-57747 GCA_964612125.1 uncultured Leucobacter sp. | reverse complement strand
GCTGGGAGATCGCGATCGTGCTCGCGCTCTCCTTTGGAGCCTCGGCCGTCTATGCGCTGGTATCGATCATCGAGCGAGTGACCCGCGAGACCGCTCTCTCGTCGCAGACGGCGACGATCAACCGCTCACTCTCTGAGCGCCCGGTCTTCGACCTGATCTACCAGCTCCTCGGCTTTGCTTTCGGGCTCGCGCCGGTAGCACTGGTCATGTTCTTGCTGTGGCAGCAGCAGCGCCCCCACCTGGGGCGCCTCGGCTTGGGCAGATCCACCGGGGTACGACGTCGCTGGTGGATCTCGGAATCAGCGGGCGGCATCGCGCTCGCCGCCGCCATTGGCATTCCCGGGCTCGCACTGTATGTGGCCGCGCGGCAGCTTGGCTTTAATGTGACGGTAGTGCCGACCGCGCTCGATGCCGCGTGGTGGACCGTGCCGGTGTTGGTGCTCGCTGCTCTGCGAGCCGCGCTGGGCGAGGAACTCATCGTGGTGGCGTACCTCTTCAACCGATTACGTCTGCTCGGCGTGAGCACCGTTGGCATCATTGTGGGGAGCGCACTGCTGCGCGGCACGTACCACCTGTACCAGGGGTTTGGCGGCTTTATCGGGAATGTCTCCATGGGCGTGGCATTCGGATGGCTCTACCACCGCTTCGGGCGCGCGCTCCCGCTGATCGTCGCACACTGGGTGCTCGACATCGTCAGCTTCGTGGGCTTCCCACTGGCAGTGGCGTGGTGGCCCACCTGGTTTGGCGCACCCAGCTGAGCTCCGCGCGCACCATCCTCGCTACGCCTGCGGGCGAATACTCTTTACCATGGCGGCGGTCAGCCCCCACAGCTCATCAAACACCTCGGGGGCATCAGCGCAGCGTTGCGCGGGCTTCAGCACTTCGAAGGTGGTCTCCCCGGTGCGCAGAATCCCCCATTCCGAACGCATCGCAGCGCACGATTCGGGCAGGGAATTGATCAGCGCTGAGGTCAGCACCAGTCGGTTCTCTCCGTCAATCACGTAGCTGGTTTGCCCGAAGCGGGTACTGAGATCAGCGGTGATGTTCCAGAAGGGCACATCAAGCGCCATTGTCTGCCCGACGTCAACCTGCGGGGGCTGATCACTGGTGGGCTGCACGGGCTTCGGTGTCGTGGTCGGGGTCTGAGTGGCCTCTGTGGGGGTCGTGGCGCTTTGCGTGGTCGTCGTCTCGGTCGGAGCCGGCGCCGCGGTTGGCTCCGGCGTTGCGCCGCCGCCCGCAAGATTAATGATCACGACCGAAGCCACAAGAGCGATCGCCGCGCCAGCGCCCACGATGATCCACGGCAGGAACTTGTTGCGATCAGAGCCGCCGGTGACAGCGATCTTCTCGTAGTCATCACCACCGCCAGTGGGGGGCGTGGGAGGGATGAGGCCAAGCAGGGGGTCCGCAGCATCGGCGGGGAGAGGCGCGGCAGGCGCGGCTGCCGGGAGCACCGGAGGCACGATCGGAGCAGGCGGCGCGGCAGGCACAATCGGAGCGGTCGGCACAGGCGGCACCGGGAGGTCGGCGCGCGACAACGGCTGCGTCGGTGGTTGCGTGTCAGCGATAGCTCCGGGAACAGGAGTCGCGCGCGGCGGCACGGGTAACTGCAACGGCGTCACACCAGGCTCAGCAGCAGCAGGCTTCGGCGGCTCCGGCAGCACCAGCGGCACTGGATCAGGATCCGCCGCTTGCTGACGACGAAGACCGATCAGTTCGTCAAACGTTGGCCCCGGCTGCGGTCCAGCCGCGGGTGCCGGCGGCACGAACAGTGTCGCCGGGACCACCGTGGGCGCCAGCTCAGCTGGTTGCTCCGGAGCTTCGTCCTCTGGTTCTGGCTCGGAATCGCCAACGGTCGCCGATTCCAAGAACGCGCGCAGTTCGTCGTCATTCACCCTGACAGACTACCCAAGAAGTCACCGAATGCGATTTTGAGCGTGCGGAGCAAGCGCTGCGTCAGCCCTGGCGCCAGCCCCTGCCAGACATTGCGTGGCCTTACAGCACCTTCTTCACGACACTCGATTTCAGCTGCATCTGACCGAAGCCAGGTACCTTCGCGTCGATGTCATGATCGCCAACACCATCGGTGATCAGGCGAATCCCGCGTACTTTAGTGCCGACCTTCACGACACCGCCACCCGCACCTTTGACTCGCAGATCTTTGATAATCGTCACCGTATCTCCGTCAGCGAGCACATTACCGACGGCGTCCTTCACGACACGCTCGGCATCTGCAGACTCTGCGGCGTCAGACGTTTCACCGGGCGCCCACTCGTGGCCACACATGGGGCACACCAGCAACGCACCCTGCTCGTAGGCGTAGGACTCACCGCAGGCGGGACAAGGTGGCAGTGCCTCAGACATTAAACCGGAACTCCACGACATCGCCGTCCTGCATGACGTAGTCCTTGCCTTCCATACGGGCCTTGCCCTGGGCTCGCGCCTCTGCGACCGAGCCGGCCGCGACGAGATCCTCGAAGGAGATCACCTCGGCTTTGATGAAGCCCTTCTCGAAGTCGGTGTGGATCACGCCCGCCGCCTGCGGCGCTTTCCAGCCCTTGCGAATCGTCCACGCTCGCGATTCTTTGGGGCCCGCCGTCAAATACGTCTGCAGACCCAGCGTGTCGAAGCCGACACGGGCGAGCTGATCCAGCCCGCTCTCTGCCTGCCCGATGGACGCCAGCAGTTCTGCCGCGTCTTCTTCGCTGAGTTCCATCAGCTCGCTCTCAAGCTTGGCGTCGAGGAAGATCGCCTTCGCGGGCGCCACGAGCGCCGCAAGCTCATCGAGCTTCGCCTGATCGCCGAGCACGCCCTCGTCCACGTTGAATACGTAGAGAAACGGCTTCGCGGTAAGCAGACCAAGCTCACGAATCGGATCAAGATCGAGGCCAGTCGCTGACAGGAGTGTGCCCTCGTTCAGCGCTGCAAGCGCTGCCCGTGCAGTATCGAAGACCTGCGGGTCGATCTTCTTCGACTTGAGTTCTTTCTCGTAACGCACCAGCGCCTTTTCGAGCGTCTGCAAATCGGCGAGGATCAGCTCGGTGTTGATGGTCTCCATGTCGCTCGCGGGGTTCACCGAACCGTCCACGTGAATCACATCGGGGTCACTAAAGCCTCGCACCACCTGAGCGATAGCGTCGGCCTCACGGATGTTCGCCAGGAACTGGTTCCCAAGGCCTTCACCCTCGCTCGCGCCACGCACGATGCCCGCGATATCCACGAAGCTCACCGGCGCCGGCAGGATGCGCTCCGAACCGAAGATTTCAGCGAGTTTGGTGAGCCGGGGGTCAGGCAGATTCACCACCCCGACGTTTGGCTCAATGGTCGCGAACGGGTAGTTCGCGGCGAGCGCGTCGTTATGAGTGAGTGCGTTAAAGAGGGTGGACTTGCCAACGTTGGGCAGACCGACGATTCCGATAGTGAGAGCCACGGAGGTCTAGTCTACTCGGGCGAGTCACCGACCGGCCGCGGTAGGCGTGTGATGTGCCGCTCGCCGACGGTGTCAGGGGCGTGTGCCAAGATCAAGTGGTGCCAGTCGACTTCACCGCTATTGACTTCGAGACCGCCAATAGTCATGCCGCGTCCGCATGCGCCGTCGGTCTCGTGCGTGTGCGCGATGGGCAGGTGGTGGACCGTGAGAGCTGGCTGATTCGTCCGCCCGCTGGCCACGACGAGTTTCTCCGCTTCAACATCAAGATTCACGGCATCACTCCCGAAATGGTCGCTGATGCTCCGGACTGGGTGGAACAGTTGCCCCGCCTGCGTGACTTCATCGGAGATGACATCGCGGTGGCACACAATGCCGGATTCGACATGGGCGTGATTCGTGGAGCCTGTGCGGTCACGGTGACCCCAACCCCGAAGCTGCGGTATCTGTGCAGCGTGCAAATTTCGCGGAAGACCTACGACATCCCGTCACACCGTTTGCCCTTAGCCGCAGCCGCGGCCGGTTTCGGCGAGTTCTCCCACCACGAAGCGCTCGCGGACGCGGAGGCGTGCGCCGCAATCATTGCGGATGCCTCGCGCAGGCACGCGGCGGCTGATCTTCCGGCTCTTGCCAAGACAACTGGCGTGAAGATCCACCGCCTCACCGCGATCCCACTACAGCTCTAGCCTCACTGATAGTGCTCGGGTCGACTCGCCCAGGTCTCTGCCTCACACATCACTCCGGAGCGAGATCACACATAGGCGTCCTCCGGGGCGCGGGTCGGCTCCGAGACGCCCGCTGCCGGTGCCTGCGGCGCCGGTGCGGTCGTGACTCCCGGAGCTGAGGGGCGTGTGGGCAGATCATCGGCAGGCAACCAGCTCGGTGACTGCCAGCCGTAGGGCCCGTATACGCGCCACGGCGAATCGGCGTCGGCCCGCGCGGTCAGAGAGATCCACTCGTTGTCACACAGTGAACGCAGTACCGGGTTGCGATCGATGATTGCCGTGATGCGCTCGAGCGGGGCTTCCACAACCACAGCGAGACGCATCGCTTCGTGCACGAGCGTGTCACCCACCCCCACGGACTGCCACGGCAGACCGCGACGCAGGTCGCCAGACTGACCGCTCAGCACACCGATCGTGCCAATCGCATTGTGTGTGGTTTTCGTGCCGGCGCCCAGTGAATCGGGGTTGAGCGCCGAGAAGTAGTACTGGTGGTTGATCCACTGCGCCACAATCACGGGTGCCGTCAGAATGGTTTCGAGACCCGCACCTGTGACATCGACGTGCGGCCGGTACGAGTGTAGGAAGACACGGCGGTCGAGGCACACGCCAGCGGTCAGCTCGCGCGGACCGACCACAATCGCGGCATTCCCGGCGAGCCCCCACTCGGGGTACACCTCCGCCCAGTCCACGCTGCGCACCAAGACAGACATCGCGCTGCTCCGCTGACGTACTCCGGGCAGCTGCGGGGCGCGCTCTCGTACGAGCTCGGCAGTCGCCCGCGCGGCGACGGTCGTGAACTGCTGCACGAATGAGCGGTGCGATGGCGGAACAAGGTGCGGATCCAGCACCTCAATGCGGTCCGTGACTGTGTCGTGCTCGGCAGCGACAAAGTGAGTTGTCACCGGAATTGTCAGGCCACGGTTCCGCAGCGCCGCACGCACCTCGCGGTCGTTGAGCAGTGCAGCCGCCGCACGCGCATTGGCATCCCCGGGATGCCCGCCGCATGCCCCACACTGCTGCGCCGACTGGTAGAGATTGTTCGTGCTGGTCGAACCGTGCCCGCAGAGCACCACGAGTGGTGCGCAGTGATCTAGGCCCATGGTGCGCAGCGCAGCTTCAGCCAGACCAATGCGTTCCTCAAGCGAAAAGGCATCGGCCACGGTCAGCATGGTCGGTGGTTTTGGCGCCCACAACTGCCGCAGGCGACGTGACCAACGTGCAGCAGTGAGCGGCGCGACAGTCTTGAGAAGGCTCCCCACACCCATTAACGGGCCAGCGAGTTCAGCCAGCGCGTACGGGGCTGCGGGCGAGGATTCTGCGGCATGGAACCCCGAACTGAAGGCGCGGCGCGTGTGGAGCCGGTTTAGCCAACGCGCGGCCGGTGCGCCCGCACTCGCAGTCTCCGTGACCCGATGGCGAGGCGACAACAGTGCGGGTAAGACATCGATCCCCTCGGCAGATGCGAGCGAGCTGAAGCGAAATGGCACCCCAAAGAATCCCGCAAAACCGAGCGTTTCGATCCCCGGGTGGGCGGCTTCAAGGTGACGACGGATTCCCTCCGAGCGCGGGTCTATACAGGCGATGAACTGCATCGTCGGCGCGGCTGACACAGCGGTCTTTCGTGACAGCGAACCCAGCAGATCGCGACGATAGTGCAGCTCATAGGCGAGTTGCAGAGTGAAACGGTGTTGTGCGCGCGGGTGCAGGGCGAGCACTCGCGCACAGGCTGCCACGCCAGCCGTGTCGGCATCGAAGCCCAATGTCTGCGCGAGCTGATGCGATCGCTGCCACACCTCCCCCGCAGTGTGAACGGGCGTGCGGGTCGATGCGGACGCTGGCGACGCTCCCAGCGCGACTTTCGTGGCCATCCTGATGGCGAGGTAGTCGAGGAGGTCGATGTCACCCAGCTGCTCTTCCCGCCATTTCATGTGCGACACCCAGCCAGGAAGCGACGCAAGCTCGGCCCGCAGCACGTCGGCGGTGTCGCCGGACGCGACCCCCGCAACGTGCAAGCTCGCGGTGAGCGATGCCTCTGCGGTGCTGGGAAGTTGCCGCAGAGCACGCCTGGCCGCTCGCGGCAGCGCGGTGTCAAACCGCACCAGATGCCGCCACGCTGCGTAGAGACCCTCCGCACGTCGCGGCATGAGCCATGCCGGGTCTGGGTCAAGGTACGCAGCGAGCCACTTCACGAGACAGTCATCGACGGCAAGGTGTGGATCCACCGGTGTCGTCTGAGCTACATCCGCGGGCGGCTGCAGCTCTGGGGTGGTGAGTTCTGCAATCAGAAGTTCCGTTGCACTGAATGTCTGACTGCCGCACTGCACCCCCGGCACCCCTGAGAGTTCGGGAATCTGCGAGGTCAGCGCGGCTTCAAGATCTGCGATGGTGATGCGCCCCGCTGCGAAGTCACGCAAATAGTCTGCGTGGGGCCGGGTTGCAGCGACGCCTGCGTGCTCAATCTGCGCGAACGCTGCGTGCTCGTGAGCAGCGAGCGGATTCAGCGCGATGAATGAGTGGAGCGGCCACAGAGGTGCGATGTCGCGGGCGGCACGCGCGACCTGGGAGCGAATCCAAACGGTCATGTCAGTTGCCTTTCAATACAGCGGACGGTGCGGGGCGCAGTGGGACGCGCGTGGGACTCGCAGCGGTGAGCGCGCGGGCGTAGATGAGATCGCGCAGACGTGGCGCGGTGTCGGGCAACTGCCGGAGTATTTGCAGCGCAAGGACAAGCACTCCCGGCACAATGAGCCACCAGGGCGATACTGCGGCTGACGGCACAGGTGGGTCACCCAAGAAGCCAGTGAGTGCTCGCAGTGCGAACGTGTAGCTCAGCGCGAGCGCACCGATAACGAGGGCTCCTGCTGCGGCAGTGCCCCAGCTCCATCGTGCGTTGAGCGCAGCTGACAGGCTGACGCCTGCGGTAATCACGACACTCAGCAGGAGCGCAAGGCTGGGCCCGGTGATCTCGGGCCACACCAGCAACCGCGCACCGAATACCGCACACACCCCGAGCAGCACGGCGACAACCAGCGCAACAAGAGTGGCGGTGCGTGTAGGCCGCGGAAGCGATGGCCACTGCCGCGCCCGGGTGGCCTGCTGCACCGCACTCCCCGCAGAGAGAAACAGCGCAGACTTATACAGGCCGTGTGCGACCAGGTGGAACACTGCCGCAGCCAGGGCACCGAGGCTGCACGTCATGAGCATGAAGCCCATCTGCGCCATTGTGGAAAATACGAGGCGCCCCTTGATGTCAGCTTTGGTCATACGCAACAGCGCGGCATACACGAGCGTGACTGCTCCAGCAGCGAACAACAGCTGCATCGCGGGCGCGGTGGCGCCGACCAGTGGCGTGAAACGAATAATCAGAATCGCTCCCGCATTCACCACGCCAGCGTGCATGAGCGCTGATGCCGGCGTGGGTGCCGCAAGCGTGCGCGGCAGCCAGCCGTGCAGCGGCACCTGACTCGCGCGCGCCAGAGCTGGCAGCACAAGCAAGACTCCGAGCAGAGCAAGCACCAGTGGGGAGAATTCCTGACTCGCGCGGGCCAGATCGCCAAAGCTCGCTCCCCAACCCAGTGCGGTAAGGATCACGAGCAGTGCGATCACCAAGGCACTGTCTCCCACGGTCAGACGCAGCAGGGCTGCACGAACGCCGAGCACCGCCTGTGGTTCGGGCACATAGGTGGCAAGCACGAGGAGCAGCGCGGCGCCGCTCAACAGCCAGGCCAAGCCGAAGAGCAGCAGCGTGTCGGCGGTCGCCATCATGACGGTGGCGGCGGTCAACAGATTGGCGCTCGCCACGAACCAGCCCTGGCGCAGGTCCCCGCGCAGATAGCGTTCGGCGAACGATTGAATGATCGCGCTAAGTCCGAGCACCAGGACCAGCATGGTCGCTGCGAGACCATCAATACGAAGTGCAAGCACGGAAGAGCCCAGCGCGACGGTGACAGGACCGAGCATTCCGACGCTCATGAGAAGGCCGAGCGCGGCAAGTGCGCCGAGTGCGGTAAGCAGCGTCGCGGCTCTCGCCGCGCCAGCGACGCGAATGGGAATGCGCCCGGCAGTAAGCGCCGCGAGCACCGCAAGCCAACTCGCCCCCGCCGCAAAAAACACCAGGCTCGTCACCATGCCAACCACCGTTCACGTTTTAGGAACATAAAAACATGAAAAATATAGCATGTATTTGGTGACATGCTTCAAATGTGTCGAAACACAGACCTCAGTACACTGTGGGGATGACGGAGTGGACCTTCCTCACGAATCACGCACACGTGCTCATCTGCGTCGCTGAACTGCCGCAGGCACGGGTGCGCGACATCGCGGAGACCGTCGGCATCACCGAGCGAGCAGCGCATCGCATTCTCGCCGAGCTCGAAGAAGAGGGGTTCCTCACTCGGCACCGAGATGGGCGCAGAAATAGCTACTCGCTGAATACCGACAAACGACTTCGCCACCCGATGGATCGCGCCCATCGCGTGGCCGAACTCATCAGCCTGTTTCGCTCGGATTCACCCGAGCGTGCACACAACGGGTCGGAAACTAATCCCAGCGATCCGGACGCTGATCAGTGATCACCCGACGAATGGTGCCTGAGTAGGCGCGCATCACGACACTCTCGGTGCGCAAAAACGGACCGCGGCGCTGAACACCGTCGAGGAAATCCGCAGAGGTGATACCGGTGGCCACAAAGTACGCGTTGTCGCTACTCACCAGGTCGTTGGCATGCAACACGCGGTCAAGATCGTGGCCCGCGGCAAGCGCATGCTCACGCTCCTCATCGTCTTTTGGCCACAGCTTGCCCTGAATCACGCCGCCCAGCGCCTTCACCGCGCAAGCTGTAATGATGCCCTCGGGGGTTCCTCCCACGCCCACGGCGAGATCAATCCGCGAATCCCACTGTGCAGCGTTCACACCCGCGGCAACATCGCCATCCATGATCAGACGAGTTCCCGCACCCGCCTCGCGGATATCGGCAATCAGTTGCGCGTGCCGGGGACGGTCGAGCACCGCCACACGAATGTCACTGACGTCTACGCCCTTCGCACGCGCGAGCGCACGGATGTTCTCACCGATTGGGCGTTCGATATCAACAATGCCAACACCCTCTGGCCCACACACCAGCTTGTCCATGTAGAAGACTGCCGAGGGATCGTACATGCTGCCGCGGTCAGCAACCGCAATCACCGAGAGTGCGCCGGGGCGCCCCTCAGCGGTGAGTCGAGTGCCGTCGATGGGATCCACTGCAACGTCGCACTCGGCACCCTCACCGTTGCCCACTTGCTCGCCGTTGTAGAGCCAGGGTGCATCGTCTTTCTCTCCCTCGCCAATCACCACGGTGCCGTTCATCGAGACCGTCGAGAGGAAACGTCGCATCGCGTCAACCGCAGCTCCGTCAGCCGCGTTCTTGTCGCCTCGACCCACCCACGGTGTCGCACGGATCGCCGCAGCCTCAGTGGCGCGCACCAATTCCATGGCGAGGTTGCGATCAGGCTGCCATTCACCCAGTGAATGATGTTCGCTCATGTGCTGCGATCTCCGAGTCTCTCTAGAAGGGCACCCTGTCACTGACGTGCGTTGCGGTGCGCGAGGCAATCATTCACCAGCCTACCCCGTGCTGACAGGAGTTCTCGGGCACAAGCACCTAGGATTGAACCCGACCCGGCACCCCAATTCCAAGGAGCACCGATGCCCGTAGCAACACCCGAACAGTACGCCGCGATGCTCGACACCGCGAAAGCGGGTGGGTTTGCGTTTCCCGCAATCAATGTCTCGAGCTCGCAAACACTGAACGCGGCACTGCAAGGGTTCGCTGAAGCAGGCAGCGACGGCATTATTCAGGTGAGCTTCGGCGGCGCCGATTATCTGGCGGGGCACACGGTAAAGAACCGCGTCGGCGGGGCGATCGCGTTTGCGAAGTACGCTGAAGAGGTCGCAAAAGCCTATGACGTAACCGTGGCGTTGCACACAGATCACTGCCCGAAGGAGCACCTCGACAACTTCGTGTTGCCCCTGCTGGCCGCAAGCGAAGAGCGGGTCGCTGGCGGTGGTCTGCCGTACTTCCAGTCGCACATGTGGGACGGTTCGGCAGTGCCGCTCACCGAGAACCTCGAGATTGCACAGGAACTACTCCCCCGCATGGCGGCGATTGGTGTGCTGCTTGAGGTTGAAATCGGCGTGGTCGGAGGCGAAGAAGACGGTATCGTGCATGAGATCAACGAGCAGCTCTACACCACCCTTGAAGATGCGGTGGCAACCGTCGAAGCTCTCGGCCTCGGCGAGCAAGGACGTTACCTCACTGCGCTGACCTTCGGCAACGTGCATGGCGTCTACAAGCCGGGCGGGGTGAAATTGCGCCCAGAGCTGCTCGCTGAGATCCAGGCGGGTCTTGCTGAGAAATACGGCACTGCAGCGAAGCCCCTCGATCTGGTGTTCCACGGTGGATCCGGATCATCTGCAGAGGAAATCGCTGAAGCGGTGGCAAACGGTGTGATCAAGATGAACATCGACACCGACACGCAGTACGCGTTCACGCGTCCGGTCGCTGATTTCATCCTGAAGAATTACGATGGTGTGCTGAAGATCGACGGCGAAGTGGGCAACAAGAAACAGTATGACCCGCGCGCCTACGGTCGCCTCGCAGAGTCCGGCATGGCGCAGCGCATCGTCGAGGCGGCGCAGCAGCTGGGGTCGGCCGGGAAGTCGGTGAGCGCCTAGTGCCTGCCAATCAGCCCGAGCGCTCGGACGGCACCGCCCCCACGGGTGACGCAACACCCGCGCCTCAGGCGGACCCGCGCCCCCGTCCAGCGTATGGCGAGTATGCCCCGGAGGGTTGGACCTGGACGCCGCCGGGAGCCACAGAAACTGCTGCACCTGCGCCAGCTTCACGGGCTGAGACACCCACTCTCCCCCCTGCCACCGGAAGCGCCCCACGACCAAGTACTGGCCGCCTCCCCGGCGTGCCACACAACCTGGGAGTTCCTGGCGCCGCGCAGGCCCCGCAGGCGCCGCACACACACGCCGCAGCGGGTGCCGCGCGGGAAGCCACCCCCGCCGAGGAGCACTACCGCGCCATCCCACCAGCGGCGGAGCAACCCCAGACAACGGGCGGTCATCGACTGGGCGACCGCATCATCACGATCGTGCTGCTGGTGCTGGGGGCGTTCGGAGCGTTAAACTCTGCCGCCTCGCTCTACAGCATGTCAGATGAGTTCAAGCGCTGGGGTCAGCTCCTCGAACTCGAAGATTTCTCAGTGCCAGCGACTCTCACCACGGTGGGCACCGTCGGCGCGCTCGTGGTGTTCGCGCTGTATGCGCTGAATCTGGTCTACTCGCTGCAGCGAATGCGAACGGGCAAACTGACATTTTGGGTGCCGCTCGTCACCGCGGTAATCGCGGGGATCGTCACCTTCGCGTTCCTGATGTTCGGCGTGTACCAGGTACCCGAACTGCTGCAGCGGCTCGCGGAGCCCGATGCCATGCAGACAATTCTGGATTCACTGTCCCAGCCTCCCGCTCCGTAAGCGGTCGCTGGCCGCAAGTGATGTCGCGGCCAGCGCAACGGTTAGACAACCGGCCAAGTGATGAGTGTTTGAGTCGCTTCCGGGTGGTCTGACTGCGGCTCATTGAGGTATGACTCCCACATCACCTGAGCCGCGGTGAGATGGTGTTTACCCATCCAGGCCAGCAAACGATCGTAGCTTTCACCCATGGCATCGTAAGGCCCCAGGTGGAGCAGTTCGACTGCTTCCCCGCCAGGCAGCTGATACGGGGTCACCGCATCCGCAGCCTCAATCGGCGCGTCGACAGGAAACCCTGCGGCGACATCAACCGTGTCGGTGGGCATACCAAAGTAGATACCGAAGGGTGGCCCCACGATGTGGCGCCCTTGCGCGGTCGCAGCGGCCATCGTGGCACCGAATGCGCGGCTAAAAAACTCCGTGAGCTGCGCCATCGGCACTGTCTCACGCACCACTGCGCAGTCTTGCGGTGCGCGGGTGACGAGGCGCGGGGTCGGTGCTGATTCGCTCATGAGTGCTCCTCCTCGTTGAGAACAGGCGCCAAGGTCACGGAGCCCTACACCGTTCCGGTGCTGTGAGGCTACGTTAGCCCAGCCACGGAGGCGGCGCCACCCCGGGTGTGACACTGAAAACGAAGCTGCTGCCGGCTAAGTTGCCGACGGTGGCAGGTGCCCGCGGTGGCAGTCGGCCGCGTCAGGAAGCGACGTCGTGTTCCCCGCCGCGAATCGCAATGTGTAGCCATTCCATCGTTTGGTCGAGCTGCCCCGCTTGTTCAGCGGCGTCGCTCAGGCCCTGCAGCAGAAATTCCGGCACCTCACGGTCGTACTTGTAGTAGATCTTATGCTCAAGGCTGGCCCAAAAATCCATTGCGATGGTGCGGATCTGCACCTCGACAATGGTCTGCACCGGCCCGCTCGACAAGAACACCGGCACCTCGAGGAGGAGATGCAAACTGCGGTAGCCGTTCGGTTTCGGCTGCGCAATGTAATCCTTCACCTGATAGATCGACACATCATCGTGTGCGGTGAGCAGATCAAAGACCCGGTACACATCAGACACGAATGCCACCACGACGCGCACCCCTGCGATGTCGGTGATCGTCTCGCGCACATACTCGGTCTGCAGGGGCACCCCGCGTCGCTGCATTTTCTCAATAATGCTGTCGGGATCTTTCAACCGACTCGACACGTGCTCGATGGGGTTGTACTCACCGGTCTGCGCGAATTCCTCTTGCAGAATGTTGAGCTTGGTCATGACTTCGTCGATCGCGAACTTGTAGGGCATGAGGAATCGCGTGAGACCCTCGCGCACCTTTCTGCGACCCTCGATGGCTTCGAGATCGATCTGCGAAAGATCGATGGGGCCGGTCAACGGCTGCACCGGCGATGCCTGCCGCGACAGCGGCGCATCGGCAATGGCTTTGTGGATCGGCGACTCGGTCACGGTTCGACGTTACCCGTTCGTTATGAAATGTGTGTGGATCAGAGGTGCAGCGCTTGCAGGTCAGAAACTACCGGACCCGACCCCCCAGGGCGCGCGCGTCACGCTGCCCCTGCGCGTCTTGCCGCAATTCCTTCGGCAGCGAGAACACCAGATCTTCCTCGGCGGTGACGGTAGCCCGCACATCACCATAACCCGCATCAGCCAGATCGTCGAGGAGCTCCTGCACCAGCACCTCCGGCACGGAAGCCCCGCTGGTGACCCCGATGGTGCGCACACCCTCCAGCCATTCCTGTTGTACCTCACTCGCGTAATCAACGCGGTAGGCGGCCTTCGCCCCGTACTCAAGGGCAACCTCAACTAACCGCACCGAGTTCGATGAGTTAGCGGATCCCACCACAATCACCAGGTCGGCCTCGGGCGCGATCTGTTTGATCGCGACCTGTCGATTCTGAGTGGCGTAACAAATGTCATCACTGGGCGGGTCTTGCAGGTGCGGGAATTTCTCGCGCAGGCGCCGCACGGTCTCCATCGTTTCATCGACAGACAGTGTGGTCTGGGACAACCACACCAGCCGCTCAGGGTCATCCACCTCGAGCGTATCGACGTCATCCGGGGAATTGACGATCGTGATGTGCTCGGGCGCTTCACCGGCGGTACCTTCGACCTCTTCGTGGCCGATATGCCCGATCAGCAGAATCTGCAGGTCCTGCTTCGCAAAGCGCACGGCCTCGCGATGCACCTTGGTGACGAGAGGACAGGTCGCGTCGATCGCGTGCAAATGGCGATCGGCAGCCTCCTGCACAACCGCAGGCGAGACGCCGTGCGCAGAGAACACAACGTGCGCGCCTTCCGGCACTTCGTCGACTTCGTCGACGAAAATCGCACCCATCTTCTCGAGCGTCTGCACAACGTGCACATTGTGCACGATCTGCTTCCGCACATACACGGGAGCGCCATACCGCTGCAGAGCCTTCTCGACCGCAACGACCGCGCGATCCACGCCCGCACAATACCCGCGTGGCGCAGCAAGCAGCACCCGCTTCTCACCATCGACCGGGAGATCCTTGAGTCGCCCTACCTGCCGACGAATACGGGGCATCGCCAGGCTTACCACCGGCGCACCGATCGTGCGCTGATCCTGCACAGAAGCGGTCTCAGACATGCCTCAAGTCTATGCGGCAAAGCTGGGCGACCCTGAGGGGCCCCCAGTAGGGTTGAGCTATGAGCCCCGTCACCGCGCAGACAGCGCCCGCTACCCGTGACGCCCCGTGGCCGGTGGGGGTGATGAGCCAAAAAATCAAAGAGTGGATCGACCGCCTCGGCACCGTCTGGATCGAAGGCGAGATCACACAGTGGCAGCTGCGCGGCGGCCACATCTACGGCAAAATCAAAGACCTGACGCAAGACGCCACTATGAGCTTCACCATCTGGAGTTCTGTCGCACGCACACTCACCGCCGAGTTCGCGCAGGGCGACCGCGTCGTGGCCCTCGTCAAACCTGATTTCTGGGTGAAGGGCGGCTCGCTCTCGATTCAGGTGTACGAACTCTCGCACGTGGGCCTCGGCGAGCTGCTGCAGCGGCTCGAACAGCTGCGCCAACAGTTGCAGCAGGAAGGTCTCTTCGACGCGAGCCGCAAACGCACGCTTCCCTTTCTGCCGGGCGTCATCGGCCTCATCACCGGGCGTGAGAGCGACGCTGAAAAAGACGTACTGCGCAACGCCACGCTGCGTTGGCCGAGCGTGCAGTTTCGCGTGCACTACACCGCGGTGCAGGGCGAGCGAGCGGCGGCGGAGGTTGCCGCAGCGATTGCGACGCTCGACGCCGACCCTGCAGTAGACGTGATTATCGTGGCGCGCGGTGGCGGTGATTTTCAACACTTGCTGCCGTTCAGTGACGAACGCGTGGTGCGCGCGGCGGCGGCGGCCACGACGCCGATCGTCAGCGCGATTGGGCACGAAGCGGATCGCCCCCTCCTCGATGAGGTCGCTGACCTACGCGCCTCCACTCCGACCGACGCCGCGAAACGTGTGGTGCCGGACGTTGAAGAAGAATTTGCGCGGATCGCTGAGGCACGCAGCCGCATGAGCCGCCGACTGAGTCAGCTCCTCACACTCGAAACAGAACGTATCGAGCAGCTGCGCGCGCGCCCATGCCTGGCGCAACCCGAACGCATCGTCGACGAGCGCGCCGAAGAGCTCGTGCGCTGGATTGCGCGAGGCACGGAACTTGCAGAGCGACAGGTCGCCGATCGCGCGACCGAACTCGCACACACCCGCGCCAGGCTCGTCGCACTGTCACCCCGCGCCACCCTTGAACGCGGGTACGCGATCGCACAACTGACGTCGGGCGCGGTGCTCCGCGACCCCACCAACGCACCCGCCGGCACCGCGATCCACCTCGCGCTTGCTGGCGGCTCTCTGGAGGTACACGCATGAGCCGCCGTTTCCGCAGCAGATACCTGACACTCGCGCTGTGCGCTGCGCTGGCGCTTGGAATCACGGGATGTGCGACCGTCTCGCACACCGCTGACGCCCCGAGCGATGAGACCGCATCAGCCGAACGTGCGCTCGTGACCGATCCCGCAGTCACAGCCACCGCGGAACAGATCTTCACCGAACGACAGCTGCGTGCCGCGGTGGGGCAGGTGCTTGCCGACGGCGAGGTGATTGCCGAGTTTTGTGCTGGGTGAGGCGATGCCGGGCGTACCCGCCACCATCGACGCATCATGGCGCAACGGCGCCGTGGCGATCGCCTATATGAGCGTGGCAATGCTCCGCCTACACGAGCGTGGCGAGCTCGACATTGACGCGCCGATCGCGCAATACCTCCCTAATCTCCCAGAAGCCGATCGCATGACTCCCCGTCAGCTCATCACCATGACCTCGGGGCTGCCGGATTACGTGCCCAACCCAGAGTTTCAGAGCGCGTTCTACGCCGACGTGTTCGGTGCGTGGACCCCCGAGCAGCTCATCGAACTGGGCATCGCGCAGCAGCGCCCATTCGCACCGGGAGAGAACTGGGACTACTCCCACACCGGGATTGTGGTGCTCGGACAGGTGATTGAGCGGGCCACCGGGAAGCCACTTGCTGAAGTGCTCTCCGAAGAAGTGCTGATTCCGGCCGGACTCACCTCCACGTACTCGGAACAGACTGCCGCGATCCCCGCGCCGTTCTTACACGGCTTCACCGCGGAACGCGGGATCTACGAAGACGCGTCGTTCTGGAATCCGTCCTGGACCCTGGCTGAGGGCTCGGTGCAGACCACCACGGTGCCGGACGCAGCCGCGAGCTTCGATGCCATCATCGGGCGTGGCGAACTGCTCAGCGCAGACTCACACGCTGCCCTCATCGCCAAGGACCTCGTCGGTTTCGGCGCACCGCTCGACGGCTGCCGCAGCTGCCGCACGCTCGACGACCGATTCGCCTACGGCCTTGGCGTGTTCTTACGTGGTGACACGGTTGCACAGACTCCGCTGTTTGGCGGGTATTCCGGAGCGGTGGTGACGCTGCCGGCGAGCCGCGCAAGCGACGGTGCGTCCCTCACGGTCGCGGTCGCGGTCACCCTGCAAGAAGACGCCGTCGCAGACTGGCAGGGGCGGATCCTGAACTACGCCGATGAAATCGCAATCGCCCTCCTGCAGCAACTGCGCCCTGGCGCGAACGTCCCTGACTTCGCGCACCCCAGCGCGTAGCCCGGCCAGATGCGGTCTGAGTGCAGCAGGTAAGCTGAAGTCTATGTCTGAATCCGCGACGACCGAAGTGACGAGTCTCTCGTATGAAGAGGCCCGCGATGAGCTAGTGCAGGTCGTGAATCGCCTCGAGCAGGGCGGCGCGAGCCTGGAGGAGTCCCTGCAGCTGTGGGAACGCGGCGAGCGTCTCGCAGCGCGCTGCGAAGAATGGCTGCTCGGTGCACGGCAGCGCCTCGACGCGGCACGGCAAGCTTCAACAACCAGCGGCGAGAATATCGCCGAGGGCGACCGCTAGCCGTGGCGAAGAAGCAGAAGCCTCCGGTTGTTGTCGCGGAGCTGGGGCGACCCGAGACCCCAGCCGAGACCGCAGCGCGGAAAGCCCGCGATAGTCGGCTATACAAACAGCGCAAGACGGTAAATAACCTCGTGTTCTCACTGCTCGTCAGTCTGGGGCTGGTGCTTGTCATCGTGCTCGCCGTGCCACGCGGTACTGGCGGCTGGAGTGACTACTCGGTCAACGTCGATGAGGCCGCGCAGGCTGCTTCTGAGAGCGTCGGCCTGCCGTTCGTGGCGCCCCAGGTCCCCGACACCTGGAAGGCGAAGCAAGCAGAAATCCGTGACGCCGCGAGCGGTGACATTCGCTACTGGTACATCGGCTACACCACAGAAAACAATGCCTACGCGGCCGTTGTGCAGGCGTTCACTGCTGACGGCACAGCCGTTGATGCCACGTGGATCAGCCAGCAGTTCGAGTCCCTCGAGCCCACAGGCAGCGAAATGCTGGGCGGTTTCGAGTGGACGATCTACGACTACCCGGAACGCAATCCGGACGAGAGCAATGTGCTGTTTGGTGCCGAAAGTGATCTCGGCGACACCACAGCCCTGGTGTTCGGCACAGACACCTCGGCGGTGTTGCGAACTCTCACCGTGGCCGTGGCGGACGCCGCACGGTCCACCGACACCGGAAATACAACGGAGACAGAATGACCGGCACTCCTCCCCGCGTCACCCCGCAAGAGGCTTGGGATACGTTCATCGCAGGCAACGAGCGCTTTATTCAGGGGCACTCGCAACACCCGAACCAGGACGTCGAGCGGCGCACCGAGCTCACGAGCACGCAGGCTCCGAACGTTGCGCTGTTTGGTTGTTCAGATTCTCGCCTAGCCGCTGAGATTATTTTCGACTGCGGGCTCGGCGACCTGTTCATCGCGCGCAATATGGGTCACGTCGTCGCGGAGTCAATCACCGCTTCCATGGAATACGCGGTCTCCGCGCTTGGCAGCGCGTTGATTGTGGTGCTCGCGCACGACTCGTGCGGGGCTGTCGCTGCGGCGATCGACCAGTCCGGCCGCGCCCCGGCACCGGTCACCTCATCAATCGAGCACACGCTCGCCCCGATTCGCCCAGCTGTGCAACAGCTGTGGCTGCGCAAACACTCCAACACGCCCTACGCAAACCCCGACGAGCTGGATGCGAACGAGGTCGGCAGGATCCACCTCGCTAACACGGTCAATAGCCTGCTGCGCAGTTCGCGCGTCATCAGCGATGCCGTTGATGCTGGGCGTCTCGGTGTCGTGGGCTGCCAGTATCGCCTCGCCGAGGGACGCGCCGTGCCGATCAGCGCAGTCGGACCGCTGCGCATCGACCTCGCATCCCACCACTGACCAAGTTTTTTCCACCACCCACCGAAACGAAGGATGACTGTGAGCACTGTGACTGGCGCAGCGGACGCTGCGGAGTACCGCATTGAGCATGACACCATGGGCGAAGTACGCGTGCCCAAGAACGCGCTGTACGCTGCGCAGACGCAGCGCGCCGTAGAGAATTTCCCGATCTCGGGCAGCGGCCTCGAGCCCGCACAGATTGTTGCGCTGGCTCGTATCAAGCGCGCCGCGGCCATCGCGAACAAGGAACTCGGCATTCTCGAAGCAGCTGTCGCAGACGCGATCGTCGCGGCAGCCGATGAGATCATTGGCGGCGCACACCACGATCAGTTCCCGGTCGACACCTACCAGACCGGCTCCGGCACCTCCTCGAACATGAACATGAACGAGGTGCTCGCCACCCTCGCGACGAAGCACCTCGGTGCCCCCGTGCACCCGAACGATCACGTCAATGCGTCGCAGTCATCGAACGATGTCTTCCCCACCTCGGTGCACATCGCGGTCACCGGCGCGCTCATCGAGCAGCTGAAGCCCGCTCTCGCGCACCTCGCAGAGGCGCTCGAAGCGAAGGCTGATCTGTGGAAGACCGCGGTGAAGTCGGGCCGCACCCACCTGATGGATGCCACCCCGGTGACCCTCGGTCAGGAGTTCGGCGGCTTCGCCGCGCAGATCCGGTATGGCATTGAGCGCATCAACGCCGCGCTGCCCCGCGTCGCCGAGGTACCGCAGGGCGGCACCGCGGTCGGCACCGGTATCAACACGCCGCTCGGTTTCCCAGAGAGGGTCATCGCCGAGATCGCCGCGTCGAGTGGGCTCCCCATCACCGAGGCACGCAACCACTTTGAGGCGCAGGCAAACCGTGACGGCCTGGTTGAGGCGTCGGGTGCGCTGCGCACCATCGCGGTGTCGCTGACCAAGATCAACAACGACCTGCGCTGGATGGGTTCGGGCCCGAACACCGGTCTCGGCGAACTGTACATCCCCGATCTGCAGCCAGGCTCCTCGATCATGCCGGGCAAGGTCAACCCGGTGGTGCCCGAGGCCGTGCTGATGGTGTGCGCCCGTGTGATCGGTAACGACGCAACCGTTGCCTGGGCTGGCGCTTCGGGGTCCTTCGAGTTGAACGTGCAGATCCCCGTCATGGGCACCGCACTGCTCGAGTCGATCCGTCTGCTCGCGAACGCCTCGCGCGTGCTCGCCGACAAGACGGTTGCGGGGCTGGAGGCGAACCTCGAGCGTGCCGCCGCGTTGGCTGGCATGAGCCCCTCCACGGTCACCCCGCTGAACCGTCTCATCGGGTACGAGGCCGCTGCTGCCATCGCAAAGCACTCGGTGAAGAAGGGCATCACTGTGCGCGAGGCCGTCATCGATCTCGGTTACGTCGAGCGCGGTGAGGTTACCGAGGCCGACCTCGATAAGGCGCTGGATCTGCTCTCGATGACCCACCCGGGCGTCGCCAAGTAGCAGCAGCTCTCCGGCAGGGGGCCCGTTTCCGGCTGACACCTCGGGGTGTTGCCCGACACGGGTCCCCTTGCACGTCTTGGGGTGCGAGAGAATGGTCGCGTGATCGACGAGACCTTTGTCACCCCGCTGTGGGCGGATCTCGCTGCCGTGGCCGTCGGCAGTCTGCAGGGTGCGCTGTTTGCCGCGGGGTTCAAACGGATCGATCTGCTCGGGGTCGCGATTGTCGGAATTGCCTCCGGTATCGGCGGTGGTTTTCTGCGCGACATTCTGCTTGGGGTGACGCCCGCAGCGTTTTCCGAGAATGCGTATCTGATCGCCGCGACCACGGCCGCGTTTGTGGGCATGCTCCTCCCCCGTCTCTTTCACAAGGTTGACCCCGTCGTCACTGTGTTTGACGCTGTCAGCATCGGCATGTTCGGAGCGATTGGCGCCACTAAAGCACTCGCGATGGGGCTCCCCGTGATTCCTGCGCTATTTGTCGGCACAGTGTCGGCGGTGGGCGGCGGGGTGATCCGCGATGTGATGCTGAATATTCCGATTGCCCTGATGCACGTCGGCTCGCTCTACGCGGTTGCGGCAATGGCGGGCATCACGGTGCTGCTCGTGGCGCTCGCGTTCGGGGCCCCGGTGCTGTGGGCGAGCATCGCATGTGTCGTGGTTACTGCTGCGGTGCGGCTGCTCGCGGTGCGTTTCGGGTGGAGCCTGCCGGAGCAGCGCGCCCTCAGCAGAATCAAGCTGCGACGCCAGCGACAGGTCGAGGAGATCATCGACGAGGCGCTGCAGACCGGCGCAATCACCATCCCCCTTGATGTGCTGGTGGATCCTGACGCGCCACGGCCGCCCCGCACCACCAGCGGCGACGATACTCCCGCTTCGCGGATCGAACCGGAGACCGATGCCGACGCGGATGGGAAACCGCGACCCGCTGACCGCTGAGGCTGCCCCGGCTCAGGGCGTCGCGAGCATGCCTCGCACGGTGCGGGCGAGTGCGCGAGACGAAGAGGGATGGAACATTCCGGCGAGCACATCACGATAGAGGCGGGCCAGCTCACTGTCTGACTCGTACGCTCGCGCACCCACGACCCGCATCGCCACCTCGACCGCGGCCCGCGCCTCATCAGTGACCCGGTTCCGGGCAGCGGCAAGCGCCAGAAACCAGTCCTCACGAGTGCGTTGCTCATCCACGTCGCGCGCCAATACCTCGAGCGCATCAAGCGACGCGCGGTGCTCGAGCACGGCCGCGGTGAGCCTGGCGGCAATATCGGGGTCTTCCAGCCGCGGCGTTTCTGTGCCGTCACTGCCGCGTACCGGCTGGCGGGCAGCCTCCGTCGCCAGCTCAAGTGCGCGATCCGCAATACCCGCATAGACCGCGGCGGTGAGTACCGAGAACGATGAAAAGATCGCCAGAATCAACGGCTCAGTGACATCAAAGGGCGTCATACGAGCGGCCACATCGGCCTCGGTGATTCGCACCCCCTGTAACTGCGAGGTGTGGCTCTGCGTGGCGCGCATGCCGAGCGGCTGCCACAATTCAGGGTGGGTGATGGAGCCTTCGCTGAGCCCGCGCGAGGCGTCTTCGGGGGTGCGCAGCGCGGTGCCTGCACGACGCACAAAACCAAACACGAGTTGCGGCGCTGCAGCGGACTCCGCCTGCTGCGAATCACCGTGCACAGCTTCGCGCGCCGGGTCAACAATCCGCGCGTGTACGCCCAGTCGGGTCCACACCGGTGAAAGCGTGGTGAACACTTTGGTTCCGGTGACTCGGTAGCCAGCACCAGCACCGAGTGGTTCGGCTGTGGATCGCGCGTCGAGCAGCACCGCTTCGTTTCCTGCCTCCGAAATACCGAAGGCGAAGACCTCGCCAGCAACCGCCTCGCGCAGGATCCAGTCAAGTCGGCTGTCACCGCGGTCATGCAAGAACTTGGCCACCTGCACCCACACCAGGTGCATGTTGATTCCCAGCGCGGTGGCTGGGGCGGCCGCGGCAAGTCGGCGCTGCGCACGCAGGAGAGCTGCGAGCGAAAAACCCGATCCACCCAACGGCACAGGCACCGGAGCTGCTAAGTACCCAGCAGCGGCCAGATCGCTGAAATCTGCGGCGAAAAAGCTATTCTCTGCGTCATAACGCGGTGCCCGCCTGCGGAACTCGGCAAGCATGGTCGCGGGCAGTAGCTGAGCGATGCGAGGATCATCCACCCGTCTAGCCTAAGCCGCTCCGCGCGCGGAAATCCGCCACCGCCGAGAGTACAGCCGCTGCGCCTACTCTTCGAGCAGATCCGTGACAAGCGCGGCAATATCGCTACGCTCAGAACGAGTCAGCGTCACATGCCCAAATAGCGGGTGCCCTTTCAGCTTCTCGATGACCGCAGCGATGCCATCGTGCCGCCCCACCCGCAGGTTGTCACGCTGCGCCACATCGTGCGTGAGAACCACCCGCGAACGCTGCCCAATGCGGCTCAGCATGGTAAGCAGGACATTGCGTTCCAGCGACTGCGCTTCGTCGACGATCACAAAGGCATCGTGCAGCGAACGGCCGCGAATGTGTGTCAGCGGCAGCACTTCGACGAGGCACCGGGCCTCCACCTCGGCGAGCACGTTCTCGCTCACAATCGAGCCGAGCGTGTCAAAGACTGCCTGCCCCCACGGGTTCATTTTCTCGTGCTGATCACCAGGTAGAAACCCGAGTTCTTGCCCGCCGACGGCGTACAGCGGCCGAAACACCATCACCTTGCGGTGCTGCTGTCGTTCAAGCACGGCTTCCAGCCCGGCAGCGAGTGCGAGTGCTGACTTGCCGGTGCCGGCGCGTCCGCCAAGCGACACGATACCCACCTGCGGGTCAAGCAAGAGGTCAATCGCGAGTCGCTGCTCAGCGCTGCGCCCATGCAGTCCAAACACTTCGCGATCTCCCCGCACCAGCCGCAACGAGCCTGGCCCGTCAATCCGCCCGAGTGCAGACCCGCGCGCGGAGTTCAGGATCAGGCCCGTCCCGAGCGGCAAATCGCGAGTCTCTCGCACCTCGTCAAGGCGCTCGGTCTCCCAGAGCTGCCCCATCTGGGCCTCAGTCACCTCGATCTCAGCGATCCCGGTGTAGGAATCATCGCCAGCCTGTTGCGCACGGTATTCCTCGGCCCCCAAGCCGAGTGCGGCCGCCTTCACTCGCATCGGGAGATCTTTGGACACCACGGTCACGTCACAGCCCTCACACGCCAGGTTTTGCGCGACCGCAAGGATCCGAGTGTCGTTATCGCCCAGCCGCATCCCACTCGGCAGCGCATCAACACTGGAATGATTGAGCTCTACCCGCAGCGTTCCGCCCTGCTCGCCCACTGGCACTGGAAAATCGAGTCGCAGGTGCTGCTCGCGCAGACTGTCGAGCAACCGCAGCGCGCGCCGTGCGAAGTAACCAATCTCGGGATCATGCCGCTTCTTCTCGAGTTCCGTGATGACCACTACCGGCAACACCACGGAGTGTTCCGCGAATCGAAAAAGCGCACCCGGATCGCTCAATAACACCGAGGTATCGAGCACGTACGTACGCTCTGCCTGTGGCCGCGGCTCGCGGGCGCGGTGGAGCGGAGCAACAGCGGTCCGGGGGTGCTGCGATTCAGCCATGGTGACTCCTTCTACCCTGCAGCAAGGCGGGAGATACGCCGTCACCGGCGTCAGCGTTCGGTCGTGTGCAGCCGGGCTGCACCGCAACCGAACTCTCTTCACCTCGACCGGGCGCTTTGCCCGATGGCACACACGCTACGCCGCTGCGGCGCCGTTCTCGTGTGCGACACACATCGCACAGATGAACATCTCGTGTCAGACCGAGTACCTGCGACCCCACGATTTCGGGTTGCCGGTGGCGTTCACAGGCGGGGCGGGATGACACCTGATCGTGACGTTCGGACGGCGCATTTCCGCTACCCTAAACATCAACACTGTGCGGCACCCTGCGGTTTCCTGTCGAGAATCCGCTTGTCACAGCCGAAAGCAGCGGCACTGCCGAGAATCGAGGAGCTTTTCGTGCGTACGATCGATTGGAACGACGGGGTCATCGAACTGATCGATCAGACACTCCTCCCGCATCACCTTGAGGTACGCCGCGTTACTGAACTCTCCGACCTCATCTCCGACATCCAGCGACTAGCGGTGCGCGGCGCCCCTGCGCTCGGCGTCGCCGGCGCGCTCGGTACGGCACTCATCGCCGCAAGTCACACGCACAACGGCACTCTCGACAGTGCGGCCGCACGCGCCGATGCAGCACTCCTGCGCGCGGCTCGCCCTACAGCGGTCAATCTCTCGTGGGGTGTGGATCGCGCCCTCACCCGCTTGCCGGAGGGTGCCGAAGCAGTGCTCGCCGAAGCTCTCGCCATTCGCGACGAAGACATCGCCGCCTGCGTCTCAATGGGGTTGCGGGGCGCCGAGCTGACCCGCGAACTCACGGGCAAACAACGTGTGAACGTGATGACGATCTGCAACACCGGTAGCCTGGCAACGGTTGAGCGCGGCACCGCGCTGGGCGTCATTCAAACACTCTTTGAACAAGGATCACTCGGCGAAGCGTTCCCACTCGAGACCCGCCCGCTCCTGCAGGGCGCTCGCCTGACTGCCTGGGAACTGCAGCGAATGGGGGCACCGTTCCGGCTGCTGATCGACTCGGCTGGCCCGTTCTTGCTGTCGCGCGGAATTGCCGATGCGGTCTTCATTGGTGCCGATCGCATTGCGGCAAACGGCGACTCAGCCAACAAAATCGGCTCGTTCTCACTGGCACTCGCCGCTCAGCATGCGGGCGTGCCGTTTTTCGTGGTGGCACCCGAATCAACCATTGACCTTGCGACCCCCAGTGGCGCCGACATCGAGATCGAAGACCGCGGCACCGATGAGGTGGCCGGTTTTGGTGGCACACGCACCGCACCCGCAGGCATCGCAGCGATCAACCCCGCGTTCGACGTCACGCCGCACGAGCTCATCACTGCGATCATCACCGAACGCCGCGTGATCCGCCCGAGCGATGGCGAATCACCCGCCACCGTTGCCCTCGGCCCACTACTTTCTTAGCCCTACCAGTCAGATTGAAAGGAACCCCCATGTTCTTCAGCTCGCGCCGCACTCGTGTGGCACTCGCAGCCGGTGCCATGTCGGCAGCGCTGCTTCTCACCGCGTGTTCTTCCGGTAACGGTGGATCCGGCGATTCTGCCGAGACCAGCACGGAGGGCCCGCACTTCGTCTACATCACCAGCGACCCGATCGGACAAAACGCATTCCTCGAGTCGGGCAAGATCGGCATCGAGTCAGTCGCGGAGATGAACGGTGGTACGTCAGAGACCTTCGAGTCGAAGGACGATGCCAGCCGTCGTTCGAACCTCGAAGCGGCCGTGGCAGAGATGCCCGAAGTGATCGTGATGCTCGGTTTCCAGTTCGGCGACCTCGCACTCGAATTTGCGGAACAGTACCCGGATCAGGCCTTCGTGCTCATCGACACATTCGTCGAGGGCGCCCCCGACAACCTCTACCAGGCCACCTTCCGTGAGCATGAGCCTTCATACCTGCTCGGCATCGAGGCGGGGCTGCTCACCGAAACCGGCACCGTCGGCTCGGTCATCTCGCTTGACATCCCGCTGCTGCAGAAGTACTCGGTTGGCTTCGACGAGGGCGCGAAGAGCGTCAACGAGTCAGTGACCACCGTGGCACCGCAGGTCATCGGTGGCGAGAACCCCTTCGCCGACACCGCGCGCGCCAAGGAGCAGGCCATTGCCTTTGCCGCGACTGGCGCTGATCAGGTGTTCGCTGTGGGTGCTGCTTCGAACGGCGGTATCTTCGAGGCTGCAGCCGAAAAGGGCTTCTTTGCCTATGGCGTCGATGCAAACCAGTGCCCAATGGCGCCGGGAAGCGTCATGGACGGCACCATCAAGTCGGTGAACAAGGTCGTTGAGACGGTCGTCAACGAAATCCTCGAGGGTAAGACTCCGGCTGAGGCAACGAGCTCCTTCGGTCTCGCTGAGGAGGGGATGACCATCGTCAGCCTCACCGATGAAGCCGCTGATTCGCAGTGCGTGATCATGGAGTACCCGGAGGTGCTCAAGCAGGTCACTGAAGCGCGCGATGCGATTGTCGCAGGCGACATCGTGGTGGCAGACCCCACTGCCTAGTCGCGATGAGCTGCGCCGCACGGGAGTGTTCCCGTGCGGCGCAGCCGCGTTTCCGGAAGAATAGCCCCAGCAGTTTCAGCGCCTGCCGCGCCAGGCGATCCACCCCACTCTGTGTAAAGGAGCGAGCATGGCACTCGAGGTCGAAATGCGCGGCATCACCAAGCGCTTCCCCGGTGTCCTCGCAGACGACAATGTCGACTTCGAGGTCGAATCCGGCGAGATCCACGCACTGATGGGCGAAAACGGTGCGGGAAAGTCGATCCTCATGTCGATGCTTGCAGGCGTGTATCAGCCCGATGCCGGAGACATCTTCATCCGCGGCGAACGCAAGCGTTTCCAGTCACCTCTCGATGCCATCGACGCCGGAATCGGCATGGTGTTCCAGTCGTTCAAACTGTTCCCGTCGCTCACCATCGCTGAAAACGTGGTGTTTCGCCGTGAGCCCACGAAGCGCGGACTGATTGATCGTGCCGCGGCGAATCGCGCTGTGACGGAAATCGCCGACCGCTACGGTTTGGCCATCGATCCCGCTGCGCGGGTCGACTCCGTGCCGGTCGGGGTGCTGCAGCGCGTTGAGATTGTGAAGGCGCTGTACCGAGACGCCCGGGTGCTGATCCTCGACGAGCCCACTGCCGTGCTCACCCCGCAAGAGACCGAACGCCTGTTTGAAGTGTTGCGCACCCTCCGTGACGACGGGCGTACGATCATTCTCATCACCCATAAGCTCAACGAGGTGATGGCCATCTCCGACCGGGTCACCGTGTTGCGTGACGGCCGCCGGGTTGCCCAGCTGATCACCGCCGACAGCTCACCCGAAGAAATCACCCGTCACATGACCGGCCGCGATGTGGATCTCACCACTCCACCACCAGCGCACGCCCCCGGTGACATTGCCCTCGAGGTGCGCGAACTGACGGTTCCGGGCGCGGGTCGAGCCGCAGTGGAATCCGCAAGCCTCACGGTGCGCACCAACGAGATCGTCGGGATTGCTGGTGTGGCAGGCAACGGCCAGGTCGAACTTGCTGAGGCAATCATGGGGATGCGACGGGCCAGCGCAGGCACAGTCGCGGTGTGCCAGCGCGATCTCAGCAACGCGTCAATCGCCGCCCGCCGCGACGGCGGTCTCGCCTACGTACCCGAGGACCGCCACGGGGTCGGGAGTGCCGACGCCGCGGACGCGACAGATAACCTCGCTCTCGGGCACCACCGCAGCGAGCCAATCCTGCACCGTGGTTTGCTTTCGCGCAGTGCCATGCTCACACATGCGCGTCGACTGATCGAGCGCTTCGGCGTCAAGATCGCGAGCCCTGCCACTCCTGTCGGCACCCTGTCTGGCGGCAACCTGCAGAAACTCGTGGTTGCCCGCGAACTCGACTACGCGTCGCCGGTGCTGATTGCCGAGCAGCCCACCCGCGGCGTCGATATCGGAGCGATCGAGTCGATCCACCGTGAACTGTGCGAGTACCGAGATCAGGGCGGCGCGCTGTTGCTCATCTCTGCCGAGCTCAGTGAGATTCTGTCGCTGTCTTCACGCATCCTGGTGATGTTCGAAGGGCGGATTGTTGCAGAGGTGCCAAAGGCTGATGCCACAGAAGCGCTCCTGGGCCTATACATGGCTGGTCAAGAACCACCCGCGCACCACCAACCGAGTGCGGGACTCGCCGTGCAGAAGGGATCCGCATCATGAGCGTCTCAAGCCCCGCCGCCCCACCTCGCACCACGATGACGCGGGCACTTGGCGCTTCCGGGCGTTGGTTGTCGGGCACCGTTCCGATCTCCATCGTGGCGGCGCTGCTGATCGGCGCAGTGTTCATGCTGCTGGCCGGGGTCAGCCCGCTTGACGGCTACGCCGCAATGTTGCAGGGATCCTTCGGCACGGGCATGGGTTGGGCGTCCACGCTGCAGCGCGCGATCCCTATCGTTGGGCTTGCCATTGCGATCGCCATTGCCTTCCGCGCTGGCGTTCTGAACCTCGGTACCGAGGGCCAAGCCGTGCTGGGAGCGCTCGCCGGTGGACTGGTCGCGGTGTATGTTCCGGGCCCGGGGCCACTCATCGCGCTGCTGGCCATCGTGACCGCGATTGTGGTGGGCGCGCTGTGGGGTTTGTTGGCCGGTATCCTGCAGAATCTGCTCGGCGTGCCGATCCTCCTCTCGACCCTGCTGCTCAACTATCCGGCCCGGTACTTCTCGTCTTGGCTAATCCGGTACCGGCTCGATGAGCCGACCTCTGACCTCATCGCGAGCGAACAGCTCGATCCGAGCGTGCAGATCGGCATGATGGTGGGGCGTGACAGCAATTTCGCCGCAACCCTGCGAGATGGCCTCGGCCCCATGCACCCGGTCACTGCAATCCTCACGGGCGTCAACTGGTCGCTGCTCATCGTGCTGCTGCTGGTGGTCGGCACCGCCTTCATGAACCGACGTACCAAGTTCGGTTTTGAATCGGGGCTCGCAGGTCTGAACCCCGAATTCACCCGCTACGGGGGCGTGAAACCCGGTCCGCTCGTGCTGCGCACGATGGCACTCTCTGGCGGCATCGCAGGGCTGATCGGCGTGCTGCTGGTGATTGGCAGCCCGAACACCCGCCTCATCGAAGGCAGCTTCGTGCAGACCAACTATGCCTGGACTGCCCTCCTCGTGACGCTGCTCGCGCTCAACCGACCCTTTGGCGTCGCCATTGCTGGCCTCTTCTTCGCGGCAATCATTGTGGGGAGCGAGGCGATGGGGCGCGAGCTTGGGCTCTCACCGCAGATCTCGGCGGTGATCCAGGCCCTCGTCATCATTCTGCTGGCGTATCGCGTGGTGCTGCCGCAGTTCCGTAAGAAACGTATCACCAGCGATGCGAAGGAGGCGGCACAGTGAATATTCTCGATGTGCTCGATCAAGACCTCATCGCGTCGGTGCTGCGCGCACTCGTACCAATCCTGCTCGCCGCGCTCGGTGGCATGATCTGCGAACGCGTCGGTATTTTCAATATCGGCCTTGAAGGCATCATCCTCGTCGGTGCGTTTGCCGGAGTTGCCGCTTCCTTCTTCACCAGCAACTGGGTCGCCGGCGTGATTATCGCGATGCTCGCTGGCATGCTGTTCTCACTGATTCTCGGGTACGGCACGGTGTATCGATCCGGTGACCCGATCGTGCTCGCGGTTGCGATGAACATCTTCGCGATCGGCCTCACCAGCTTCCTGCTGGTCGCGATTTTCAACGTGCAGGGCGTGTTCAAAGACCCCGGTATCGTCGGAATTCCCACCTGGCGCATTCCCGGGCTTGCAGACACTCCATGGATCGGGCCGGTCTTCGATCTCACCCCCTTGGGATACCTCGCCCTGCTGCTCGTCCCAATCTCCTGGGTCGTCCTGTTCCGTTCCCCACTCGGGCTGCGCCTGCGCGGCGTCGGCGAACGCCCATTGGCCGCGGCGACGATGGGCGTGAATCCGCAGCTGTACCAGCTGTGGGCAGTGCTCGCCTCGGGCGCGCTGGCTGGCCTCGGCGGCGCCCAGCTCGCACTGGGCAATGTCGTGCAGTTCAACGAGGGTATGTCTGCCGGGCGCGGGTGGATCGCCGTCGTGGCAGTGATGCTCGCACGTGCGCACCCGGTGGGAGTGCTGCTCGCGGCCCTGCTCTTTGGCTTCACCGATGCCGTCGGCTTCCGTCTGCAGGCGTTCGGGTTGCCGCAGCAGCTCACTGATGTGATGCCGTACCTGGTGACGCTCATCGTGCTGATCATTATGAGCCGCCGGTTTCTGCAGGCGAGGAAGGCACAGGTCGCCTAGATGGTGGCAGCGCCTCTACCCGCTGCGGCACAGCGGTGGGTAGACCACCTCGGTCTCGCTCCCCTCGAACACGAGGGCGGCCTCTTCGTGCAGCACCACCTCGACGCCCACTCCAGCGCCATTTACTACCTGCTCGCGAGACCCGACTTCTCGGCGCTGCACTCCCTGAACGCAGTGGAGGTGTATCACTGGTACGCCGGTTCAGCGCTCCGTCTGCTGCTGTTGTATCCCGATGGGCACGCAGAAGAACAGTGGCTCGGCCCCGACCTCGATGCTGGTCAGCAGCCACAGCTGGTCGTGCCTGCTGGAGTGATGCAGGGTTCCTCGCCCACAGGCGACTGGTGTCTCGTCGGCACCACGATGGCGCCGCCATTTGAGTGGCAGGGCTTCACGCTCGGTGAGCGTGCGCAACTGCAGGCCGACTACCCAGCAGTTGCCGCGCGCATTGCGGAGCTCACCCGCGACTAACGCGATCCACGCGGCTACTGTGCGGCGGCCGCGCGTAACCGTGCCGCGGCCGCAGCGGCGCGGGCGGTGACGGTGCTCGCGTCGAGGGTGAGATGCTGCCCCTCAGCGTAGACGTGTCGCCCACCGATGAAGACGTGCCGCACATCACTGCCGCGTGCGGAAAAACCGAGGTGAGAAACCAGCGACTCATGCGGGGTCGCGCCGAACGCGGTGACATCAAGCGCGATCACGTCGGCCCACTTGCCGACCGCGAGCGCACCAGCTTCGGGGAACCCAATGGCCTCGGCACCGCGCTGCGTGGCGATATCAAGCACATCTGCCGCGCGCACGGCAGCGGCGTCGCCGCGCACCCCGCGATGCACGATCGTTCCCAGTTTGATTTCTTCAAACAGGTCGAGGGTGTTGTTACTCGCCACAGAATCAGTGCCGAGCGTCAAACGGACCCCAGCGGCAAGCAGTTCGGGCAGCGGCGCTACCCCGCACCCGAGCTTCAGGTTCGACACGGGGTTGTGACTCACCGCAGTGCCGGTGCGCGCAAACACATCGATCTCTTCCTCAGTGAGGTGTACGCAGTGCGCCGCGAGCACATCGGCTTCGAAGAACCCCAGGTGATGCAGGTGCATCGCGGGGGTGGTGCCGTAGCGCTCAGTGATGTCTGCAACTTCCGCTGCTGACTCTGCGACGTGAATGTGAATGGGGATCCCGGTGCGGCGTGACCGCTCCGCAATGTCTTGCAGCAGCTCAGGCGGGGAGGTGTAGGGCGCATGCGGCCCATACGCCAGTTTGATCTGTGGATCACCCGCAAAACGGGCCGCCAGTGCTTCGGTCTGCGCAAGCACTTCCTCCCCTGTCCAGGGGCTAACTCCCGGGAAACCCACCGCGTCGCGGGTGAACACCGCAGGAGCTGCCAACACTCGCATACCGCTTGCACGCACGAGATGCAGGAGTTCCTCATCCCAGTGATACATGTCAGCGAACGCGGTCGTGCCGGTTGCGATCATCTCCAGCATGGCCATCTCCAGCCCCGCTACCACATCATCGTGGGTGAGGTGCTGTTCGGCGGCCTGCACCGCCTGCAGCCACGGCATAAACCCCTCATCATCAGCTGACCAACGCAGCAGAGTCATGGCCGAGTGCGTGTGCCCGTTCACGAGCCCCGGCATCAGCACGTGGCCAGCGAGGTCATCAGTTACTCTGGACCCGGTGCGCGCCGGGCCTACGTAGCTAATCCGCCCGTCGGCAGCAATCTCAAGCTCAGCGTCAGCGAGTGGGCCATCCTGCGTCAGCATCGCATCTGCGCGCAACACGCGCGGTGAAACCTCAGCGGTCATGGTGGTTCTCCAGTCGAGTTACAGTCCGTGAACGCGGCGCATTGCGGTGCCGTTACCAGCCAGGGGTCACAAGCATCCCACCATCAACGGCGAGATCCTGTCCGGTGATAAACAATGCCGCCGGGGAGGCGAGCAGAACACAGGCGTTTCCGATGTCTTCTGGGGTGCCAATGCGGCCGAGCGGCGCGTGCGCGCGCCAACTCTCTACGCCCTCGGTCCAGTCTGCTTCGAGGCCTGGACGGTCGATCAGGCCGGGCGAAACGGTGTTCACTCGGATACCCCATTCTCCCAACTCAAGGGCCGCAGCGCGCGCGTGCATGACGAGACCAGCCTTTGCTGCGGCATAGTGGCCGTGTGCTGCGGCTGGTCGACTGGCTTCAATGGAGGCGATGTGGGTGATCCACCGGTTCTCGGTGGCTCGTGCGGGGTCTCCCTCACCCATCACCGCCGCGGCGGCCTGACTGAGTTCGAACACCGCACCGAGATTAGTGGCGAACACAGCGTCCCACTCTTCGCGCGTCATGTCGGCGAGTGTTGCCAACGGCTGAATCCCGGCGTTGTTCACCAAACCGTCGAGGCCACCAAGCTTCTTGACTACCAGTGCCACCAAGGACAGCGCTGATCCACCTTCGCCGAGGTTCGCATGCACAGGCTCAGCGCGCACGCCAGCTGCGCGCAGTTCGTCGGCGAGTGCTTCCGCCGCTGGCTTCGACGAGCGGTAATGCACGGCGATATCGGCACCAGCGGCCGCGAAACGACGCGCAATGCCAGAACCGATGCCGCCGGTTGCCCCGGTGACCAGCACTCGCTGCCCACTCAAGTCAGGCAGGCTCGTGTCGCGCTTCACCACTTTGACACCACCTCGTCTTCGAACTGCGGAACTAACGAGCCCATCGTATCGCCCCGCAGCGCCGCGAGCGGCCTGCCGCAGACCTGGTTACGCCGTTGTGGTCGCACGCTGTTGGGCGCGCAGCTGCTTCTCGTGCACGGGCCACGTTCCCGCAGCCTGCTCCGACGCAACATACGCGTCAGCTTCAGCCTGCCGCTCGGCTTCAATGCCCGTGGCAATCTCGGCACGCAGCAGTTCGGGGGTGAGGCCGAAGGCGTCTACTAGATCTGCGGCCTGCTCACGCAGCCGACCGAGCAGGCGATCCACATATGCGGTCACCGCTTCGATACGGCTGCCGGAAAGGCGACCGTGCACCAAGTACCACGCCGCATGCTGCTCAATAAGCCCCAGCCCGAAGAGATCACGCAGCCAAGTCAGCACCGTGCGTGTATCACCACTGAAGCCCTCAAGCGCGTCGGTGAACGCCTCCCACTGCAGCAACTCGGCGTGAGCCTTCGCTGCCTCGATGAGCTTATGCTGTTGGGCATTAAACGCCGCCGCACCGGCGGCCGCACGCTCCGGCTTCGGTACATCCTTCGTGGCATCGCGCAGCGCGAGCGCCACTTCCGAAATCATCGTCTCGACGCGGTCGGTCAATAGGGCACGCTGCGCTTCGGCGCTGCGCACGCTCTCCACCGAGCGCGCGACCTGGCCGAGATCGGCAATGCTCTGACCCAGTTGACGCAACCCAAACCGGCTGACCCGCTCACCGATCTGACCGGCGGCAGCCTTCGCGAGGGCGGCTTTGTCACCCGGTGTGAACTGCGCGGAGTAATCGGTCAGCAGACGCTTCCCGACGAGCTGCAGCAGCACATGGTTGTCTCCTTCAAAGGTGACATAGATATCGAGGTCGCTGCGCCAGCTCGTGAGTCGGTTCTTCGCCAAGAACCCGGCACCACCAGTGGCCTCGCGGGCCTCCTGCAGCGTCTCCAGCGCGGCCCAGGTGGAAGTCGGCTTCAGCGCCGCAGCCAGGGTCTCGAGGTCTTCGCGTGTTGCCGGAGTGTCGTTCCTGCCCGAGAAGACATCGTCGAAGAGTTCCAGCAACTTGTGGTCGGCAAATTGCATCGCGTAGGTCTGCGCAAGTCGCGGCAACAGGCGTCGCTGGTGCTGGCCGTAGTCCAGCAAGACCACGTCTTTTCCGTCAGGACCAGGGAACTGACGCCGCTCATTGCCGTATTTCACCGCGATCGCCAGCGCCCCCTTCATCGCGTTGACCGCGGAGCCATCAAGAGACACGCGACCCTGCACCAGGGTGCCGGTCATGGTGAAGAATCGCCGACCGGGGCTCTCAATGGGTGAGGAATAGGTGCCGTCCGGCGCCACATCGCCGTAGCGATTGAGCAGATTCTCGCGCGGGATCCGCACGTGCGTGAAGTGCAGACGACCATTGTCGATACCGTTCAGGCCACCCTTCACGCCATCGTCTTCGCTGCCAACGCCCGGCAACAACTGCCCGTCGGGCGTGCGGATTGGCACAAAAAAGGCGTGCACGCCATGATTAACGCCGCGGGTGATCAGTTGTGCAAACACCACCGCAGCCTGCCCGTGCAGCGCGGCGTTGCCGAGGTAATCCTTCCATGCACCCCGGAAGGGCGTGTGGATCACGAACTCCTCGGTATCGGGGTCATAGGTGGCGGTAGTGCCCACCGATGCCACATCTGAGCCGTGGCCGATTTCAGTCATGGCAAAGGCACCCGGCAACTTCAGTGTGAGCGCATCAGGCAGCCACTTCTCGTGGTGCGGACGAGTACCGAGGTGCAGAATCGCAGCCGCAAACAGACCCCACTGCACGCCGCTCTTGATTTGCAGCGAAGGATCGGCGTAGACCAATTCTTGGAAGGCGGCAATGTTGCCACCGTGGTTATCTTCCCCGCCCAGATCCTTCGGGAAAGCTCGCTGGATGGCGCCCTCGTCAACCAGACCGCTCAGCTGCTCAAGCACCCGCTGGCGATGATCGTCCATCGAGGTGCCTGGAGCCGTGTGAAATCGGGGATCGGAGGCGACCCTGCGCGACTCCATCCGTTCAGCCTTCCACTTGCCGAGGAGCGCATCTGAAACAGCCGTCCGATCAATGTGGATGGCCTGAGGTGTGGGACCTGCGTGAGTGGACATTGCTGGCTCCTTTGCGCGCTGACGACATGCTGAACCCAGGCTAGGGTGAGGCCCCAACCAGAACAACCGTGCGCGACGGACTCAACAAGATCGAGCAGGAAGAGGGCCGAATGGTCTTGTTGCGACCCTCCAATTTTAGTTGATCCGAACTAGAGGTCCGCGCTAGATCTCGAGCCCGTAGAGATTTGGCTCAGGTGCGAGGATCACTCCGAACTCCGACTGCACGCGCTGCACCACGTAGCGCGCCAATTGCGCAACGTCGGCGGCGGTGGCGCCGCCCTGATTCGTGATTGCCAAGGTGTGTTTACTCGAAATCGCAGCCCCGGAACCCGGCAGTCGGAAGCCGCGTGTGATGCCGGCGTGTTCGATCAGCCAGGCAGCTGAAAGCTTGACGCTGCGCGGCGGCGGCGGTTCTGGCAACCGCAGACCACCACCGACGGCGAGCTCCTCCAGCGGCGTCACCGCGTCGATTGCTTCGCTCCCGGCAATCGGAAACCGCGGCGCGGCCGCGGGGAGACTCCGAGCAAAGCGCTCGGACACGATTGGGTTCGTAAAGAACGACCCTGCGCTCCAGGAGTCGTGATCCGCATCATCAAGCACCATGCCTTTAGACGCACGCAATCTGAGCACAGCACGGCGCAGTTCCTTCAGGGTGACGCGATCGCCAATGTTGACTCCCAACGCATCGGCGAGCTGCCCGTAGGCGATCGGTTGCGACAGCGGCGCTGAATCTTCAGAGTGATCCCGCAGGAGCACGTCGATTGCGAGCACCACGCCGCCCCGCCCAGTTTTGATGCTTGAGGTGCGATACCCCAGCTCAAGGTCCGCTGCCGGGAGCTGCGTCACTTCTTCTGTCTCCTGATCGAGGAAGGTGATCGAGTGCAGCACGTCTGAGAGTTCCGCGCCGTACGCGCCAATGTTTTGCACCGGAGCGGCACCCGCACGTCCGGGAATGCCTGAGAGGGCTTCTATGCCCGCCCAACCCCGTTCGACGCAGGCAGCCACCAGTTGGTCCCAGTCCTGTCCGGCATGCACGCGCAGGCGCACGATTCCGGGAGGCTGCGTGGTATCTTCCACGAATGCAACGCCGGTGTTCCGCACCAAAACCACCGTGCCGGGGTACCCCTCATCGCACACGACGGTGTTCGAACCACCGCCCAGCAGCAGCCAGTCTTCGTCGCTCCCCCACAGCTCGCGTGCGAGCTGCACGAGCTGCTCCGTGGTCTCCGCAACACGCACCTCGTGAGCCGGACCACCCACACGCAAGGTCGTGAGATCCGACAGCAGCATGTCCGACGCTGCGGCCGAGTGCGAGGTTTCTGGCCAGGCCTCGCTCACGCGAATGCCACCACCAGTTGGCTCTTTCCGAGCACAGTCTGTCCGTTTGCGACCACTTTCAGGTCGATCCGCGCGGTGCGCTGCTCAGGATCGAGCGCTCCAATCGTCGCGGTCACGCTGAGGCTGGCACCCTCCTGCGCGTCGACCGGCACGGGGCGAGTGAAACGCACCTGATAGTCGCGCACCTGAGCGCTCGCGCCGATCCACTCGGTCACCGGAGATGCCGCGGCACCCATGGTCAACATGCCGTGAGCAAGCACACCGGGCAATCCGACAGACTGCGCGACGTCGTCGCGATAGTGGATCGGGTTGAAGTCGCCCGAGGCGCCCGCGTACCGCACCAGTGAGTCACGGCTGAAGGCGAGTTCGCGTTCAACCACCACCGCACCCAGTTCAAGCTCTTCAAAACGTGGTGACGTATGCGTTCTCATGCGGTCTCCTCCCCCCGCACGACCAGAGTCGAGATTGCGGTCACCACGTGATCGCCGGCGGCATCAACGATTTCGGTGGCGGAAGTGATCATGGAGTTGCCGCCCAGTTGCTTGACTGAGGTGACTGTCATGGTGCCGGTGAGCTCATCGCCCGCGACGATCGGGCGAGAATACGTGAACCGCTGATCGCCATGCACTACGCGGGAGAAATCCACGGCCGCGTCTTCATCGGCGAGGAGCTGCTGCAGAGTGAGATCTTGCACCACGATCGGAAAGGTCGGGGGCGCCACCACATCGGCATAGCCCGCCGCACGTGCGGCCTCCGGGTCGTGATGCACAGGCGCGGCACTGCAGACCGCACGCGCGAACTCGCGCACCTTCTCGCGCCCAACAAGATACGGCTGCGTGGGCGGGTAGACCCGGCCCTGAACTTCTGGATTCACCACAGCTCTCAGTCTAGGCCGCAGCCCCTACTGTCGAGTTCGGCAACGATTTCTCGCAAGCTTTGGTGGGTATATCCAAGGATGAGACCCCTTGCTCCAATAAGCTGGAGATCATGTCGCGCATCCGTAAAGTCCTCATCGCCAACCGTGGTGAGATTGCCGTCCGTATCATCCGCGCAGCAGCCGACAGTGGCATCGCCTCAGTCGCCGTCTACGCCGACCAAGACCGTGACGCGATGCACGCGCAGCTCGCGGACGAGGCCTACGCGCTGCATGGCAGCACCAGCGCCGACACCTACCTGGTGATCGACAAGATTCTGGGTGTCGCGCGACGTTCCGGCGCAGATGCCGTGCACCCCGGCTACGGCTTCCTCGCCGAGAACGCTGACTTCGCGCGCGCCGTGATCGACGCCGGGCTGGTGTGGATCGGTCCGAGCCCAGATGCCATCGAACGCCTCGGTGACAAGGTGTCCGCCCGGCACGTGGCAGAGAAAGTCGGTGCACCGCTGGCAGCTGGCACCAGTGACCCGGTGCAGAGCGCCGAAGAGGTAATTGCCTTTGCCGACGAGGTCGGTCTGCCGATCGCGATTAAAGCCGCCTTCGGTGGGGGCGGTCGCGGACTCAAGGTCGCCTACCAGCGTGAGGAAATTCCGGAGCTGTTTGAATCGGCCACCCGCGAAGCGGTTGCCGCATTCGGACGCGGTGAATGCTTCGTCGAGAAATACCTCGAGAAGCCACGTCACGTCGAAACCCAGTGCCTCGCTGACCAGCACGGCAATGTGGTGGTCATCTCTACCCGCGACTGCTCACTGCAGCGCCGGCACCAGAAACTGGTCGAAGAGGCCCCCGCACCATTCCTCTCCGACGCACAGAACGCGGAGCTGGTGCGCGCTTCAAAGGCGATCCTGCGCGAAGTAGGGTACGTCGGAGCCGGAACCTGCGAGTTCCTGGTCGCCCGCGACGGCACGGTCTCATTCCTTGAAGTGAATACGCGGTTGCAGGTCGAACACCCAGTGAGTGAAGAAGTGACCGGCATTGACCTCGTGCGTGAGCAGTTCCGCATCGCCGAGGGCGGGGTCATCGACTACGACGATCCGGTTCCGCACGGTCACTCCATCGAGTTCCGCATCAATGGCGAAGATCCGGGCAATGGATTCTTGCCAGCCCCCGGCCCCGTGACCCAGTTCAAGGCTTCGTGTGGCCCTGGCGTGCGGATCGACACCGGCGTCACGGCCGGAGATGTCATTTCCGGGGCATTCGACTCAATGCTCGGCAAAATTATTGTGACCGGCGCGACCCGCGAACAGGCGCTCGAGCGCGCACGTCGCGCACTCGACGAATTCGAGGTGCAGGGTTTACCCACGGTGTTACCGTTCCACCGCAAAATTGTGCGCGACCCCGCTTTCACCGCGGCAGACGGCACCTTCGGTGTCTACACCCTGTGGATCGAGAACGAGTTCGTCAATGACATTGAGCCGTGGGAGGGCGAAGTACCTCCGGTCGGCGCCGATCCGAAACGCCAGACCGTGGTGGTCGAAGTCGCTGGTCGACGTGTCGAGGTCAGCATGCCAGCACGGTTGATCCCCCTGGGAGACCAAGATGTCACCCGCGGCCCTGCGCCACGTCGTGCGAAGAGCACGACAGCGCTCGGCACGGCCGGCGATGCTGTCACCGCACCGATGCAGGCCACCGTCGTGAAGGTTGCCGTTGAAGAGGGCCAACGAGTCAGCAGCGGCGATCTGGTGGTGGTGCTCGAGGCGATGAAGATGGAGCAATCTATCTACGCACCGCACGACGGCATCGTTACCGCGATCGACGCCCCGGTCGGGCAGACGGTGCCCGCGGGCCACCTGCTGCTCGAAGTACGCTCAGACGCCACCGAAACGGAATAGCGCAGCTGCGCGCGGCGTTGCATTCATCATGACCGTGCCGCTCTCTGTGCTTGACCTTGCCACCGTTACCACCCCGGGAAACATCGCGGAAGCATTGCAGCACTCGGTGACGCTCGCCCGCACAGCTGAGACATCTGGCTACTCGCGAGTCTGGTACGCCGAACACCACAACATGTCGGCGATTGCCTCGAGCGCAACTGCTGTGCTCATCGCACACATCGCCGCGCATACGCAGCACATCCGTCTCGGCGCGGGCGGCGTTATGCTGCCGAACCATTCACCGCTGGTCATCGCAGAGCAATTTGGCACGCTCGCAGAGCTTCACCCGGGGCGTATCGATCTGGGACTCGGCCGCGCGCCGGGCAGCGACATGGCGACATTCCGCGCTCTCCGACGCAGTCACAACGCAGCTGAGCAGTTCCCCAGCGACGTGCTCGAGTTACAGCAATTGCTGTCTGACGAACTTCCCCGCAACGCGGTCAACGCCTACCCCGGACGGGGTACGCAGGTACCACTGTTTATTCTCGGCTCGAGCATGTTCGGGGCGAGCTTGGCGGCTCAGCTCGGTCTGCCATTCGCCTTTGCCTCACACTTTGCGCCGCAGATGCTGCGCTCAGCAGTTGCGCATTACCGTCAGCATTTCGTGCCCAGCCAGCACCATTCCGAACCGTATGTCATCGCGGCGGTCAACGTGGTAGCCGCCGCGACCGATGCTGAAGCCGAGGCACTGTTCACGCGCACCGAATTGGCGCGCGTGCGACTCTTCCTCTCACGCGGTCGCGAGCAAGACCTCACTGAAGATGAGGCAGCCGCAATCTTTGACACTCCGGCAGCGCTGCAGATCCGCGAGATGCTGAAGTACACCGCCATCGGAGGCCCTGAGCGCGTCAGAGATGAACTTGCCGCGTTTGCCCAGTTCGCAGAGGCTGACGAGTTGATGACCGTACACGCGGCACCCACCCGCGCCGAGCAACTCACTTCACTGCGCTTGGCCGCCCCGCAGACCCTAGAGGCTGCGGCGCTCTCCGCGGCGTAGCTCGGGTCATTCTCCGCGGCGAGGCACAGTAGACAGCGGATCCACCCGCTTCGCACCCCGGTGCTCGCAACGAAGCCCGCTATGCCAAGCGACTACGGGGCTTTGACGCAAAGAAGTAGCGTCCAGCAGCCCACGAGTACATGGAATTACGTGCTGTCACCCGACAGCAGTGCAGTGCGACGGCCGACGTGTGAGTCGCGACGTGACTTCCCGGGGATCTCCACCCCAAACGCAGCCAGGCGGCTGGCCAACCGCAGGTGACTCGTCGCCACATCCCAGCCCCAACGCACCACGCGTTTGCCGGTAGTTCCACGCACCCAGTCCTCGCGTTCTTTTTCTGCAATGAGCACTTCTTCTGCGCTTCGCCCTCCCCGCAGCTGCTCGTCGAGATACTTCACCCGCCCATCAACTTCCGCGAAGACGTCGTGACCGAGCAGTTCGAAATCCATGCGATACACCGCGCCTGTCGGTGCCACGACCGGAACCTGTGTAGCCACCGTAAAACCAAGTCTCCGCAGCTGCAGACGACTGAGGCTCTCCAAAGGAGAATCCGCGGCAGGATCCGCCATTTCCAGGATCTTGCGCGCACGCGCGCTGCCCTGTGCATTCAAAGCTTGGGACTGCAGATCAAGCCAATTCGCTCGGATCTGCTCAGGGTTGAGCTGCGAACTGCGCAGCGACGCGCGCAACGCCGCGTCGGCGCAGACAATCCCTGACTCGGGTGGCAAAGTCCTGGCAATATCAAGCACCGTGCGAGCCATCGAGGTGAACCGCACACCGCCGTGCGCAGCGACCTCAGAATCAGGAATGTGCTGGCGATGACGCAGTACGTGCCGTGAGTTGTGGCGTTTTGCCTCACCCCCGACCGTAACGTGCACGCGCATGCCAGTGTTTCCGTACATTGGCAATCCATGCAGCAGCGCTGCAGTCGTGTGCGAAAAGATCGGGGCAGCATCAGCACTGACATGAATCGCCAGCGCGAGCACCACATGCCGCTCTCGCGACGCCAGGGACCGCCACTCTGACCCCGACACGTACCATCCGCGATACACGCGAACGAGTTCCCCCGTTGCGATCTGTGCAGCGATCGTGCGATCGGATAAACCAATGGCCAGCAGATCCGCACGATGCTGCAGCAGCTGACACAGGTGCTGCAGTGGCAGCGGAGTGGTTGAGAGCATGTGACCACTCTGCTCAACCACGCGAGACGGCGAACGAATCTCCCCGGTGCGGTCAACTTCTGCGCACAAGTGGGTCACATATCGAGGTTGTGAGCGCCGAGCTGTGTAGTGCGATTTCTCGCACGTAAACCGGAACCCTCTTCTTTGCGTGGAAGCCCTCTGCTGCCACGAAACAAGGGGCGTGCGCGCAGAAAAGGGGGTGCGAGCTGGGTGGCTGGCGGGCCAGCGAAGGGGTGCGAGCTGGGTGGCTGGGTGCTAGCGAACGATGATCTGGCCGGTCATTTCGGGGTGGATCGAGCAGTCGTACGCCCACTCGCCCGGTTCCTCGAATACGTGCACGTACTCACCCTCTGACTGCAACGCACTCACAAACGAAGCGTCTTGGGCGACCACGTCGTGCTCCATCGAGCCTTCGAACACCCAGCGGACGGCTTCGCCTGCCGCAATCTCCACCTCCGCGGGTTCATAACGGTTGTCGATCACGCGCACCGTCACCGCGGGTTCTGCGTTGGTGTCCGAGGGAACCACCTCAGGCTTGTCCGGCGCGGAGCAGGCGGTCACCACAGCGAGCGCCAGCACCGCAAGCGAGGCCGCAATGCCCCGCACTGCCACACGCCATGCGTTACGGCGCGATCCACCCACCACCTGAGAAATCATCACAGCTGGCTCACATGCATGGCGCGAGCCGCGTCGGTGATGGCACCCGACAACGACGGGTACACGGCAAAGGCGGAGGCCACCTGGTCAACCGTGAGGCGATGCTCGACGGCAAGCGCGAGAGGGAAGATCAGTTCGCTGGCACGCGGTGCGACAATCACCCCGCCAATCACCGTACGCGAAGCTTCCCAGGCAAACAGCTTCACGAAGCCGTCCTTGATGCCCATCATCTTCGCGCGGGGGTTGATGTTCAATGGGATCGTGTACTGCACCGATCGCGCCATGCCCGTGGCCTCCGCGAGAGTGCGTTCGTTCCATCCCACATTGGCAATCTCGGGGTGGGTAAAGACGTTCGCTGCAACGTTGCGCAGATCGATCGGACGCACGAAATCGCCAAGTGCGTGCATGATGGCCGTGCGGCCCTGCATCGATGCCACAGAAGCCAGCGGGTAGAAATCAGTGCAGTCACCCGCTGCATAGATCGAGGGCACCGCAGTACGCGCCACTTTGTTGACGCGAATGTGACCCGACTCCGTGACCTCTACCCCGGCATCTCGCAGGCCAATGCCCGCAGTGTTGGGGATCGATCCCACCGCCATCAGGCAGTGCGAGCCTGCAACAGTGCTGCCGTCAGCCAGCTGCACGACCACCCCGTCTTCGGTTCTCGTGACGGACTCGGCGCGAGCCTTCGACATCACCTTCATGCCGATGCGCTTGAACTCATTTTCAATCACGGTCGCTGCATCCGCGTCTTCGCCCGGGAGCACACGCTCGCGGCTCGACACCAGGGTCACCTCCGCGCCGAGCGTGCGGTAGGCATTCGCAAACTCGGCCCCGGTGACACCGGACCCCACCACGATCAAGTGCTCCGGCAAGGTAGTGAGTTCGTAGAGCTGCTTCCAGTTCAGAATGCGCTCGCCGTCGGGCTTTGCGGATTCAAGTTCACGCGGGCGCGCACCCACCGCAAGCACGATGGTGTCAGCTTCAACGCGATCAAAATCGGTGCCGGCACCGCCCCCAGCAGTGGACACGAGCACTGCATTCGGCCCATCGAGTCGTCCGTCACCATGCACGACCCGCACTCCCGCTGACTCGAGCGTGTTCTGCATGTCCACCGACTGTGCGGCAGCCATCGCAAGCAGTCGCTTGTTCACCGCAGCGAGATTGAGCGCAATCTCTGGCCGCACGGGCTTGCCGTCGGCACCGGGCAGAAACGCCTGTACGCCGAGATTGCCCGACTCGCGCACGGCCCGCGCTGCCCCGGCAGTGGCAATGAGACTCTTCGATGGAACCACGTCAGTGAGGACTGCCGCACCGCCCACGCCAGCCCGCTCAATCAGTGTGACTTCGGCACCGAGCTGAGCCCCTGCCAACGCCGCTTCATATCCGCCCGGACCCCCGCCAAGCACCGCAATCCGGTGCTTGCGTTCGTACGCCTGTGCCATGGCTGCCATTCTAATCCGGGACACACAGGGCACCCGTGCCGCTTTCCCGCACCAAAAATCCCACCACAGCGGAAAGATCGCATTATTTCTCTTCCCTTTCCGCTCAACGCATGCAAACACGCGCATCAATGCGGCGTACACTCGGCGTAGAACCCGTAAAGTTTCGTTTGCGCCCGCGCTTTCGAAGCGATGTCTCGGGCACCGAAGTGGGAAGGACCCTGCCAATGACGCTCCTGGATTCGTCGCTCTCGGACGCAACCGATCAGTTCCGTGAGATCGGGGCCGAGCTGGGCGCCATGGGAACAACCCCGACGGCGCACGCCGAGGGCCGTCTGGAGCGGGATCCCGGCATGCCAGCGAGCACCTGGCGGATACGCAGCGACGCCTGGGAGTATCTGCGCTCGGCGGTGAAACTGCTCGCGCATGGCAGCCCGGAGCAGAGCGCACTAGCAGCTGATGGAGAGATTTCGCGTCTGTTGCGCGCGCTTGAAACCATCGAGATGTACTGGGCTGGTTTTGGGCAGCGTTACGTGGCGGAAGTCAGCGCACTGCTCGAACGTGGCGACTTCCAGTCCGCTCTTGAACGTATCGGCCGGGTAGTCAACCGCATTCGCCGCAGCACGATCCCCGAGGGTCCCCGCGACCAATTCCTCGACGAGTCAGATCGCGCAGAGCTTGACGAAGATCTTGACCCACGCCCCCGCTTTGAGGTGTTGATCGTCGATGAGACCACCGAAGTCGACCGCGACGCGATCCGCCAAGAGGTACGGCAACTGCGCAGCGCCGCTGACGCGTTTATCTACGACTATGTAATCGTGCCTTCAGCCGACGATGCCGTCGCCGCAGTGCTCACCAACCCCAACATTTTGGCGGTCGTGGTGCGCCCCGGGTTTACGGAGCACACCAAACAGCACCTGAGTCGGGATCTGCGCGAGACCATCGCTCTGGCACGCGCCGAGGCGGGCCCGCAGCCAGCTCCCGCGAAGAGTTCCCTCGCCATGATTCAACGTGTGCTCGGCCTTGCCGACACGCTTGCGACCCTGCGACCCGAGCTCGACCTGTACCTCATGGCGGGCGCCCACATCGAAGATCTGGCGAGCGCACTGACGCGACGCTTCCGCCGCGTGTTCCGCCGCGAGGACCACCTCGAGCTGCACCTGACGCTGCTGCGCCGCATTTCGCACCTCTACGACACCCCCTTCTTCAGCGCGATCCAAGACCACGCGCGTCGCCCAGTCGGGGTGTTCCACGCGTTGCCAGTTGCCCGCGGCGGTTCGGTCGTCGGTTCGAAGTGGATCACCGACCTTGCCGAGTTCTACGGTCTCAATCTGTTGCTGGCCGAAACCAGCGCCACCTCTGGTGGCCTGGATTCATTGCTCGCCCCAGTGCGCACTCTCAAAAAGGCGCAAGATCTCGCGGCGCGCGCATTCGGCGCCAAGCACACCTTCTTCGTCACCAACGGCACCTCGACGGCGAACAAGATCGTGCACCAAGCACTCGTCTCACCGAACGAGGTGGTGCTGGTGGATCGCAACTGCCACAAGTCGCACCACCACGCACTGATGCTGACCGGCGCCAGGCCTGCCTACCTTGAGGCCTACCCTCTGAACGAGTTCGCGTTCTACGGTGCGGTGCCGCTCAGCCGCATCAAGCAGATGCTGCTCGACTATCGCGCCGCGGGGCGTCTGGATGAGGTGCGCATGGTGACCCTCACCAACTGCACCTTCGACGGCATTGTCTATGACCCGGAACGAGTGATGGCCGAGTGCCTCGCGATCAAGCCCGATCTGGTGTTCCTGTGGGACGAAGCGTGGTTCGCGTTTGCGGCGTTCCACCCGGTCACCCGGCGCCGCACGGCGATGGCCGCCGCCAAGCGACTCGAAGAGCGCCTGAAGAGTTCGCAGCACGCGTCCGACTACCAGGCGCAGCAGGAGCGCCTGTTCGATCGCGACGGCAACCCAGCACCGGACGAAGTGTGGCTCAGCGAACGCCTGATTCCTTCTCCTGAGGCACGGTTGCGGGTGTATGCCACCCAGTCAACCCACAAGACCCTGACGTCGCTGCGGCAGGGCTCGATGATCCACGTGTATGATCAGGACTGGGTGCGCGAGGCTGAAGAGCCGTTCCACGAGGCGTACATGACGCACACCACGACCTCTCCGAACTACCAGATTTTGACCTCGCTTGATTTGGGGCGACGGCAGGTCGAACTCGAAGGCTTCGATCTCGTACAGCGGCAGCTTGACCTGGCCACCAGCCTGTCGCAGGCGGTCGCCCGGCACCCACTCCTGCGGCGCACCTTCCGGGTGCTCACCGCTCACGACCTGATCCCTGCCGAGTACCGCGAGTACGGTCGGCCGATGCCGCTGCGCGACGGCCTGGCAAGCATGTGGCAGGCCTGGGCAACGGACGAGTTCGTGGTCGATCCGAGCCGCATCACGATCGAAATCAGCCGCACCGGCGTTGACGGTGACACCTTTAAGCACGACTACCTGATGGATCGGTACGGTGTGCAGGTCAACAAGACCAGCCGCAACACCGTGCTGTTCATGACCAACATCGGCACCTCGCGCAGTTCGATCGCCTACCTCATCGAGGTATTGGTGAAGCTTGCGGAGCGCTTTGCAGAGTATCAAGAGCAGCGCGACCCTGAGATGCCGCTGCCCAGCGAGACGGACATGCCGCCGCTCCCCGATTTCAGTGCGTTCTCGCAGGGCTACGCGACCGACGGCACACTCCCTGATGGCGATATGCGGGCTGCGTTCTTCAAGGGGCAGCGGCGCTCCGCAGTTGAGCATGTGCTGCTGCCAGAGCTGCGTGAGCGGGTGGATCGCGGCGAAGTGCCGGTGAGTGGCGGATTCGTGACGCCGTATCCGCCCGGCTTCCCGGTACTCGTGCCGGGGCAGGTCATCACCGCGGAGATTCTCGATTTCATGGCGGTGCTCGACACCCGCGAAATCCACGGCTACGACCCGGTGCGCGGGTTCCGCGTGCTGCGAAGCTGACCCGATTCTCAGCCTTCTCTGGGACGCAGACGGCATCCTAGGTGTCGAGAAACGCCTGAGGTGACCGACGGGAATCGCATGAAGCAGAGCACGAAGCGGATCGTCATCGTGAGCGGAATCGTGGTGGTGCTGGGTGGCCTGCTCGCCATAGCCGGGCCGGTAATCTATCGTGACTTCTTTGCGCCACAACCAGCTGAGACTCCGCTGTTGACTGCCGAAGACAGTGTGCTCTCAGAGGCAAGCGGTGAGCAGCTCGACCCCGCGAACTTGACGGGTGCGTGGCGTGTCACGGACGACTCGGAAGCGGGATACCGTGTCGACGAGGTACTCAACGGCACCGACGTCACGGTGACGGGACGCACGACACAGGTAACGGGAGTGTTCACTGTTGAAGGCTTGACGCTGACGAGCGCCGAACTCACCGTCGATGTGGCCTCGATTACCACGGACAGTTCCTCACGCGACGCGTACTTTCGCGACACCGCGCTGCGCGTAGCCGAGTACCCGACCGCGACGTTTCGTCTTGCGGCGCCGTTGACCGGTGCCGCAGCGCCTCGCGTCGGCGAAACCGTGGAACAAGAACTCAGTGGCGAACTGACTATCGCTGGTGTCACCCAACGGGTCATTTTCACGGCGCAGCTGCGTACAGACGGCGAGTCCGCGGAAATCGCGGGTCAGATTCCGATCACCTTTGCCGATTTTGGGGTCACCGCACCGAACCTTGGGTTTGTGGCGGTGGAGCCCACTGGGTTTGTGGAGTTCGATCTGGTCGCTCAGCGCGGCTGACCCCGCACGCGCGCGGATCCACCCCGCCGCTACTGCTGTTCGGCGAGATCGAGCGCGGCCTTCGGAAGTTTGCGCACGCGTGCGCGGCGCTTGGGGCGCTCGGGAATCATGGAGCGCATCTCCTCCAGTCGCCCGAAGCACAGCAGACGGTCTTCGGGTTCGAGCACCACGTGCTTGCGCGGATTCGGGATCACCTGCACGCCGCGGTGCAGGGTCAGCACGGTGATGTCGCGATCCCAGAGTCCCAGATCGCCGAGGGGACGCCCGATGTGCTCAGCGCCCGCGTGCATGACGAGTTCGGCAACGCCATACCCCGTGGACACGCTGAGGCGTTCACGCACGTCGATCTCGGGGAAGGCAACCTGACGCGCAATGTAGTCAATGATCGCCCCGGCAACGTCAAGCCCGGTGGCTGTCTCGATGCCCTGCAACCCTGGCGAGGAGTTGACCTCCATCACGAGGGGGCCGTCGGCTCCCTCGAGCATGTCGACTCCGGCGACTCGGAGACCCATGATCTGGGCGGCACGCACCGCCGTCTGCTCGTACGCGGGTTCGAGCTGCACCGCTTCGACGGTGCCGCCGCGGTGCACATTCGAGCGGAATTCATCGCCGCTGGCAACCCGCCGCATCGCAGCGACTACCCGGTCGCCCACCACGAGCGCGCGAATGTCACGGCCGCGGCTTTCCGAGATGAACCGCTGGATCAGCACGTTCTGACGCGTGGAATGCAATGTCTCGATGATCGCTTCGGCGACCTTCACCTGCGGGGCAAGAATCACGCCGATGCCCTGGGTGCCCTCAAGCAGTTTCAACACGACCGGGGCGCCACCGACGCTCTCAATCGCCGGGCGCACATCAGCACGGTTACGCACGAAGGTGGTGGCTGGCATGTCGATGTTGTGGCGCGACAAGATCTGAATCGCACGCAGCTTATCGCGTGCGTTTGAGATCCCGTTTGCCGTATTGGGCGTGTAGACGTCCATCTGCTCAAACTGGCGCACCACCGCGGTCCCGAAGTAGGTAATGGAGTTGCCGATCCGTGGCAGAATCGCGTCGTAGTCGCTGAGCTGCTTCCCCCGGTACCACAGGTCAGGTGCACCGTCAGAGAGGTCAATGCCGAAGCGTAGCGTGTTGAGCACGCGCGCGCGATGCCCGCGATCCACAGCGGCCGCCAGCAGACGTTGCGTGGAGTAAGCGTGGGGCGCGCGCGAGAGAATCGCGAGTTTCACGAGGGGCACCTGCCAAAATAGAAGCGTGAGCGAACATCCCTATTCAAGCACCCTCACCGGGTGGCGTGAGTGGGTGTCCCTGCCCGATATCGGCGTGTCGCACATAAAAGCAAAAATTGACACCGGAGCGCAGACCTCTGCCCTGCATGCCGCCGATCTCGAAGAGTTCACCCGCGATGGTGCGGAATGGGTGCGCTTCACCGTGCATCCCTGGCAGCACAACGACAGCGACGGGTTGCGTGTAGAGCTGCCGGTGCACGACCGACGCACAGTGCGTAGTTCTTCCGGGCACACACAAGACCGTCTGGTGGTGCTGATGCAGATTGAACTCGTCGGTAGGCAACTGACCGCAGAATTCACTTTGACGAGCCGACACGAGATGGTCTTCCGCATGTTGATCGGGCGTGAGGCTTTGCGGCAGGGCTTTGTGGTGGATCCCGCCGCATCGTATCTAGGCGGCAAGCCAGAGGCGAAGGTGCGTCGCAAAAACCGCACCCAATCGCGATAGCCCGTCACAGTAGGCGGACAGAGCACTCGAGCCAGTATCAGGAAGCTGCGAAGGTGTCGTCGAGCCAATCGAGCACGCGCGTATTCAGCAGGCTGCGGTTACCCATTTCGCAGTGATCAGCAGCGCTATCTGCTGCAGTGAAACGCAGCAGAGTTTTGGGACACCGCAGAGCTTCATAAAATTCCTGCGTCGACTCCGCGAGTGGGTCGTTTTCTGCGAGCGTGAGCAGAGTCGGGCACTGAATCTGCGCGGCCCGATCGACCAGGGTGAATTGCTGCGTCACCGCCAGAAACTCGCGCAGATCTCGCACTCCATTCACCCAAAACCCGCGCTGGACCACACTCCAACGCAGTCTGCGATTTTGCTGAATAAATTCCCACATGTTGGCAAGGAAGGCATCATCGAGTTGTGTGAGGTCCGCGGCCTGCTGGGGTGTCGCCCCCATTGCCAGTGCAAAACCCCGCACGCTGCGACCCAGATCCCATTGCCCCGGGTCAGCAATACAGGCAGCGATACGAGAGTCGCCCGAGGCCGCGCGGGGTGCCAGATAGCCCCCCAGGCTCCATCCACTCACCGCAATGCGCCTGGGATCCACCAGTGAACACTGCAGCACCGTGTCGATAACGGCTGACACCACTACTTCCCAATCGGGGCGCATCGGGATGCCCTGACGGTACAGCACGCTGCCTTGGCCCGGCCCGTCGAAGATTACCGCGTGATATCCGCGACGCGTTGCCGCGACCGCTGATGCGAAATACACATCAGTCATGGTGGCGTCATAGCCGTTGACGAAGATGATCACCGGCCGGGATGGCTCTGCCGTGTGCCCCTCGGCTGGAATGAGATATCCAGGAAGTTCGTTGCCATCACAGGGAATCACAAGCGGAATCGCAGGATGCTGACGGAGCGCCAGCCCCCGATCGAGTGCACGTTCCTGGCGCGCGGCGATGTCAAGGAGCAGCGGATCCACCGGGTCACCGTAGAGCGGATGCAGTGCGGCGCCGAACAACGCCGCGGCGCGCACAAACTGGGCAGCCGCAGTTGCCTGGTGACCGGCGACGTGCGCGGCCTCGGCAGACGCGACAAGCGCATCCCCGCGTACGGCAAAAGCCCACGCGAAATCGCGATCGTCACCATCGCCCACTTCGGAAGCAATGCTCACCACCTCGGCGAGCTCAGGCCCTCCCGCCGAAGTGTATGCGAGCGGCCATCTGCCGAACTCATCATGCAAATCGTCGGCAAAGATTCGCAGTGGTGGGATGGACATGCGCGCTTCTCGATTCAACAGCCGGGCGATCAGGCGGGCTTGACGCGAACTCGCTGGTACGGCTTTGCGATCGTGTCACCAACAGCTTCGGCGATCAGCTGCTCTGCGGTCTTGTTCTTGCGGGCGAGCTTCGCGACCCACTTGGTGAATCGTGCCCCACGTGCCAACTCCCTGTCGCTGCGATTCTCGACCGCGTAGAACAGTCGTGCGGCTTCCGGCAGCAACGAGAGCACGCCGTTCAGCACCCGACGGGTCGCCCACTTCGCAATCGGGCCTTTGACGTCTGGGTAACGCAAGGCGTGACCTGCCATGGCCGCGAAAATGGTGAGCGCTTTCGTGTTCAGCCCGTCACGGATGTACTGGTCGAGCTCGGCGAAGGTCTCGAAGTAGGGCCCGGGTACAAACAGTTTTTCGGCGCCGAGACGAGATTCGACCACCAAACGGTCGGCGTCCGCCGTCGACAACCCCGGGCCAAACTCCTGGTAACCACGCACGGCGGACCAAATGTAAGTCCACCACGTCCACCGCTGCCACTCAGGCTGCTTCGCACTGACGACCTCGCCAGTTTCGGGGTTCGTCCACGTGGCGTGCTCGTGCAAACGATCGACATGCGCAGCCGCGGCATCTGCGTGTGCCTTGTCGGCAAAGATCGCGTCACGCAGATACGCAGAGGTACGGTCAAACCGGGCCGCCATCTCCTCCGGGCCCTCGGACGTCATCGACACCCGCTCAAAGTGCGTCATCATGCCCGGTTCGAGCATTTGCAGGAACACCGCGTTCTTAGCGCCCAGCATCGACCCTGGGTCAGAGAAGACGCGCCACGAGACACTGTTTGGGCCGTAGTATCCGTCGTCTGCGCGCGGCGCGTCGGCGAGGGTTCGGCTCGGGTACAGGTCAGTCATGAGTCTCCACTTTCAGAGTGTTCGGGGCGCAGGCCGCTGCAAATCTCTCGCGATGACACGGAGGTGATCGTCGCTGAGAATGCGGAGCGGAGCCTCCAGCGTATTGGACGCTGGCCAACTTCACATAGGAAATTTGGATGTTGTATAGAAATAGTTCGTGAACATTGTGGGGTGTCGACGTTCGTGTTCGGCACAAGTCCACCCGCAGCATAGGAGCCGCCTGATCCGCACCTGCAAGAATGACCGCATGCCCTCATCACTTCGCCAGAAGCGCCGGTCTCGCGTGACCGTTCCTCTGCGCGCAGTTGCAGCAGGGTTGGTGCTCGCAGCTATAGTGACCCCTCTGGCACTCCCCGTCACCGCGTATGCAGATGCGAGCAGCGCGACCGTGCAGGTGCTTACGATCAATGATTTTCATGGCAGGCTCGAGGCGGATCCTGCGCGCGGGGTGGCGGGCGCCGCGGCGCTTGCCGGAGCCGTGGCCGCGCTCCGTGCAGACGATCCGTCGACAATCTTTGCGTCCGCCGGTGACAACATCGGTGGGTCTACCTTCACCTCCTTCATCGCACAAGACACCCCGACCATCGACGCTCTGGCGGCCGCGGGCCTCGAGGTTTCCACGGTCGGTAACCACGAATTCGATCGCGGATTCGCTGACCTGCGAGATCGCGTGCTACCTCGTTACGCAAGCGCGACCGGCAGCGACGGATTGGCCTATGGATTGGGGGCAAACGTCGTCGACGAGGTGACGGGTGTGCCGGTGCTGTCTGAGTACGCGATTGTGGAGCGCAATGGGATCCGCATCGGCTTCATTGGCACCGTCACCGAGCAGACTGCGACGGCCGTAAACCCTGCACTGATTGACGGCATTGCATTCACCTCTCAGCTCGCTGCGGCAAGCCGAGTGGCTGCGGCGATCGATGACCAGGTTGACGCAACGGTGCTGCTCACGCACGACGGATCACTCTCGACCGAGTGCGCCAGCATTGCTGACGAAAACACCACCTTTGGTGCGCTTATTCGAGGCGCGAGCCCGCTCATCGACGCCATCGCTTCCGGGCACACCCACCAGCAATACTCGTGCAGCATCTCTGGTCGCCCAGTCGTGCAGACAGGGTTGTATGGCGGAGCACTGGGAAAATTGGTGCTCGAGTTCGAGACCGCGGGATCAGAGCCATCCCTGACCGGTGTCAGCGCAGCGTTGCTGCCGCTGACCGACACGCAGACCGGTGCGCAACTCTACCCGGAAGATGCTGACGTGGCGGCGATCGTCAGCAACGCTGTCACAGCTGCCGATGCACTCGGGCGCGCACCGGTCGGGCGCATCAGTGCCGATATTCTGCGTGGTGGCACGCCGCCGGGAAGTGATCGGAGCGTGGAATCGGCGCTGGGCAACCTACTTGCCGACATCACGCAGCAGTCGATCCCTGGAGCCGACATTGGGGTGATGAACGCGGGCGGGCTGCGGGCCGATCTGCGCTACCGCAGCGATGTTCCCGACGGTTCGGGTGGTGTTGCTTCTGCGGGCACGGTGACCTACCGCGATGTTGCGAATGTGCAGCCGTTTGCCAACACCATCATGACGGTGCAGCTCACCGGTGCGCAGTTACGCACGCTGCTCGAGCAGCAATGGAGCTTGAACGGTGAGGTCGAGGTGCGCAGGTATCTGAGCGTGTCGGAGGGTTTCAGCTACAGTTATCGCCCTGACGCGCCTCTCGGTGCCCGCATCGCCACAATGGCGCTCAACGGTACCCCGATTGATCCCGCCGCAACCTACACAGTCGCCACGATTTCTTTCCTCGCAAATGGTGGGGACGGGCTGTCGGTTTTTCTGGAAGGGGCAAATCCCACCGACACCGGGCGCAATGACCTGCACATGACCGTCGACCACTTTGCGACGCATCCGGTGGTGGATCCGCCCGCACTCGGGCGCGCCGTCGCGACTGAGCCGGAACCAAGCCCATCACCGAGCCCCGACCCCCCTGCCGGCTCTGGAACGCAGCAGTTGCCCACCAAACTGGCTGCAACGGGCGCCAATTGGAGTGCCGAGATCTGGGTGGGAGTTTCAGCAGTGCTGGGACTGGTCGGACTGACGCTCGTAAACTCTGCAGGAATGACTCATCGCAGACTGACGTTGAAGTGAGTATGCGGCCCTTCGAGTTCGAGCTGTTCTCCTCTTCTTTCTGTGGCCCGTGCCATCACACACGGGCCGTGATCAGGCAGGCTCTCGAGCTTCTTCCCACCGCTCAGTTCCGCGAACACAATGTGGCAGATATTCCAGAGCAAGCTGAAGCGCTCGGCATTCGCTCCACCCCAACCGTCATCGTGCGAGATGAAACCGGAGACGAAGTGATGCGTGCGGAGGGAGTGCCAACCATCAATCATCTGCTCGTGGCCGCGCAGCAGGCCATGGGCATCGATTAAGGAAGCGGTTGTGCCCCTTTCGCAGCGTGGATGAACTCCGCGATGCGTTCGAGCGATTTCACTCCGCGCTGCAGCTCAACCCCACTCGAGACGTCCACCCCGGTAGGTTGCAGACGGGAAATCAGAGCTCTCACGTTTTCAGGAGTCAGCCCGCCAGCGAGTAACCACCATCCCATGGGAGCGCCGTGCGCGAGCAGCCGCGGGTCAAAAGGGATGCCGCCTCCTGGCTCCACCGCGTCGACCAGTAGCCGCTCATCTGCCCACTCGTCGCGATCCGCACCACTGCTAGCCGAGAACTCATCTACCCCGAACGCGCGCAGGGTGCGAAAGCCTTCCTGCTGCGCTCGTCTCACATCGTCCAGAGGCTCCCGCCCGTGAAACTGGATCGTTGATACTCCTGCTGCTCGGGCGATTGCGATGACGTCGTCTATTGGTTGCGCGCGAAAGACACCGACGGTCTCAACCGAGTCGGGCACTCGCGCAACCAGGTCACGGGCAAGCTCAGGCGTGACCTTGCGCACGCTCTCCGCGAAGACGAATCCCACCGCGTCGGCACCGTGATGTACGGCCTGATCCACACTCTCTGGTGTGCTGAGTCCGCAGATCTTGACGAAGGTGGTCTCGACCACCGGATCTAGCCGATGATCGCGTTCAGCGTTGCTGACGGGCGCATGACCTGTGCCACCAACTCCGCGTTAGGCAGGTAGTAACCACCGATATCCACAGGACTGCCTTGCACAGCTAGCAGTTCCGCAACGATCGTGCTCTCGTTCTCAATCAGCTGCTGCGCAATCGGCGCGAATACCGCTGCCAGTTCCGCGTCTTCGGTCTGCTCGGCGAGCTCCTTTGCCCAGTAGAGGGCAAGGTAGAAGTGACTGCCACGGTTGTCGAGCATGCCCACCTTGCGGCCAGGCGAACGATCTTCTTCGAGGAAGGTGCCGGTTGCACGGTCAAGCGCCCCTGCGAGCACACGTGCCTTCGCGTTCCCGGTGCGATCTGCGTAGTGCTCGAGCGATGCAGCGAGCGCAAAGAACTCACCCAAAGAATCCCAGCGTAGGAAGTTCTCTTCAACCAGCTGCTGCACATGCTTGGGGGCAGAGCCACCCGCACCTGTCTCGAAGAGGCCACCGCCAGCAAGCAGCGGAACAATCGAGAGCATCTTGGCACTCGTGCCCACCTCGAGAATCGGGAACAGATCGGTGAGGTAGTCGCGCAGCACGTTACCGGTCACCGAGATCGTGTCTTCGCCGCGACGAAGACGCTCGAGTGTGTAGCGGGTCGCGAGCTCTGGCTTCAAGATCTTGATGGTCAGACCTGAAGTGTCATGGTCGGCGAGGTAGGTATTTACCTTCTTGATGAGCGACGCATCGTGCGCGCGAGCTTCGTCGAGCCAGAACACGGCGGGAACTCCCGTGGCGCGGGCACGCGTGACGGCGAGCTTCACCCAGTCACGAATCGGCAGATCCTTCGTCTGCGTTGCGCGCCAGATGTCACCGGTCTCGACGTTGTGCGACATCAGCACCTCGCCGGTGCTGCTCACCACCTCGACACGCCCGTTGCCCGTGATCTCAAAGGTCTTGTCGTGGCTGCCGTATTCCTCGGCCGCTTGTGCCATCAGACCCACATTGGGCACTGTGCCAATGGTTGCAGGATCTAGCGGACCGTGCTCGATGATGTCTTCGATGGTGGCCTGGTAGACACCGGCGTACGAGGAGTCTGGGATCACGGCAATCGTGTCGTCTTCGCTGCCGTCGGCACCCCACAGCTTGCCGCCATTGCGCATCAGCGCCGGCATTGAAGCATCGACGATCACGTCTGAGGGAACGTGCAGGTTGGTAATACCTTTGTCGCTGTTGACGTAGGACAAGCGTGGTCCGTGCGCGATCACGGCCGCAACATCATCGGCGATCACCTGACCACCGGGGATATCGTTCAGACCAGCAAGAATGGCACCCAGTCCGTTATTCGGTGTCAGGCCTGCCTCTTCGAGTGCAGCACCGTGCTTTTCGAACACGTCTGCGAAGAATGCCTTCACCGCGTGGCCAAACATGATGGGGTCGCTGACCTTCATCATGGTGGCCTTCAAATGCAACGAGTAGAGCACATCTTCGGCCTGCGCCCGTGCGATCGTCTCGGTCAGAAAGCTGTCAAGCGCCTTCGCAGACATAAATGTCGCATCGACGACTTCACCCTCGAGCACCCGCAGGTTGTCTTTCAGGACGGTCTGTGCGCCGTTGTCTGCAACAAAACGAATCTGCAGTTCATCTTCTTCCGCAAAAACAATCGACTGCTCGTTCGAGAAGAAGTCATTCTGCCCCATCGTCATGACCCGGGTTTTTGAATCTTTGGCAAATGGCTTGTTCAGGTGCGGGTGGTTGCGCGCGTAGTTCTTCACCGACTGGGGTGCTCGGCGATCACTGTTTCCCTCACGCAAGACCGGGTTTACTGCGGATCCCTTGATCTTGCCGTACCGTGAAGCGATGTAGTGCTCCTCAGAGTTTGACGGCTCATCCGGGTAATCGGGGATGTCGAAGCCCTGAGCTTGGAGTTCCGCGATCGCTGCCTTCAACTGCGGGATGGAGGCTGAAATATTTGGCAGCTTAATAATGTTGGCCTCGGGTTCGGTCGCGAGTGCCCCGAGCTCCGCCAACGCATTGGAGACTTGCTGTTCAGTCTTCAGGTTCTCTGGAAACTCCGCGAGAATTCGCCCGGCAAGCGAAATGTCGCGAGTCTCCACTGCGATATCCGCCGCCCGGGTGAACTTCTCAACGATGGGAAGGAAAGATGCTGTCGCAAGCGCGGGAGCCTCGTCGGTGTGCGTGTAGATGATCACGGGTTCGCTCACGGCAGTCTGTTCTCCATATCAAAAAATCGCAGCTTCTTCTTCGGTTTCTCGGCCTAGTTTACCGAACTTCGCTGAAGTGTTTTGATATCGAGAGAAATTGGCTCCAGTTTTCGCTACACCTATCCGCTGTTTTCGAGCGACATCATGCAGCAAGATCACACGATTCTGGTGTGTGAGGAAGGATGATCAGTCTGTCCCTGACTACCGCCTGGTCTTGCGCGAGGCTTTCTCGGCCAGCATCAGTTCGTCTGCTCGTGCCATGAACGAATGGATGGTCTCTCCTGGCTCGATCTGAGCAACCCCGAGTGACCAGTCGCACACCGTGACTTCTCGCCGAAGTCGATTTCCGATCCGCAGAGCCTGTTCCTCATTGGTGTTCGGCAACAGTATGGCAAACTCGTCACCGCCCACGCGAGCCAGCGTGTCCTCTGGCCGGACAGCCTGCTCGAGTGCCAGCGCAAACTTCTGGAGCACTTCGTCACCAGCCGCGTGCCCGTTCTGGTCATTGATCGCTTTAAAACCGTCAAGGTCGAGAAACAGAATGGCGAGTGGCCTGTTCGTTCGCTGTGATGCGCGCAGCGCCTTCTCAGCAAACACCATGAAGCCACGCCGGTTCCACACCTTGCACAGCGGATCGGTCAGGGTCGCGCGTTGCAGTCGATCTCGAAACCAGGCCAGAAGTTCAGCGATCCCGACAGAAGAAAACGCAACAGTAAAGAGCAGCGGCACACCCTCGACGCCGTATCGAAGCAGAACGATCGTTGCATAGACAGCCAACCACGTGAGGCCAATCGTACGAGCAAGCCAACGCGGCAAAAACCACACGAGATACACAAACAGCGGGTAGACATACACCCCGTAATTGATAGCCCGAATTTCCAGCTTGGTGTTCGCCGTAAGAACGAGCATCGCCACCGCGGTAGAAACGATCAGCGTCGCAGCGCCCCAGAGGGTGATCCGCCTGCCGCGGAACAGCACCCACACGCCGAACACCAACGCGGCGACACCCACCCCGAGAAACAAGTAACTGCGCGGAATCTCCGGAAGCCGAAACACGAAGTATGCCAAGCCGGAAAAGAGTCCGTACGAGAGCAAGAGTGATGCTGTCGCGAAAGACAACTCATTCTGACGCCTGATACCGGCAAACACGATCCACGCCCCCTCGTATGAAAGTCTCCCTATGCGGGCAGACTGTTCCCTGGGTCACTCACCCTCACTTCCCTGAAAGCTAATGGGTGGATCCGCAAGACCCTGAGAAGAGCCTAGCCTCTAGCTACGCGCCTTCCGCTCAAAGGAAGGGGTCTGACGAAGCTGCGCTTGAGTCCGACCTGCCCTACAGTTTGGTTACCGATTCACAAATTGCGCATGAGCTGCTGCACCCGGAGTCAACCGCCCGCCTAACGTGCCTTCAGGGAGCAGCCGGAGAATCGAGCTAAGGACCAGCGTCGCGGTGAACAAGGAGCAGCGCACGTTTGGGACACGCGTCGATTGCGCGCTGCGCCTCTCGCTCAGATTTAGGCGTCAGCGCGGCATCGACGACCATCGGAAAGCCCCAGTAATCGAGTTCAATCAGATGGGGTGCTTTGAGCGCACAAATACCGACTCCGTCACATTTTGTGGGGTCAACGATCAAATGCCTGATCATTATGAATCGCCGTGGGTTTGGTGCCTGCTCGTCGCGACCGATGACTACCAGACCCCGCTCGCCTGGCAGTGGT